>JALSLJ010000073.1 GCA_026988315.1 Sulfurimonas sp. | reverse complement strand
AATATATTTTTATAATAGATTTCTAAAACTTCATACTCTTTTTTACCCTTTGGAAGTTGTATAACGAACTCATCTTCCACTTTTTTTCCTAGTAATGCTTTTGCGATTGGGGAGTGGATAGAGATAAGTCCATTTTCTGGTTCACTCTCTAAAACACCACACAATGTATAAACCTCTTCTTCATCCGTATCTATATCTAATATTTTTACGCTACTTCCGAAAGAAACTTGTGTATGTTGGTAGGATGAGGGGTCTATTATTTGTGATTTTTGAATCATAGTGTTAAGATAAAAAAGCCTTTTATCTATAAAACGAAGCTTCTCTTTTGCAGCGTGGTAGTCAGCATTTTCACTTCTATCGCCTTGTGCAGCAGCGACTAGTTTTTCCTCTGCAACCTGAGGTTTTTGCTCCTCTAGCAGAAATTTGAACTCTTCTACTAAAAGATCATACCCCTCTAATGTCATCGGTTCTTTCAACTAAAAACCTTAATTATTAAAACCAAGAATATAATAAGTTTCTTTATTTTCTAATTTATTTACTTTTACTTTATATTTATCACTAAAGCGTTTCACTTTTTCATGCGCTTCTTTAGCAACTTCTGGGCTAGGTGATTCTATTTTTATTTTAAAGTAGTTGTTTGTGTTTGACATAGCAACAAAAGAGTTGTCAACCTTTAGATGATCGTGCAAGTCCATAATATGTTTTTTGATTTTTTCATATCCATTTGTATTTTCTTCAATTTTTTCTAGCTGAGTTAATAAAGCTTCATTTGGTGCATATCCAAGTTGCGTCAACATTGCATCTCTTTGCATATTAGTCCTTTTTTTTAATTTATATCAAAATAATAACACTTATTTGTAAATATTCAGTACGAATTTATCTGTATTAACTATAATTATATCATTAACACTAAACTTTAAAAAAAGAGATAATTATGACAGAAGAGATTCTAAAAAAGATAAAACAATTACCACCACTCCCTGAATCTGCTATGCAGATTGAAGCTGTTTATCAAAATCCAGATAGCACTTTTAACGATATGGTAAAGATTTTAGAAAAAGATCCGTTATTAACAGCAGATATTTTAAAAGCTGCAAACTCTCCGTTATATGGTTTTTCTCGTGAGATAAATGCTATCAGTCAAGCTGTTGGACTCTTTGGAATGGGCACTGTAAGAGGTTTCGCTCTTGCAAGTATAGTGAAAAAAAGTTTTGCACTTGATTTGTCTGCTTATGGTATCAACAATGAGATGTTTTCATCACTCTCTAAAAAGCAACATGGGCTCATGACAGCTTGGTGCCTTAGAAAAGAGAATCAACTACTCGGTATCCTCTCCCCTGCTGCTTTTTTAGTTGAGATAGGAAAAGTTCTAATCGCTCAACAAATCATGTCAGATGGCTCACAGGAAGCTTTTCGTGATGCCTTAGTTGAACTTGGAGATGTTGAAGCTGCTGAGAGAAAAGTTGTTGGTGTAGATACTCCTGAAGTGAGTGCCACTGTATTTGAACACTGGAGATTTGAAGAGGGCTTGGTGGATGTTATTCGCAATTGTCAAAATCCTCAAAAAGCAGCAGACGAGGATCAAAGAGCTGCGCAAATTTTGCATGTTGTTCGTGTCGCTGTTCCTATCAATGGTGTAGTTACGGATGCCAGCATTGAAGCATCTAAAAAACTAATCCAAAAGTATCAGCTTGATATGGAAAGCTTTGATAAAGCTATAGAAAACGCTAGATAACACTCCATTGAAATCTTTACTAATTCGACTTACTCTTGGTCTTAACGATCAAGATATAAGCACTGATGAAAGAGCACATGTCAACGCTTTTCTTGCTAAAAAATACATCACAAAAAAAGAAAACCTTTATAAATTCAACTCCAAATATCGTGCAGGCACTTTAGGGCTAGTTCAAAAAGGAACTGCTTATCTTCATGTTATCGGGGAAGATGTTCGTGATCTTTTTATCGGTGAAGGTGACTTAGGAACGGCTAAAGAGGGCGACCTTATCATAGCTCAAAGACTTTTAGGAGTTCGTGGAAAACCTAGTGCTAAAATCGCCCAAATTGTTGGTCGAGCAGTTAGCTATAGTGTCGCTTACATAATCACAAAAGATGGCAAAAAATCTTTAGTTGAATTAAAAACTGATTATCCTGTTGGCGCAGAGCTTAGTGAGGATGAACTCAACTCATACCAAATAGGTGATGTATTTAAAATAGATAATCAAGAAAATATTATCATGGAAAAATTGGGAAATATGCAAGACCCATATGTTGATGAAAAGATTGTCTTAGCACAATTCAACAAACATGATGAGTTTGAACCCGAAGTTCTTGAAGTTGCAACATCTTTTAAAGCGGTAGATGCCTCAAAGTATCCATCGAGAGTTGATTTAAGAGATTTGCCTTTTTGTACAATTGATCCTGTTACAGCAAAAGACTATGATGATGCGATTTATTATGATGAAAAAAACACAACTCTTTATGTAGCCATAGCAGATGTAAGTGAGTATGTCAAACCTTTTGGAACCATAGACAATGAAGCGATATATAGAAGTTTTTCCATATACCTTCCCCATCGCTCCATCCCAATGCTTCCACGCCAACTGAGTGAGACTCTCTGCTCACTACAGCCTCATGTGGATAGACTAAGTTTTGTATTTGAGATGAAACTTGACTTGACAACCTTAGAGGTGAGTAAATCTAAAGTTTACGAAGCAATTATCCATTCAAATAGAAGATTTAACTACGAAGAGATTGATGATTATTTTGATGGAAAGTTACAAGCACAAAACGCTAATGAAGTAAAAATTTTTGATTATTTAACCAAACTAAGAGTTATAACGGATGCTCTCAAAGTAAAAAGACTCAAAGTGGGGTATGATTTTCGCTCAACTGAACTAGAGATGCAAATAGATGAAAATGGCAATCTAGCATCTACTACAATGGCAGATGAAACACCCTCTCATGCACTTATAGAAGATTGTATGCTTTTAGCAAATAAAGAAGCTGCAGCACAGTTTGAGCGTGGTATTTTTAGAATACATGAGCCTCCGAGCCAAACGAAACTTCAAATTTTATATCAAGAGTTAGCTGGGATTGGGATGTTTATAGACATTAAAAACTCTATTAAAGAGACTATCTCTGATATCCAAAGACAAGCAAGAGAGATGGGCTTAGAATCAGAAGTTGACACCCTTATTATCCGTTCACAAATGCAAGCAAGATATACACCTCTCAACTCTGGTCACTTTGGACTTGGATTTGAAGCATATACACACTTCACTTCTCCTATACGAAGGTACTCTGATCTTATTGTTCATAGACTTTTAAAAGCAATTAACAATAATGATACGCAAGAGAGTTCTTATGTATTGAGAAATATTGAAGCCCTCAGTATGACCATTAGTGAAAAAGAGAGAGAAGCGAGTACAATTGAAGTTGAGTTTATGGCTAGAAAATTTGCCCGTTGGGCAGAACGCAACATTAACAAAACATTTAAAGCTAGAATCAATGCAACAGAACCAGAGGTAAAAGCGGAAATTCATGATGAAATTATGGGAGCAAGACTCAACATCATCTCTAGTGAAAATGTGGTACTTTTTGAAGATGTAGAGGTAAGAATTGAGCGTGTCGATATTCCAAAAGCAAAAATATATGCCACAGTTATCAAAAAAGATGATGATTAATGTATAAAAACGAACTAGACAAGCATATACAAAACAATACTGCATCTAACAACTTTATATTGTTTGGTGAGAGTGATTTTTTGATAGATTTATATACAAAAACACTCACTAATGTAGAAGATGCTTCAGTGCTTACCTTTTACTATGATGAGTACAACTTTAACTCCGCAAAAGCACATCTCTCACAGGGATCACTTTTTGGTGGCAGAAATGTACTCGTTATTAAGAGTGAAAAGAAAGTCAATAAAAAAGAGCTAGAGTCCCTTATAGATTATTGTGAAAAAAACCGAGACAATATTTTTATATATGCTTATTATGGAAGTGATCATAAAACATATGCAAAAGCTTTTGCAAAAAAAACCACAATGTGCGTTCGGTTTTTTCATCCAAAAGATTTTGAAGCTCAAAACATAATAGGACAAATTGCAAGAGAAAAAAATGTAAATATTGATAAGTTTGCAATCTCTCACCTCCTAAACATCCATCATGGAGATGTTGCACTCTCTTGTAATGAGATAGATAAATTTAGAATTTATGATAGAGCTATCACAACAAAAGATATTGATAATTTAGTTTTTGGTCTTGCAGAAGTTAACATAGATGATCTGATAAAAAAGATTTTAAGTAAAAAAGATTTTAAAGAGGATTTAGCAAATATTTTGGATCATGGAGAAGATGAGATAAGAATTGTTACAGCAATTACTTCCTACTTGACACAACTCTATATGTTTAACATTTACATACGAGTCAATGGAGCACCAAATGCTTTAGAAATTTTAGGCTACCCTGCTCCGAAATTTGTGGTTGATGAAAAAGCAGCGCTCTCACTAAAGTTTAAGCCAGCTATTTACTATAAGCTCCATGAACTTTTACTAAGTAGTGAGCTTACAATGAAGTCATCAAATGTTGACAAGTCAGCTATTTTACTCTCAACACTCATCAGAGTACAACAGCTACTCTAGTAACTCATTGAACCTGCATTAAGAAGACCTATTGAGATAGATATAAATGCCATAAAGATACCAACAGGTACTACCCCTTCTATAATCTGTTTTTCTAATGAGTATTTACCCCGTATTCTGATTACAATAAAAGCAAATAATAGTTGGTTTAAAGCAGCTATTCCAGCCCACATTAAAAAATCCACATACGAAACAGAACTAATTAGAGCACTATACAATGGAATACAAAGACCAAGTATGGCACCACCAAAACTTACAGCTGCTGCGGTATTATTATCCTGAAAAATTAATTGATAATCATCATATGGAGTAACTATTGAATACAGTACTAAAAATATAGCAAGAATTGCTAAGGCCGTAGTGAAAAAAAGTGCAAATGAGAGAACCGCTTCTAAAAACATAAAAATCCTTTATGAAATACTATCTAAAAAAATATTAAAATAGGTAAATAGTGTTATGAAAATATAAATAAGTATTTTTTTACAATGAAAGATATAGATTTTTTTGCATACAGAGGAAATAACAAAGCTTCAACAAAGTAAAAAAATTACTCTGTTTTTGCTTGGGCTCTAGTTGGTTTCTAGATTTACTATTTTATTTGTTCCGATCCATGGCATCATCTCACGAAGCTTATTACCAGTTTGTGTAATAAGTTTTTCTTTGTCATTCGCACGCTCAGCATTCATACGAGGATACCCTGCTTGTCCCTCTAATATAAAGTCTTTTGCAAATCTCCCATCTTGAATCTCAGTTAAAATGTCACGCATAGCTTGTTTAGACTCAGCGTTGATAACACGCTTACCAGAGACATAATCTCCATACTCAGCAGTATTAGAGATTGAGTATCTCATATCAGCGATTCCACCCTCAAACATTAAGTCAACGATTAATTTAAGCTCATGTAAACACTCAAAGTATGCAAGTTCTGGAGCATAACCAGCTTCAGTTAATGTCTCAAATCCAGCTTGCACTAATGCAGTAGCACCACCACAAAGTACTGCTTGCTCACCAAAAAGGTCAGTTTCTGTCTCATCTTTAAAAGTTGTCTCAATTATTGCAGTACGACCACCACCAATTGCAGAGGCATAAGAAAGTGCTAATTCTTTTGTATTCCCTGAAGGATTTTGACCAACAGCTATTAAATCTGGGATACCGCCACCACGAACAAACTCAGAACGAACTGTATGACCTGGAGCCTTAGGAGCAATCATTGTAACATTGATATTTGCTGCTGGTTTTACACGACCATAGTGGATATTAAAACCATGACCAAAAGCGATAGTAGCACCATCTTTAAGGTTTGGAGCGATCTCATTGTCATAAATCTCTGCTTGATTTTCATCTGGAAGAAGAATCATAACTACATCTGATTTAGCAGTTGCATCGGCAATTGATAAAACTTCAAAGTTTTTCGCTTCAGCTTTTGCCCATGAAGAACCACCTTTGCGTAAACCAACAACAACATTAACACCGCTATCTCTTAAGTTTTCTGCGTGTGCGTGCCCTTGAGAACCAAAACCTATCATCGCAACTGTTTTGCTTTTAATTAGGTCTAAACTAGTGTCTTTGTCATAATAAACATTTAATGCCATTGTATTTCCTTGCTATATATAAGCTATAAGTTTGAAACTTTAGCTATAAAATTTGTCGCATTATACTCAAAAAAGAGTAAAACTTTTATTAGAGTAAGCTTATACTTTTTTTGAAAATTTTTCATTTAATCTCAGAGTATGTATAATATGGAAAAAACATGAGGAATATTATGAAAAAATTCAACCTATTTAATGAGATAATCATCGTAAATAAACAATCTTTACTTCAAGCTATAAACTCATCAAAAGTTTTTGGAATTTCTATAAGCGGAGAGATAAAGTATGAGCCTTTTGCTCAAAAAGAGATACTTATCTATCAAGGCTCACATTCACCTACACCTACAAGCGCACTTATGCCAAAAACCAACCCTTCTTTGGAAAAAATTTTAGGAAAGAACTACCAAATTGTTGAGGATGATGATAGAGTTCTCATTAAAGCTTTTTCAAATTGGCAAGAGTTGATAAGCGTCAATACTCCAAGGGCTTCATATGATGATACTACGGGTGATGGAGTTGCTGAATTTTCTTATAAAGATTTAGAAACAATTGGCTGGCATGCAACAGAGTTCAATATAAATTATAGAACTTTAGTGGAACACTTAGAAGAAGAGTGTGATGGTACTCTACTTTGCATAGAGCAAGAGGAGCCTTATCAATTTAGCGGTTTAGGATTTTTAAGTGATGATGAACATGCTAAGAAAGTGCTTTTTGAATTTTGTCAAAACAAAATAAAAGAGCTTATTTTAAATGATGATGATTACAAAAAAGAGGAGCTTAATGACGATGAACTAGAAGCTGCAGAGTTTTTCAAAGCTCTTTAAATTAGATCTCTTGTGTACTCCTATCGGATCTACCACTTTAGTCTCACTCTCAAGTGAAGCTAAAGCATCACTTCTTGGATTATGCAAGAAATTTCACATAAAATAAAGAGTGTTTTATACGCTTTTTATTTCCAATACTTCAGGTTTTCCAAAATAATACCCTTGAGAATAATCGATTTCTAAATCTTTTAAAATATTATATATATTTTCATTCTCCACATACTCTGCAACGGTTTTGATGTTTTGTGTTTTAGCAAATGCTACTATTGTTTTTACTACAGACATAGAGAAATAATTATCTTCAATATTTTTAATCAAGCTGCCATCTATTTTTAATATATCTGGCTGATAATCAAGTAACCTTTCAAAATTTGAATATCCTGTTCCAAAATCATCTATGGCAATCTTAACCCCCATTGATTTCACATCCAATATAAATGTTTTTATGGTTTCAAAATCTTTTACACTCTCATCTTCTAAGAGTTCAAACATAATTCTAGGAAGCTCCTCTTTATGTATCGCTAAAAGTTCATATAATTTTTCTCGTGTGCTTGACCGTTCTATATCTAAAGCAGATATATTTATTGATATATCCATATCTGTATGCTTTAAAGCATTAAATGAGTTATCTAGTACGATTGAAGTTATTTGAGAATAGTATTTTCCTTGTTTGGCTGTATCTAAAAAGAAAAATGGAGATATAACATCACCATCTTCATCTATAATTCTCACCAATGACTCATATTTTACAATCTCTTTTGTTTTGTTATCTATGATTGGTTGGAAGTATGAAACTACTCTAAAATTATCAATTGCACTCTTTACCATCTTTAATGTTTGAAGATTTGTATGTGCTTCAAACTGCTCTTTTTGCAATAAATTATTAGCTAAAATAAAATCTTGATGAGATCTTTTTAACTCTAACAAGCCGTACTTTGCATTTTCAAGAACATCTTCTCCATATGCTACACTTACAATAACTGACATATCGTACTCTAGTTCTCCAAGATTTATCCGTGCTTTATTCACATTTTCTTGAAATATTTTTAGTTGATGCAATATATCTTCTTTTTCTAGCTTAGCTTCATTTAAATCACTGGCAAAAGCATACTCACCATTATCTATAAAAAATACCCGTTTGAAGTTAAACTCTTTTGGCATATAGTCAAAAAGTTCTTTTGCAAATTTATCTTCTACTATGTGTGCTAATTTTTGACTATAATATTTTTCAATATTTTCAAAACCATCAATTTTTACAAATACAACTATAGCATTGTCGATAGTATCAATTAAATCTTGAAGCTGATTTTTATCGCTAATGAAGTCTGTAATATTATTTCTAAGCGCAATATATTCTAAAATTTCACCCTCATAATTCAAAATAGGCTTAATAACTGTTTGAACATAATAACTTTTCCCATTCTTGGCTAAATTCTTTAAAGTTTTTTGCCATACTTGCTTTTTATCTCGTATAGTATGCCAAAGGTCTTTGTAAACTTGCATAGGGTTATCTGGATGTCTAATTATGTTGTGATTTTTCCCTATAAGTTCCTCTCGAGAATATCCAGAAATTCTACAAAATTCATCGTTCGCATAAGTGATATATCCTCTAGTATCTGTTTTAGAAACTATAGAGGCTTTATCTATGATATCTTGGTATTGTTCTAAAAGGTTTAAATTATTTAATGCTTCATAGTGTAGTCTGATTTTCTCTGTAACTTTACATAACGCTATCAAAAGCTGTTCTAAGTCTAAAGGTTTCATAAGGTAGCCCTCTATCCCTAGCTTGATGCAATCTATAAAATGTTGAGTTCCATTATGAGATGAGAGTATAATTATAGGAATCTCTTTTACATCTTTTAGTATCTCTAAACAATCTTCCCCAAATAGATTTATTTCAGTAATTATCAAATCTATCTTATGGATTTTAAATAACTCTGACATATCCACTATACTCTCAGCTGTCACAATCTCTTTGAAATACTTTTTTAATATAGCTACGGTTGTCTCTCTTACCTCTTTGTTTTCTTCAACATATAGAAGGTTTAAGTTTTTTGAATATTTTAGTAATTTCTCAATATTTTTCATAACAGAGCAATCCCTTGTAAGCTTAATCAATAATTATAATAAAAAACAAAAATCATTATATGTATTTTACTATACAAGTCTGATAATAATATAAAGGACACCTTTAAAATGAATTTTAAAGATTGGTTTTTAGATATCTTTGCAAGATTATCATAGCAGATATGGAGTCAACTCTACCATCTCGGATATATTTTATCTCACCTTTCATCATATTTTCGGCTTCTATGGAAGAGTGACTCTCATCTTGGTAAAAAACAGAGCCTTTAAAATCTACAAGATTCATAAAGTGGGCAACTCTTCGTCTCATCTCATCCTCAGAGCTTCCACCCATAGGGATGCCAACTACAACAGCATCAACTTCCCACTCAAGTAAAACTTTTTTTACATCTGATGACGCTTGATTTCTATTTTTTCTCTCAACAGCCTTAAGCGGTGTAACCAAATCCTTATGAGCACTATACGCTAGTCCAATTCTTTTTAAACCTAAATCAATTGCAATATATTTCATCTATTTCCCTAAACAAAATGAGCCAAACATCTTATCTAGCATCTCATCATTTTCAAAAGGTCGTGTTATCGATGCCATCTCTTTGACTGCTTCATTTAAGTGAAAAGAAAAAATCTCTAACTCTTGAGTCTCTAAAGGCAAGAACGCTTCTTCTATGTTTGCTAAAGTATTTTCAACTGCACTTATTTGTCTTTGTGAAATTAGCATAATTTCATCTGAAGAGTTAGTAACATCCATAATCTTCTCTAAAACTTTTACAAGTGAGATAACACTATCTTTTGAATTTAATTCTAAATTAAATGGTATATCTGGATGTGAAAATTTAGGGACTAAATCTATCTTATTTTTAATATATATTATATTTTTACCATTGGCATTGTTTTTGATGAGATTGAGTATTTGCTTATCTTCATCATCTACCTCTCGTGAACCATCAAAGAGTGCTACAACTATATCACACTGCTCTATCGCTTCTAAGGAACGCTCTATACCTATACGCTCTATCTCATCATGAGCCACACGGATACCCGCTGTATCGACAATGCGTATAAGATGGGTTCCAATTTTTACCTGCTCCTCAATAGTATCTCTCGTTGTTCCAGCTATATCACTTACAATTGCACGGTCATAATTTAAAAGAGCATTCAAAAGAGAACTTTTTCCAACATTTGGTTTCCCAACTATAGCAACTTTAAAGCCTTGCATAAGCCCTTCTCTAGCCTTACTCGCAAGCAATGTTTTTTCAAGGTTCTTTTTAAGTTCATATAACTTGTCTTCTATCTGACGAACTAAATCCTCTGGCAAATCCTCTTCAGCATAATCTATGCTTACTTCAGAGTAAGCGAGTATATGTATTATCTCATCACGCACTTCTTCTATATGCTCTTTTAATGAACCTTTCATCTGATGTGCTAAAATTTTTGCAGCATCTTCACTTTTAGCTTCAATCAATTGAGCTATAGCCTCAGCCTCACTCAAATCAATGCGACCGTTAAAAAATGCTCGTTTTGAAAACTCTCCAGCTTCTGCTAATCTTGCACCATGCAATAGAGTGGCTTTTAAAATACTTTGTGCAACTATAAAACCACCATGACACTGTATCTCTACAACATCCTCAGCAGTAAATGAAAAAGGGGCCTTGAAGTATATAACTATAGCTTCATCTAAAAGAGTATTGTTTTGATCATATACATTTGCAAGAGTTGCGTATCTTGGAGAAAAATTTTCTTTTTTTGTGAGTTTTTTTGCAATTTCTAAAGCTGTATCACCACTAATCCGTATAATAGCGATAGAGCCTATGCCATTAGCTGTTGCAATGGCAGTGATTGTTTCCCTCATAATCTAATTAGAATGATAATCGTTAATGATGATATATTTCATCCCATCACGAGTAGAACGGATAGCTACATATTTATCTGGATAAGTGTTACGAAGCTCTTTGAGTGCTATCTGAACCAACACTCCATCAAGAATTTTTGTTTGTGCTCTTCCATCGCGGTCAACGCCTTCACAAACTCCTTGCAAGTATCTTGCAACAGACTCTTCTTGATTTTTTAAAAACTCTGCAATCTCTAAGCGAAGTTGCACTTGATATTTTGTATTTATCCAGTTAAAAATCATATAAGAGAGTGCTTTGTATCTATACCCCTCTTTACCTATTAACAAGGCAGCATCCTCACCTTTAAACTCAACTAAAAGAGTATTTTCATCAAAAACACTCACTTTAATTTCATCTATTTTAAAACATATAAATTCAAAAAGTTTGTTAATATCTTCTTCAACACTTTGTGCTATTTCTAAAAGATCTTCTTTGTTCTCTTCATCTTCTTCATAAAATTCATCTGCATACACTGGTTCATAGTTCATCTCATCATCATCATCTTGCGTGCTAACAAATGATGCTGGCATGATAGTATCATTTAAAATAGTATGCGTATGCTTTTCTTCTTTTTCCCCAACTCTCTCTTCTTTGGAACTCTCTATTGGCTTCATTTTATTAGTTTTTTCTTTTTCATCTGCTTTAGATTTTGGAATTGAGAACTCTTCAAGTTCATTTTTGTTTGTAATTTTTTCTTCTATTTTTGAATTTTCTGAATTTGTTTCTCTCACTGCAACAATAATAGCACTCTTTTTAAAAAGTCCTAAAAAACCTTTTGTTGGATGTTGAACAACTTCAATTTTCAGTTCCGTAACAGAACACTTTAACGAAGAAGCAGCATCTTCATATGCTTTTTCTAATGTTAAAGATTCAATCCTAATCATCTTTTTTCTCCG
Source organism: Sulfurimonas sp. (assembly GCA_026988315.1). Lineage (GTDB taxonomy): Bacteria > Campylobacterota > Campylobacteria > Campylobacterales > Sulfurimonadaceae > Sulfurimonas. The sequence continues at coordinate 33,494 of JALSLJ010000073.1, read as the reverse complement.
CTGATTTTTTTGCGCGTTTTTTTTCTAATTTTTCTTTTTCCATCTCTTTATGTTCCATCTTATGTGCATGGTCACTCACAGCTATCTCTGCATCTTTAGCATTTTTAAACTGTGCATTTACGATAAACTGCTGTCCAATTGAGAAAAGATTGTTTACGAACCAGTATAAAACTAAACCAGATGGGAAAGTTAGGAAGAAAAAAGTAAAGATAATTGGTAAAAATTTAAACACTTTTTCTTGCAATGGATCAGTAAAATTGTTTGGTGTAAGCTTTTGTTGATAATACATAGAAGCACCCATAAGAATAGGTAAAACATAGTAAGTATCCATACGAGAAAGATCTGTAATCCATAAAGCCCACGGTGCACCTTGAAGCTCTACGGCATTTAAAAGTACACGGTAAATTGCAAAAAATACAGGGATTTGCAGAAGCATTGGTAAACATCCACCAAGCGGGTTTGCATTATGCTTTTTATACATCTCCATTACCGCTGCATTTGCGCGTTGAGGATCACCTTTGTATTTTGCTTGAACCTCTTTAATCTTAGGTGCAATCTCTTTGATTTTCTGCATAGAAACCATACCCTTATATGTTAAAGGGTAAAGAATAACTCTAATGATAATAGTAAGCGCGATTATTGACCAGCCCCAGTTGCCGAAAATCCCATGCAACCATGAAAGAAGTGCAAAAAGTGGTTTCGCTGCAAAAGTGAACCAACCATACTCTATAGCGTTTGTTAAAACAGGGTTGATACTCTCAAGTACCTTATACTCTTTTGGTCCAATATAACCGTTAAAATGCATAGTGGGCTGTGCATCAAAATATACTACTGGATTGTTATCTCTGTCCCTCTCAATCATAACAGTTGTATCTTTAGGTAAGCCATACATAATTGTAGCTGAGTACTGATCAAACGCAGAAAGAAGCTCAACGCCTGTAAAAGTTTTTCTCCCCTCAGCGTCTCCATCTTCTACAATAGTAACAAGCTCATCATCAGTATATACCATTGCACCAGACACTGTCATCATCTGCTCAACAACTTGTGGTCTTTGACCTAGATAAACAAAGTATCTTTTATCATCAGAGAGTTTGATAACTGCATCATAATGCCCATCTGCATAAAATGTGAGCTCTTTCGTTACAACTAAATCTTTTAGTTTCTGAGTTAATGTAACCTTTTGAGGGTGATCACCTAAAGCTATCTCATTCACACTTGCTGTATATGCTACCTCTACGGCTTCCTCGTTTAACTTCTCTTCCATAAATCTTATGAAAAGAGGTTTAGTTCCAGTTTGTGGAATTAACTGAGCATGATTGCCAGCTTTATTATTAAACTTCTCTTGACGCAACTCTTTAGAAGAGATACGCCCGAGTGTGTCTATCTTCAATATAAAATCTTTATTTGTGATTGTTACTATTGTGTTTGAGGTACTTGTAGATATTCTCTCCTCATTAGAGATAGCATGACCAGACGCCTCTTCTACGCTTGTGATAGCGTTTGGTGTTACTTGCCCATCATTACTTAGCGATACTTGTTGCGTCTTTTGAGCCTCTTGCGTCTCTACTGGTTGTTCTGGTGGAAAAATTGCAGTATAAGCTACGAAAAAAACAATAGACAATGCTACTGCTAACATTAGTCTTTGATTTGGTGACATTTTGTCTAACACGATGACCCTTTATATGAAAAATTTTTTATAATATAAAATCGGTTTTTTTTATTTGGAACCAACCAATATCTGATAGAATCAACCCTTAATTTTGTGGGCTTTAAAGACAGTTTATCAAGGAGTGGATACTCTATGCCACCGTCAAATAATTGATTACAACGAAGTATTCTAGTAAAAGAGTGGTAAAAAGCACTTGAAATAGAGTTGTTTTCAAAGTTAATTCTTGCAAATTCGGAACAAGATGGGTAATATCGACAACTTCCAAAGCCAATAACCGTAAAAAACTTCTGGTATATCCATAAAAGTTTTAACAAAAATTTCCTAATCATTGAAAGCCTTGGCTTTAGTTATAATTTTTTTAAAATCTTTTGTTAAATTGTCATGGCTAGTTTCATTGAGTGATTGCTTTGCTACAAATATGTATGTACCATCTTTAAGAGAGTTGGAATATTCACAAAAAAGGGCTCGAAGTCTTCGTTTAGCTCTATTTCTTTTCACAGCATTACCTATCTTTTTGGTAGCTGTAAATCCAACCTTGTGAATTCCATTTTGAGGAAGAAAAAATAACACAATGCTATTTGAATGTTGATTCTTTCCTTTATTGTAGATACGCTGAAACTCCTTGTGGAGTTTGAGTGTGTCAAATCCGCCTAAACTGACAATCTTTTACGACCTTTAGCACGACGACGATTTAATATTCTACGACCATTTTTAGTTGCCATACGAGCTCTAAAACCGTGAGTTCTTTTTCTTGGCGTACTATGGGGTTGGTATGTTCTTTTCATGACATATCCTTATATAATTTTAAGAGCGCAATTTTACTCAATTTTTACTTAAACTGTGTTTAAGGTTTTTTACGAGAAAATCATACACATAATAAAACCTCCCATCTCTTATGAGGCCACCTCCAAAAACCCTAATATATCTCAAAGATTTAAAAGTTGACTATGTGCAAGGATATTGTGTTGGGATGCCTCAAAAGATACAAAAAACATTTGCCAATCACTTAACTAAAAAATCTTTTATCAGTTCAGGCTTGGATTGATTAAATGTACTTGAAGTATCAAAAAGCATCTCATCTGCCTTTACATGGCAATCAACACAAGTTTGTATAACATCATGCTCACGAACATTTGCTGCATTTATTTTTGACATCGGATGACAAGCAAAACAATCATCTCCACACTCCGCCATTGAGTTTGGCTCTGCAGAATGGCACTTTATACACCCGAGCATAGGTTTATGACGCAAATCTTCATTGATTGTAGGTAAAAGCTTCGGGTGACATGTTAAACAGTCACCTGTACAAGCAAACAGTGAAACAGTGAAAAACATTGCTATTAATATATATCTCATAATAAAATTATAGCCTCTTTTTAATTTACGATATAGTAACTTTTATTTCGCCATCACTCATTCCAAACTCAACTTTTGAGCCCTCAACCACTTTACCCTCAAGTATCAAATCAGCAAGCGCGTCTTCAACTATCTCATACAAAGCACGCTTTAGTGGTCTAGCTCCATACACAGGGTCAAATCCAGCTTCAGCTATATATTCCTTAGCCTCAGCACTTAAAACAAGTTCTATATCTCTTTCTTCAACTTTTTTAGCAATATCTCTAAAGAAAAGATCAACTATACCGACTATTTGCTCTTTTGCTAAAGCATTAAAAATCACTACATCATCAAGTCGATTTAAAAACTCAGGTTTAAACGCTTGTCTTAACTCATTCATAACCATATCTTCAAGTTCGTCCGAGTTTGCGTTATTTATGATTTTATCACTTGCTATATTGGAAGTTAAAATAATGATAGTATTTGTAAAATCAACCGTTACGCCCTTGTTGTCAGTTAGTCTTCCATCATCTAAAACTTGAAGCAACACATTAAATACATCTGGATGTGCTTTTTCTACCTCATCAAAGAGTATAACGCTATATGGCTTTCTTCTTACAGCTTCTGTGAGTTGTCCACCCTCATCATACCCAACATACCCAGGAGCAGCACCAATCAAGCGTGAAACTGCATGTTTTTCCATATATTCACTCATATCTATTCGTATAAGTGCATCTTGGCTGTCAAATAAAAACTGTGCAAGTGTTTTTGCTGTTTGCGTTTTACCTACACCTGTTGGTCCTAGAAACATAAAACTACCTATTGGAGAACTTGCATCTGATAATCCCGCTTTATTTCGTTTAATGGCACGAGCAACCGCATGAGTTGCTTTAGATTGCCCAATGACATCTTTATTTAACTCATCCTCAACATTTAAAATTCTGTCTTTTTCACCTTGAAGCATTTTTTGGACAGGGATATGTGTCCATCTTGATACTACAGATGCAATCGCCTCTTCATCTACATTATTTTTTAATAATGTTCCTTCTCTTTGAAGATTTTCCCAATTTTCATTTATCTTTTTTTCCTCTTCAATCAGAGTTGGTATCTCGCCATATTCTATCTCGGCGGCACGATTAAAGTCTGATGCAAGCTTTGCTTGTTCCGCCTCTCTTCTTTTAGCTTCTATCTTCTCTTTAATACTCGAAATTTTTTCAAAAACCTCTTTCTCTGTTGCAAATTGAGCTTCTAAAGTTCTTACCTCTTCTTCCACATTTGCCAACTCTTTAGCAATCTCTTCTAACCTTTTTGCATTTGCTGGAGTATCCTCCATTTTCAGAGCTTCGCATTCAACATTCAGTTGTGAACTTTTTCTTTTTGCAGCACTGAGTGCATTTGGTTCTGATTCAATTTGCATCTTAAGTTCTGCAGCTGCTTCATCTATCAGGTCAATCGCTTTATCTGGCAAAAATCTATCAGCTATATATCTATCTGAAAGGCGAGCTGCTGCAACCAAAGCACTATCTGTAATAGTTACATTATGGTGCAGTTCAAGTCTCTCTTTGATTCCACGCAAAATCTGAAGTGATTGATTTACGGTTGGTTCATCAAGATTAATCGGTAAAAATCTTCTTTGTAATGCTGTATCTTTTTCAAAATATTTTCTATACTCTTTTAAAGTTGTAGCACCAATTGTATGAAGCTCACCGCGAGCTAGAGCTGGTTTTAAAATATTTGCAGCATCCATACTACCCTCACTTGCTCCCGCTCCCACAATAGTATGAATCTCATCTATAAATAGGATGATATTTCCATTCTTCTTCACCTCTTCAATAACTGCTTTGAGTCTATCTTCAAACTCTCCACGATATTTTGCACCAGCAATTAATGCACTCATATCAAGTGCTATAACCTTTTTATTTTTTAATGATGTTGGAATATTTCCACTCTGGATTCTTTGAGCCAAGCCTTCAACTAAAGCAGTTTTACCAACTCCAGGCTCACCTAAAAGCATAGGGTTATTTTTAGTTTTACGGATAAGAATCTGCATCATTCGGTTTATCTCTTCATCTCTACCTATAACTGGTGAAAGTTTCCCCTCTGCGGCCTCTGCTGTCAAGTCAATGCCGTACTTATCTAAAGATTCCAGTGTTTCATCAGAACTTTGTGAATCGATTGTTGCACCAGCTCGAGCTGCTTCTATATTTTTTGCTAGTTCTGAAACATCTATATACTTTGGCAAAATTTTTGAGAATGGCTCTGTCTTTAAATTTGCAAGTATATAGGTATCAACCGCTAAAAATGAATCACCATTTTTTGTCATAAGTCCTGCACCATTTTCCAAAGTTGCTACAAAACTTCTTGATAGTTTTATATTTTCTTTATTTACTGATGATGATTTTGGTAATTTTTCAGCCAAACTTCTTACATCTAACTCTATTGCTGTTTTATCTATGCTCATCTTATTAAACATCTGATTGAGTACAGAGTTTGAGTTTGTTAGTAATGCCCATAAAAAATGTATAGTTTCCACTTCTTGATTTTTATTGTGTAGCGCCAAAGAGATAGAAGACTCTATAGCTTCCGTCATATTATGTGTGAGTTTTTCAAATATATTATTCATCTCATAGTCCTTAAATTAATTTAGAATGATTATATCACATTGAGTGCCATGCTGTCAAGTCTATTTAGTCTAAAGTATTCACATATAACTTTATGGCATATATAATCTTGTTTATATTATAATTTCATAAACACTTCTTTTAGGAATAAAAATGCCAACAATTATAGACGCTATTACAAGCCGCTCCTCAAAAAGAGCTTACCTTCCAAAGCCTGTACCCAAAGAGATTCAGGAAAAGATTTTACATGCAGCGAGTATGACACCGAGTGGTGCAAATATGCAACCTTGGAAAGTGTATGCAATAAGCAATGAAGATCTTCTAAAAAAAATTGGCGATGCTATTATAAAAAAGATGAATGAGGGCGTAGTTCACGACCAATTTATACAATACTACCCTGTAAAATGGGTGCATCCTTATAAAAAAAGAAGAGTGATTACAGGAGCTGGTCTTTATAAACTCATGGAAGTTGATAGAAAAGATAATGACACCAGAATTAAGATGTGGCAAGATAATTTTAGATGGTTTGGAGCAAAAACAGTATTTTTTGTATTTACAGATAAAGCAAATATTGATGGTGCTGAGGGTGCATTACTTGATTGTGGAGCATATATGCAAAGCATAATGTTAGCCGCTCAAGAGTTCGGTATAGAGAGTTGTCCACAAGGCTCAACTACTGAATTTGGAAAAGTTGTCGCAGAGGCTTTAGATGCACCAGACAACTTAGCTTTTCTCTATAGTGTAGTTTTAGGCTACGAAGACAAAGAAGCAAAAATAAACACTTATCAACCTACAAGAGTTCCCCTCAAAGAAAGCGTGACTTTTATAGACTAATTAAGTCTTATATCATCCAAACTCAGGAGTTATTGAAAATGAAAAGTATTATTAAAATGCTTTCGCTCGTCATTCCGTGCTTGACACGGAACATAGTTTTCCCTTGACTTAAGAATAGAGAAGGGAAAATAAAAAACTGAAATTTAGGCACGACCTAAACTAATTTTATTCCCTTTAAATTCTAAAATCTCTACTGTGATTTTATCACCTTCACTTAAAACATCACTTACTTTTTCAACTCGTTTATCAGATATTTTAGAGATATGTAAAAGTCCATCAGTTCCATCTGGAAGCTCTATAAATGCTCCGAAATCAACTATTTTTTTAACAGTTCCCTCATGCTTATCACCGATTTCATACTTCATTTTTTCAACTTTTGGTGTATTTACGATGGAATGAATATGTTCTCTCGCTCCAGATACACCTGTTTTATTTTTACCGGTGATTTTTACTTTTCCATCTTTTTTATCTATATCAATTGCTACTTCAAACTTCTCAATTATTTCACGAATGGTTTTTCCTGCTTGACCAATTATCTCACCAATAAAACTCGGATCTATATGGAAGAGGTCTGTACTTGGAAGGACACCATCATTAAACTCTATTTTCTCTTGGGCTTTGATCATAATATCAATAATATGACTTCTCCCCTCTTTTGCCTGATACAGTGCCTCTTTAAGCACATTGAGACTTATTCCACCTAACTTAATATCCATCTGCATGGCAGTGATGCCATCTTTTGAACCAGTAACTTTAAAGTCCATATCTCCATCATGGTCTTCAAGTCCCATAATATCTGAAAGGATTGCGTAATTGTCGCCATCACTCACCATACCCATAGCGATTCCAGCTACAACATCACTAGTATCAATATCTGCTGCACAAAGTGCCATATAACCACCACATACAGTAGCCATCGATGAAGAACCGTTTGACTCTAAAATCTCAGAAACCAAACGAACTGTTTGGCCATCTAAGTTAGTGATAGGCTCTAATGCTCTTTTTGCTAAATTACCATGCCCTAATTCTCTTCTTTTTGTTCCCATCACAGGGGAAGCTTCACCTACACTAAATCCAGGGAAGTTATAGTGAACCATAAAGTTTTCATTTTGAGTGCCACCATCTGTTAAGCTCTCAAACATCTGCGCATCTTTTGGTCCACCCATTGTAAGAACTACAAGCGCCTGTGTTTGACCACGAGTAAACAAACATGATGCATGTGCATTTGGAAGCACATTTGTACTAATGGAGATTGGTCTTATCTCCGTTAAAGTTCTGCCATCGGCACGGACTCTCTCTTGTAGTATCTGAGCTCTTACCTGTGCTTTTTTAACACTCTCTATCGCATCTTTTAGCTCTATCTCTACCCAGTCCTCTTTAGACTCAAGTATCTTTTTTCTAAGTTGTCTCAAAGCAGTAGAGCGTTCAGATTTTGCCATCTGTTTCATAGCTGATTGAATATCTTCAAGATGCTTATCTCTAACATAGGCAACCATCTCTTCATTGATTACATGAGCCTTACAGTCGATAGCGACAGTCTCTTTCTTTTGAGATGCAAAAGCATCTTCATACGCACTATTGCTTGCAAAAAGAACTTCTTGAGTTTTTTTAAAAATTTCGATTAACTCATCTTCACTTATCGCATTAGATACATGAGTAGATATTGCAGTTGTACTGAGTGTCGGATCTAGCATAGGATCCATCATCACTTCCAGCTCTTGACTGCCAAATGAACGCATCTCTATCATTAGCAAATCATCTTTAGTTCCTGAAAGATATAAATCTAGTGTAGAATTTTTTAATTGACTTAGGCTTGGATTTATAACTAATTTTCCATCAATCTTTGCCGTTCTTACAGCAGATACAGAAGTATTAATATCAATATCTGAGGTATATAGTGCAGCAGATGCAGCATTTAATGCTAACACTTGTAAATCTGATTCACTATCTGCACTAAACACCATAATCGTTATTTGTGTCGGATGTCCAAAACCTTCTGGAAAAAGTGGACGCAAGGAGCGGTCAACTATACGAGATGTGAGTGTCTCAAAATCACTTGGCTTTGTTTCGCGCTTAAAAAATCCACCTGGAATTTTTCCAGCCGCATATGTTTTTTCAATATACTGAACAGTGAGAGGTAAAAAATCATCTTTGACTATCTCTGTCTCATCTATAACAACAGTCGCTAAAATAACACTTTTACCTGATTTTATCCACGCTGAGCCATTCGCTTGTTTTGCCACATCTCCAAATGAATACTCTTCAACTCTATTTTCTAATTCTAATTTAACATCGTAATTCAATCTACTCTCCTAATAATTTTTCTATTGTTTCATCGTCTATAATAGCTAAATCTTCATAATAAAGAGATGTTTCAACATAATCATCTATATCATAAAGAAAAAACACCTCATCTGCAAACGGCTCTAGTAGCTCTAAAATATCACTTGGTAAAACTGGTACTGCTATATATACAGCCTTTGGTTTCATTACTAAAATGGTCTTCAATGCAGTCATAAACTTCATACCTGTTTCACTTCCATCATCCACAAGTAGCACTACCTCATTTTTCATAGAGGCAAAATGTCTCCCTTTTCTATACTTATAGATAGCGCTTAAAATCTTCTCTTCATGTTTTCTATGTGCTTCTCCATAAATATAATCATATTTAATTTCAAAAGAACTAACAAGTTTTTCATTAATAACTATCTCTTCATTCTCGCTTACTCTTGCAATTTCACACTCAACATTGTTTGGTGCATATATTGCCTGAGAAAATAAAAAGTCCAGCTTATTTGGCAGCGTTCCTCGTATAAGAGATCCAACTTCAAGTCCACTTTTTGATACTGCAACTATCTTCCATGACTCCTCTTTAAGCTTTGTCATAGGTATAACATCTTTGAGTTTATTAGCTGCATCAAGGTGATTTTTCAATATGTGTTTATATTTTTTCATTTCTTATGATCCTTTTAATACATCAGGAAGTCTCAGGGCAGTATCTTTTGTTGGGCCTTGAGATGACATCAATGGTTTGAGCACAATTGTGATATACAGATACCTGTCATACACAGATAAAGAGTTGCTTTGCGTCAATGCAGGTCTGTTGTTTTCAACATATCTAAGCCCAAAGTCCCAACACCTTTTTCTATATAAGAATCCAATTTCTGCCCTTTTTTTCAAACTAGTTTCCAAGTCATAATCAAATTTCATCTTATAAGAATAATGCTCATCATAAGTATATACTGCACTAGATGTGACATAGCTTGTATAAGGTGAATAAGTATCTGTTTCTTTTAAAAATGTATCTTTATATAGATGGGAGAGGGAGATATTAAAGCCATTAGCAATATATGAAAGTTTATTAAAAATCTTAGAAAAGGACTCTTCATTATAATTATAAAACATGTTATTATAATAGCTAATGCTCTTTGTAATCTGATAGTCCAATTCATTTTCCAACTCACCAGCATCACTTTTAGCATCTTCATAGCTAATAATTTGTGCTAATCTATGATAAACCTTTTGTTGTGAACTTATATCAAAAATATACTGTGAAAACTCAACTTGCAACTCATTATCAACATTAGTTACATTATAAAATTCACACCTTGAATCATTTTTATTAAGCACATCGGAACAAAAATTTTGGTTATATTCGTAAAAACCATCTTTGTATTCATTTCCACCAGCCGTATATCTTAAGCCAAAGCCTGTTACATGAGTATAGTTTTCGTATGCTTTTGTGAGCTGTGAAGATGCTTGAAATATATTATATTGTCTTGCAAAAATACCATTTTCATACTCATCAGTACTACTGTATTCCTCCTCTCCACCAAAAAGAGAATGTTGTGCATAAAATTGAGCCGTGTATGAGAAGTTTATATACTCATCAAAAAGTGAAGTTTGTAAAGTTAGTGGTACATTAACATCGGTTTGAACTACTCTCTTGCCAACCAGCCTATGGATGTTGTTGCTTTGGATATCAAGATTATACAAAAACTTATCTTTAAACAATGAATCTAAATAATAATGATACTGAAAGGTTGGAAGTTTTTGTAATGTTTTTTCATTGCTCTCTTTGAGTAAATCTTTATAGTATTTAAAATATGCCCCAATATAATCATTGTCTGTATTATAAAAAAGATTAGCTCTCGAAAGAATCTGCGTGGAAGTAGTTTTTTTAGTTGTATCATTTGTAGATAAATTAATATAATCAACATCATTCATATTGTTTACATCTACATATAAAGCTGATTGACCAGTTAAATCAAAATTAAACCACTGATTTAAAAAATTGCCGTTGTTATATTTAAAATTATATCCATAATGGGTATCATTAATTAACCCCTCTTCAAGAAAATACTTTTGCTTTTCTTTAAAATAACCAACAGTCAACTCCCCTCTTGAAATTTTAGAGTCAAGAAATCTCAAAGTTGAGTAAAAACCAGAACCTCGATTAGTTCTTGTTTGAGGTTTTATCTCTAAATCCCACCAATTGTGCTCAGCGATATAAAGAGATTGCTCATAATAAAAACCCTCTTTATCTGAGATACCTACAGAGGGTACTAAAAGACCAGTTCTTCTTGTATTGTCAAGAGAATAGCCAAAATATGGTGTATAAAAAACTGGAATATCATAAATATATATTCTTGTATTATAAAGGTTTAACCATTTTGTGTCTGTGTTGTAATCTGATGATGTAAATTCCATTTTCCAAAGTGGATTATTGGGGTTACATCCACTCATTATACCAGATTCAATCTCGATAAAAGTATCTTTCGCACACCCTTCCTGAGCACTCACCCAAACTTTTGAGTTTTTCTCAAGCATAAAAAACGGTTGAAAAAGCCTCTCTTTTTCTGCAATATTTAATCGTGCATAATCACCTAAGATCTTATAATCAAGTCCATGAGTAGCACGAATATTATCAAAAAGCTCTAAAATTCCACTCTCTTTATTATAAATGGCTCTTGAAGCGTTTAAATAATACTCTTTATAAACAACAACCACCTCTCCATCAGCATACACTAAACCATCTTGAGTTTCTAGGGAACTTGCATAGATTTCCACCTTATCTGCAGCCTGCACAAGAGATGCAGATAAAAGTAAAAAAAAGAGGAGTTTACGCATTTACAACTAAGGTTCTTGCTGTTTTATCATGCCATGACTGGCGAGCAGGGTCTAGCATTCCCCATAAAAATCCGAGATAAAAAAGCATCTCACTTATCACTCTAAATATTCCACGGTTAAGAGCAACTATAACATTTGGATTTTGAAGTGTTTTAATCTCTATAACCCTTATCTTCATGATAAGCTTCCCTATGCTTCCACCATACTGCATAGTAAAAAAAGCTTGATAAAAGATTTTCATAGCCATATACTCTAAAGCAAATATATTTGTGATATTTATCATCTCTTCCATTGTCTCAGCAGAACTAAAAGAATCCCATAATGCAAAAATTAGTAAAAAAGAGAGAAGCAGTTCATCTATAAAAAATGCCATAGCTCTTTTTTTAATTGGTGCTAATGCTATCCCCTCACGGTGTAAAATATTTTCTATATTTTCATTCACGACTAAAGTGCCTGATATGCTATGTCTGTTCTAAATTTTTTGCCTGCAAAATGAACTTGACCACATCTTAAGTAGGCTCTGTCTCTTGCTTCTTTGATGGTGTCACCTAAGCCCACACAAACTAAAACTCTACCACCATCAGCATACAGCACACCCTCTTCTTCACTCACACCTGCATAAGATATATGAGTATATTTTTCTATAATTTCATGGTGAACATCATCTAAGATAATCTCCGCTGGAGTTGAACTTTTATATGGATAATTCTCACTCGCCATCACAACACCAACGGCATATTGAGATGAAAATTCAACTTTGATTTCACTGAGTTTATTTGTCGATGCTTTGTAAAACATATCTGACACACTTGATGTCATAAGTGGCATAAGAATCTCACACTCAGGATCTCCAAAACGGACATTAAACTCTAAAGTAATTGGTTCACCATTAACAACCATAATACCTATAAAAAGTACCCCTTCAAATGGTGCACCCTCTTTTTTCATCCCCTCTAATGTAGGGCAAATCACTCTATCTTTCACTTTTTGGTATAAAAGTTCATCAACCAAAGGGGTTGGAGCATAAGCACCCATGCCGCCTGTATTTGGTCCCTCATCATTATCTAGCAGTCTTTTATGGTCTTGCGCAGCTTGAAGCAAGATGTAATCATCTCCATCACAAACAGCAAACATAGAAAGCTCATAACCATCAAGAAACTCTTCCACAATCACTTTTAGCCCAGCGTCTCCAAAACTTTTTCCACTTAGCATCTCGCTAATTGCAACTTTGGCTTCATCATGGTTTTGTGCAATAATTACACCCTTCCCACCACAAAGTCCATCTGCCTTAACGACTATAGGGGCAGTTAATGTATCTGTAAATTTAAAAGCTTCCTCTATAGATGCTGTCTCAATATAACGAGCAGTTGGAATGTTATACTTTGCAAGAAAGTTTTTCATATAAACTTTTGAGCCCTCAAGTTGCGCAGCAGCTTGAGATGGTCCAAAAATAGTAAGACCATTCGCTTTAAAAATATCAACAACACCATCAACTAAAGGACCCTCGGGACCAACAATTGTTAAATCTATCTCCTTCTCTTGCGCCCAAGTTGCAAGTGCATTATAATCTGTAATATTGATGTTAGTACCCAAAGAGGAAGTAGCACCATTTCCTGGCATATAAAACAGTTCATGCTCTTGCTCTTCGTTTGCAATAGCACGACCGATAGAGTATTCTCTACCACCACTGCCTAAAATTAAAATTTTCATATATATATCTCCAAATGATAAAAAAGTTGAGTCAAAATACCTCAATATTTTGACTCAACTCTTAAAAATTACAATAGCCCGAGTAGCCGTCTCGCATTTGGCTTGGTTCTAAAAAGCCTAATTTGGGCGAAGAGAGAACTTTATAACGGTGGCATTTTCCTCGGCAGAGTTAACATACCTCAAACGAAAGCACTACACACAAAAGCCCTACTAGTTCGCAAGTTGAAAATGTAGAACCCTCATTATTGCGTGTATCGAACCACTCAGACTATATAAATGTATTATACAAAAATGATACTTGATTTAATTTTAGAAAAGACAACAAAAACTTAAAAACTAGCCCCTAAGGTAAACTTAAAATTATTTTCCTCTTTTATAAAATCAGCATCGTTGTAAATATACTCAATACTCAATGGTATCTCAAGATTATTCAACATAACCGTAGCAAGCGTTAAACCCAGAGTCATCTCGTTAAAATTATATTTTTTATTGTCAAAATACTTAAGGTCATAGTATCTATATTTTGCATACACAGACTCTCTTTGCAGGGAGATTGGAAAGGTAAACCAATAGCTTGAGATATTAAAAACTTTTGCAACATTAATTTCTGCAAAACCCGCAGTTATAAAGTAATATGAGTTATCTAAACTTGGAATATAGATTGTTGTAGGGTCATTATCGGATGTAAAAGAGAGATTAGTGAGCTTAACACCATTGTACCAATCTTTTATATCGCCATCAAATTTTGAATACTTTAGATCCAATCCTAGATAAAACTCTTTGGCTATATCACGCTTAAAAGTATAATTTGCACCGTAAATCATATTTTCATCAATACTTGAAGCATAAATGCTTAAGTAATCCATATTATTATAGTACATACTAAAACCGTAAAGTTCTGCCTTTGATAGGCTCAACTTTATACTTAAGGGATCTCTTACATACTCATTGTAATCCTGATAATAACTAACACCTACATTAACCGCGTAATAGCCTGCTGTATATAATGGCAAATTGGCACTTATCACTGTTGCGTATTTTCTTGAATTTTCTTCATCACTAGCAAGCACTCTATATCCAGATAAGGAATACTCAAGAAGATATACTGAATTTGTATAACTTAATCCTCCAATAGTAGTGTTGAGTTCATCTTTATTGGCAAAAATTGAGAGTGCATTTTGAGAGAGTGGGTCACCAAATTTTATGTTTAATGAGCCAGTCACACCATTTACGCTACTCATTCCTAAAAAAAGTTCAGAGCCACTATGGTGCATATCAAAAAGGGAATAGTAGGGATCTGATAAATCGACATGTGCATAATTGTATTGTGCATTTCTAGCCTCTTTATACTCCCCATAATACTCTTTATCTTCAAAAAACAGTTTTGTCTCATATGGGATGCCAGCTATATTTTCAAGCTTATTTTTTACATAATAGTAATCTTTCTCACTTATACATGCAAGTAATACCTCTTCATCATTAATGAGTCTTGCTTCTATGATATTATCAGCAGAGTATGCACGGCTAACTTTCTCACCATCAAACCTATACAATGTTGAGCCATTCTCTGAATTTGCTACAAAGTAAATATTTCCCTTTGAGTCAACATCGCTAGGCATTCCATAAAATCCCTCATATGAAAAAAGTGGCGTTTTATTTTTATAAAGCGTTCGTGTTTTCCCCTTTTGAGAAAAATAGTAAAGATTATCACCTTTATCTACAATTACGGAGGAATTCACCTGTGCATAAAACTTCTCTCCAACATAAAGTTGTGCCTGAGAAAATGAGCGTAAAGCATCAAAATATACAGCCTCACCACTACTAAGGTAGGCTTGAACTATTTTGGACTCACTCCCTTTTTTTATAAAAGCTTCTTTGTCAAAAACTCCTTGGTATATCTTTGTCGGGCTAATGTTGTGACTCACTTGTGTAAAATACTCACCATCAACTTTTAAAACTTTACCACCTAAGTAGCTCTCTGCAGTTTTTGTAACATCCGAACTATTTTTGTCATATACCACTAACTCTGGTTTTGCAACACCGCTCTCATTTATGATAAAAAATATACTATTATTATCTTCCCCTAAGGGGTAAAAAAATTGTGAAGATGCTATTTTTTCACCTATAGCAAGAGTGATATTTTCACCCATCTTTGCATACTCTTTTGCAAATTCTCTTAGAGATGTTTCAAAATCAACACCTACAGCTAAGCGCATACTATCGTTTGTATATTGTGGCCACCAGATGTTTTTTGAGAAGTATTTAAAATATTTATTAAGGTTTTCTATCCCATATTTCTCAGCCATATAAAGGTTATAAAAGCCACCTTGGATGTAAACTATCTCCCCATATGGAAAAGCAAGCTTAGTGTTATACACTTCGCTTGGTGTTATATTTCCAGCCATCGCTTGGAGTATAGTTTGAATCTTAAATCTACCGCTATAAAGCCGTCCTCCATTTCCATGCCATGACTCATGCAACACAGCATTTCCCTCAAGCATAAAAGAGTTTTCCATTATATTTGGCACGACAATGTAAGGGAGTGGAAAAAGAAACTCCCCATTGCCAAAAACTGAGTGCAAAACTCTTGAGATAACATTGCCCTTAATATTATGCTGATAATTATGAGCTGTTTCATGATAAAGTAAAGTGTTAAGCCAAGATGTAGAAGAGAAATAGTCAATCTTTTGAGCGCCACCCATATAGTTTATCTGCCTATTATTTGTCCACTGAGTTGAAAAACCGTTTGCTATTTGGTTACATCCAGAGATAAGACCTACATAGAGTGTTTCATCAAGTTCCCATTTGAAAAATTTCTCATAATCTCTATGCAGAGGGGAGCCAATACTTGCCGTATGCCTAGCAAATGGTATATTATCTTTTGTATAGATAATCTCAACATTCTCTTCTTTGTATTTATAATAGTCCTCATCGTTTGGAACCACAGTCTTACCAGTAAAAGCAGAGTAAGGCATATAGTCTGCTCCATATACTAAAGAGAAGCTGTAGAGTGCTACAGACAAAAATAATTTTATTGTTTTGTTCATAATTTTTGTGCTAACTCCATACAACTATCAATAGTTGTCTCTTTTGAGATATGGTACTCTATTGTCTCTGGTACAGCTTTAGCAGTTGTTGTTCCAATCACTATCACTTTGGACTTAGGGTTTATGGTATGTGTGCTTAAAAAACATTTTAAACTTGATGGGGATGTAAAAATCAAGATAGATTCATCTTCAAGCTCTACATCCAAGATAGCTTGTGAACAATCACTAGAATACACAATAGCCTCTTGTATATCATAACCATCATCTTGACACTTTTTCACAAAATCAGATGCCACAACCTTCGCTCTTAAGTACAGCCATTTTATCTCTTTAGGGAACGCTCTAATTTTAGATTCTAAATTATCTCCATAGCCACCGCCAATATCTAAAACCTTACCACCAAGTGCTTTATAGGAGAGAGCAGATTGTTTTGAAATACAAAGTGCCTCTTTTTCTAAGTACTCACTCGAATCATATTGTTTTAAAGCTTCGCTTGTTTGTTTGGATGTGATTATTAGGTGGTCGTAGTTTGAAAAGTTAATCTCTGGTTTTAAAAAATTAACCGACAGGGAGTTGATGCTAATTGCATCTGGATGTGAGGAGATTGAGAAAAGGTAAATTGGAATAGACATTGTTTCCCTTACATCACACACAACTCTCAATCGTTAAGAGCTGTATGTAATTTTATTCCCACTCTATTGTAGCAGGAGGTTTAGAAGATATATCGTAAACAACTCTGTTTATCCCATCAACTTCATTGATAATTCTTCTTGAAATTCTCTCTAACAAATCATGTGGAAGGTGAGCAAATGTTGCTGTCATCCCATCAACTGCTTCAACAACTCTGACACAAACAGTATTGTCGTAAGTGCGGTTATCACCCATAACACCGACAGATTTTACATTTAAAAGTACTGCAAATGCTTGCCAAGTTTTAGCATAGTATCCACTCGCTTTTAACTCATCAAGTAAAATAACATCCGCTTCACGAAGAATTGTTAAGTCAGGGACATTCACATCACCCATGATTCTAATTGCAAGTCCTGGTCCAGGGAATGGATGACGGTTAATCATACCCTCTGGAAGTCCAAGTTCCAAACCAATTTTACGAACTTCATCTTTAAATAACTCTCTTAAAGGCTCAATAAGCTCAAAATCCATCCAATCAGGAAGACCACCAACATTGTGATGAGACTTAATTACTTCTGATGGGCCATTTACAGAGATAGACTCAATAACATCAGGATAAAGAGTACCTTGAGCTAAAAACTTGATGCCATCATGCTTTTTAGCCTCTTTTTCAAACTCTTCTATAAAAGTATGCCCGATGATTTTACGCTTTTGCTCAGGGTCACTTACCCCTTGTAGTTTTCCTAAGAAATTATCAACAGCATCTACAGTAATCAAAGGTGTTTTTAAGTTTACTTTGAAAACTTGCTCAACCTGCTCACGCTCACCTTTACGCAAGAGTCCATTATCAACAAAGACAGGGATAAGCTGATCACCAATCGCTTCATAAAGCATAGCCGCAACAACAGAGCTATCAACTCCACCACTTAATCCACAAAGAACCTTGCCATCACCAACTTTTTCACGGATCATTTTGATTTGTTCTTTTAAGAAGTGCTCCATTTTCCATTTCTCAGTAACACCACAAATATTTCTTGCAAAATTACGAAGCATTAAGTAGCCCTCTTCTGAATGTTGCACCTCTGGATGGTACTGCATCGCATACACACGCTTCTCTTCATTTGCAATAGCTGCATAAGGAGAGTTAGCAGATGTAGCGATTGGGGCAAAGCCTTCTGGCAGAACATCTACCTTATCACTATGACTCATCCAAACAATACGATTATTATCACAATCAGCCAATAGCGGAGAATTTGTCTCAATTTTTAATTCAGCTTTTCCATATTCATGATGGTCAGAACGGATAACACTTCCCCCAAAATCTACTGCAATTCTTTGCATACCATAACAGATTCCAAGAATTGGAAGACCCATATCGTAAACACCCTTATCAACTTCATAAGCATCTTTGTTGTAAACAGAAGATGGACCACCACTAAGGATAATACCTTGAGGATTTTTTGCTTGAATCTCTTCTACAGAAGTGTGGTATGGGAGAATTTCACAATAGGTTTTGTCTTCACGAAGACGACGAGCTATAAGTTGGGTATATTGAGAACCGAAATCTAAAACTATGATACTAACATTTGTCATTATAAATGCCTTTAATAAAAGTGTTTTCTAGTGCCTGAATTAGGCTTGAAGAGGGATTGCACCCTTTCTTATTTTGAAAGGATACAATAAGTTAGATTAATGTGAGATATAAAAACCTAAAACTTCAAACTGAAGATACCAAACACAAACAGAAGCAATATACCCAATAAGGATTGTCCATGCAAGTTTCATATGAGAACCAAATGTATAAATACCTTTTAGTCTTCCCATAACACCAACACCAGCAGCGGAACCAAAGGCTATTAAAGAACCGCCAACACCTGCTGTAAGTGTCACAAGCATCCATTGAGATAAACCCATCTCTGGAGATGATTTTAAAATAGCACTCATTACAGGTACATTATCTATTACTGCAGATAAAAACCCAACACCAATATTTGCAGCTGTTGGACCAATTAAGGCGTAAAGATCGTGTATATAATTTAAAAATCCTAGATAATGCAATGCACCAACTGCTGATAAGATACCAAAGAAGAAAAGAAGCGTATCATTCTCTACTTTTTCCATATTTACAAAAATATCAAAACTTTGGCGACCAGTTGCTTTAAGTCTATAAGAATAAAGCTTCAATATAGCAAGACCAAACATCATTCCCCACATAGCTGGAAAGTGAAAGAACTGGTGCCCAAGAACAGCCATAGCTATTGTTCCAACGCCCAAATAAGCTACTGACATACCACCATCTAAAACAACTGGCTTTTTCTCTTTCGTAGCATCAAATGCAGGCTCTCCATCAGGAACATATCTCGAAAGCAAAAATGCTGTTACCAGCCACCCTGTAATAGACGCTGGAAACAAAAATAAAAAGTCCAAAAACTCTCCTTTGCCTGCTGTCCATGCCATTAGCGTTGTGATATCACCAAAAGGACTCCAAGCACCACCAGCATTAGCCGAAACTACTATATTAATCGCTCCTGGAACCAAAAAAGAGATATTTTTCTTATCAATAGTAAAGAGGACTGTTGAGAGTATAAGTGCTGTTGTCAAGTTATCCGCAATCGGGGATATAAAAAATGCCAAAAGTCCTGTTAGCCAAAAAAGTTTTTTATAGCTGTACCCCTTTGAAACAAGCTTGAATTTCATCAAATCAAAAACACCTCTCTCTATAAGTGTTTCTATAAAAGTCATAGCAACAAGCAAGAAGAAAAATATTTCCGCTATTTCAAGTATCAAAATCTCTAGTTCATCATGGAGAGGATCGGGATTAAGTCCATTGATAGAATAATAAATCCCAATAAGCATAAACATAAAAGTACCAGTAAACAACGCTGGTTTCGCCTTGTTTATCTCATATTTTTCTTCAGTTGCAATAAAATAGTAGCCAATAACAAATACAATTAATGAGAGTATTCCAACCCATGTAAATGTTAAGTCATGAAGATTTTCTCCACCTTGAGCACCAGAGCTTCCAAATGCTAAGCTAAAACCTAACATTAATATCAATAATTTTATCATTATTGTCCTTTTTTTATAAAATGTACGCCAATCGATTCTTCACGAGCTAGAGCTGCAAGAACAATCTCTTTTGCCGTTAGTAAACGAAACTTCAAAAGTTTACCAATTTTTTCTTTAAGAATGTCATTAATTTGTGATAAAGCATCATTTAACCCATCTTTTGTACGAACTATCGAGACATTATCCCACATTATTTTACGAAGAAGGTTCTTTTTTAATTTATCATCTTTAAGACTCATCACCTCATCACTCACCTCAAACTCTACAAACTCTTTGGATGTTTGGCTCCTTAAAATCTTTTCAACTGCTTTTTTTGCAAAAACTAAACCCTCTAAAAGAGAGTTTGATGCAAGTCTATTTGCACCATGAACTTTCGTAGATGCTACTTCGCCAATGGCATAAAGAGATTTTACATTTGGCACACTTCCGTCTAAATCACTTTTAATCCCGCCGATTGCATAATGAAAAGCAGGAGAGATAGGAACTCTTTCATATGGAACATTAAAGCCTAAAAGTTGTAAATTTTCAAATATATTTGGAAATCGCTTTGTGAAATACTGATATTCAAAATTTGCAAATGAGAGGTACACCTTCATCCCTGTTTTTTTACTATGATCATATATCGCCTTGCTCACGATGTCACGAGATGCAAGTTCTCCCCGATCATCATAATCAAACAAAAATCTTCTTCCACTCTCATCTTCTATAGTAGCACCCTCACCTCTGAGAGCTTCTGTAAGGAGCTGTTTTTGGGCATAGTCGCTGTTAACATAGACAGTTGGATGAAACTGCATCATCTCCATTCGCTCCAACTCTATCCCTTTTAAAACACAAAGACCCTGCATATCTGCACTTATGCACGGTGCATTTGTATGAAACTCAAACAATGAGCCAACACCCCCACTCGCTATGATGACATCTTTTGCATAAATATTTCTACTTGCTCTATGGTCAAGAACAGTCACCCCATAGCACTCCCCATCTTTGATAAGCAGGTCAACCACTCTTGCATCTGTAAGCATTGGATGTGGGTTTTGCGAGAGTAAAAAGTAGTGCATATATCGCCCAGTTGCATCCCCGCCAGCATGCAAAATTCTCTCTCTTGAGTGTGCCGCTTCTTTTGTATAAAGTAGATTACCATCATCATCACTATCAAAAAGAAAGCCACGCTCAATAAGCTCATCTATAACCTCTCTGGAGTTTTTACTTAAAACATCCACCGCATCTTCACTGCAAAGCCCATCACCCGCATCAAGCGTATCTTTTATGTGCGCAGAAACATCCTCTTTATCTACAGCAAGTGCAACTCCACCTTGAGCATAAAAGCTATTACACTTAAAGGTTTCACGCTTATTTATAATAAGCACTTTTTTATCTTTTGGAAGGTGCATTGCAGCATAAAGCCCAGCTACTCCAGCACCAATTATAATTACATCATAACGCATTATTTTCATCATTCTTTTTTGTTGGTTTTTTTAAAATAAATTCCACATTTTCATCACCCATCACTGGTTCATCTATATAGTATGGTGCTTTTTTATAGCCACAACCACTCAAACTTAACAAAAACATCGCTATAATTGCTAGATGAAAAACGCTAGTCAAATTATTAAAAGTATTCAAAACAAGCCTCAATTTTCTAAACTATCTAAATATAAATGTATTAAAAAAATACAAAGTATATTTACGCCAGCGTTACAAAAGATGATAAAGTTCGCATATATAAAAAACGATACTCTATTTTTTGTACTTAATCATCCTGCTGGTAAACAAGAGTTTGATAATAATATACAAAGTATTAAAAGTGCTTTAAATTTTGCAAGACCGCAAGAATGTAGTGAAACTGTTATCGATGATATAAAAGCATTTGTAACCCATACTCCAAACAAAAAACTTCAAACAATAGAAAAAAAAGAGTTAAGATACAAAGAACGCTCCTCAGGTGATTTTAGTGTAAACATCCAGAATTCGAAGCTAAACAGCCTTGTTAAGAGTATAAGAGAGATAATTAAAGCAAAAAAAAGTTAAATCGAGAGAGAAAAGAGCTATAATTAACTCAGGACTTAAATACCAAAGTAAAAGTTAAAAGATGACCCTTGAACAAACCATAAAACAACTCCCTAACTCTGCTGGAATATATCAGTACTTTGACAAAGATGGACATCTTCTTTATATAGGAAAAGCGAAAAAATTATCCTATCGTGTAAAGAGCTATTTTAATTTCACTCCAAAACTAAAGCCTAACTCAAATCTTTCTGTACGAATTAGAAAAATGATAAGTGAGACAATTTCTATGAACTACATAGTGGTAAACTCTGAACACGATGCACTTATTTTAGAAAACTCTCTCATAAAACAGTTACATCCGAAATACAATATTTTGCTTCGAGATGATAAAACATACCCTTACATTTATATAGACAATGGACAAAAGTATCCTCGACCTGAGATAACCAGAAAAATTATAAAAAGCTCAGATATTACATATTTTGGCCCTTACTCAGTTGGGGCAAGAGATATTTTAGACTCCATTTATGAGATTTGTAAACTTGTACAAAAAAAAGGGTGTTTACAATCAAAAAAACTCTGCCTTTACTACCAGATAGATAAATGTCTTGGCCCATGTGAGCTAGAAGTGTCAGATACAACATATACAAAAGAGTTAGATTTAGCACAGGAGTTGATTCAAAATAAAAAACTTCTCATATCTAAACTAACACAAAAAATGGAGTTTTATGCTGAGGAACTCCGCTTTGAAGAGGCGGGTGAGATTCGAGACAGAATGGAGCGAATCAATCGTTCTGAGATTAAGAGTGAAATTGATCTTGCTAGTGATGAGAACTATGATATTTTTGCCATAACTAAAAGTGAAAAAAGAGCTGTTGTTGTGAGAATATTTATGCGTCATGGAAAAATAATCTCTTCATCACACGATTTTATACAACTTAATGAGGGTTATGATGAGAGTGAACTCTACCAAAGAGTTTTAATAAATTTTTATGCAGATGAAAAACCACCTATCATCGCCCCTATTTTAGTTGCTTCAAATTTTGATGGCTTAGAGATAATAGAAAATCATTTAAGTATGGTTTTTGAGAAAAAAGCTCACATAAAAGTACCAAAAATCGGAAATAAAAAACAGCTTATTGATTTAGCAATTTTAAATGCTCAAGAGCTACTAAAAAGGGATAAAAAAGAGGATTTAAGTAAATTATTTGAAGAGGTTAAAGAACTTCTATCTTTGCAAAGAACCCCTCGCAGAGTTGAAGTGTTTGATAATTCACATATGGCAGGAGTTGCTACAGTTGGGGCTATGATTGTGTATGAAAATTCACAGTTTGATAAAAAAAGCTACCGAACCTATCATCTCAAAGCTAAAGATGAATATGCTCAAATGAGAGAAACCCTTACAAGAAGAGTTGAGAGTTTTTCTAAAAATTCACCACCAGACTTATGGATAATTGATGGTGGAACTACACTCTTAAAACTAGCATCTGAGATATTAGATTCTTGTGGTGTTTTTATAGATGTAATAGCAATTTCAAAAGAAAAGATTGATGCGAAGTCACATAGAGCCAAAGGAAAAGCTAATGATATTATCCATACAAAAGATGAAAGTTTCAAACTAAAACCAACTGACAAAAGACTCCAGTGGACGCAAAATTTGAGAGACGAAGCACACAGAAGTGCAATCACATTTCATAAAAAAACAAAACTTAAGCTTGACAAAGAGAGCAAACTTTTATCACTTAACGGCATATCGCCAGCTAAAATTAAAAAATTACTTAATCATTTTGGAACTTTTGAAGCCATTAAAAGATTAGATATTGTAGAATTAAATTCTGTTTTAAGCCTAAAAGACGCTAAAACTATTAAAAATATTTATAACTAAGTTTCATTTTTAATCAATTATGATATATTTTTGTTTAAATATTTATTGTATTATCAAAACATAAAGGTTTTCTATGAATAAAGTTCCCCCAATAGATGAAGAATATCTCTATGAAGGAAGAGTAATTATTAGTCAAACAGATATAAATGGTGTTATAACCTATGCAAATAGAATGTTTTGTGAAATTTCTGCTTATACCTTAAATGAACTGATTGGTGCACCTCATAATATTATCAGACATCCAGATATGCCCCGAGCTGCATTTGCCAAGATGTGGGAAACTATAGAGGGTGGACAAGTTTGGAATGGTCTTGTTAAAAACCTACGCAAAGATGGTCGATACTATTGGGTTGATACAGAGATACTTCCTATTTATGATGAAGATAAAATATCTGGATATATTGCAGCGAGAAAACCTGCTTCAAGAAAAAACATTGAAGAAACAGAAATTTTATACAGAAAAATGCTTGAAGCAGAGAACCAAGGATAACTGATGCTAATTTACAATTTTCAAAAAGAGTTTTTAGGTATAGATGAGGATGATTTAAAAGCTTTGGGGTTCGCGAATCTCCAAGAACTAAGAGCGGAATCAGCAGACTTTGCTGATATGTTTGTAAAAACACCTGGACATGTACATAATTTTACTCATGTTCACTGGATTGACTTTGTAACCTGCAGTGATTATCATGAGGATTCAAAAGTTATTATACATGCAAACAACAAAAACTATAAATGTTCTCTCAATATCAAAACAGCGTACTTAGTTGATAACCCCTCTCAAAAAGCATTTTTAGTCAATTTATCTAATTTGGTAGAGCTAACACCGAGAGAAAATGAGCAAATTTCTAAAGATATATACGACAAGCCCATTCCTGTTTCAACTACAGCAAGTAACCCAATATTTAATACTCCTGAATTTGAAACCATATTCGACTCTGATGATATGTACACGACCCAAGAGCTGGAACCAGAATCAGAATCAGAACCAGAACCAGAACCAGTAGTTGTCGATCAATTTGATAAATATGAAGTAGCAGAGAAAAAAACCGTACAAGAATCTGCTCCAAAAGTTATTCAGGATAATTTTATAGAAGAGAATCCTCAAGAGAACTATTTAGATTTACAAACAAGCACCACTCATGAAGAGGATTATGTTTACGACCCGATGGTCGCTTCTAAAGCTCTAGGATTGCCTGTTGACTTAATAGAGGAGTTTTTACAAGACTTTATTATCCAATCAAAAGAGTTCCAAAGTGAGCTTTATGATTCTCTAGCAAGAGATGACTTAAGTAATGTGAAAATTTTATCTCATAAACTCAAAGGTGTTGCAGCCAATTTACGAGTAGAAGATGCTCTTGATGCTTTAACCATAATCAACTCTTCAGATGACATCCATGAAATAAAAGCAAATATGGTAAATTTTTATACAATCATTTCTCATCTTGCAGGGGATGCCCCTAGGGAAGAAAAAACCACAGAACCAATACAAGAAAACTCTCAAGAAGAGACTACTGTTTCACCAGTAAAAGAGGTAAAAGAAACTCAAATTGTGGAAGAAGATGAGTTTGTTATAAGCTTTAAAGACGATGAAGAGACAGCTATAGAGGAACCGATTATCTCTAACATATCTGAAGAAAAAGAGATTGAACCTTTAGAGTTCAAAGAGCAAATGCAAGAGTTTGAAGAAAAAATTGAAGAGGAAAAACTCTCTATAGAGTTTGACAGAAATCTTGCTGCAGGTGAAATTGGTTTGGATGTAGATAGCTACAATGAACTTTTAAAAGATTATATCCAAGAGAGTTTAATGAGTGTAGATTCCATCAATAAAGCAATTGAAGAGGAAGATTTTCATATGTGGAAAAAACATGCTCTTAAACTCAAAGGGATGAGTGATAATATGCGTATTGATATTTTCATGAAAGAGTTAGAAAAGTTATCTAATACACAAGATGCAACCATTGCTCAAAAAGCGATTCACGACATTGCTACAAAAGTAAAACAAATTTCATTAGTAGAGGGTTAGTATGAAGTTAGCATTAGAAAACAAACTAAAGGTTATTAGCCTTTTACCTATTATTATCTTGTTCGCATTGGCAAGTTATTATGTTAACAACTCTTTTAGTAATTATCAATCAGCGCAACTACTCAAAGATAGATTGGTGCAAAAAAAGTATCTTAATGAGCTCATTGAAAATGTTTCAAGAGAGAGAGGTATGACAGTTATGTACCTTGGTGATCTTTCTAAAAAAACAATGAACTCTATCTTACTGCAAAGAAAAATTGTTGATGAAAAACTAGAAACATACCTCAAACATGTAAATAACAACAATGCACTACATAGGCATTCTGATGGTGAATCAAACTGTCAAACATGTACAAATATACATTCTATTTCAGTTTTAATGAATGAGATAGGAAAAGCCAGACTCTTAATAGATTCAGGCAAAGCAACATTTGATGATGTGTATCACAGGGTGTATGATTCTCTTATTCAAAGGGAAATTTATCAATTAGAAGTTTTAACAGAAAACCAAAGTGATCAGAAAATAAATTTACTCTCATCAACATACCTATTTACAATTAAAGCCAAAGAGTTTATGGCAAAAGAGAGAGACTACATATCTTATACTCTAGCTAGCTCCAAAAAACTCAATGATGATGAGTATGCTCATTGGATCTCTCTTATTGCTAAGACTGGTTCAATCAACTATGAGGTATTAGGAGATGAAAAACTTATTAGAAGATTGGAAAATATATTAAAAAACGAAGACTCTCTGAAACTTGATGAGGATATAGCATCACAGAGAATTAAAATCATGACCTCTGTGTCGAAAGGCAAATATGATATTGATGCCACAGAGTGGTTCACTCTGCTTTCAGAAAAAACAAATATCCTATCAAATGTTGAGAGTGTACTTTTTGATAGTATAGAAAATAGAGTCATGGAAGTACAGCGGGATGCATTAGGGATCCTAACTATCTCTTTAATTATATGGATTACATCTATTATCTTAGCAATTTTTGGATATTTTTTATCTAAAGAGCTTACAACAAATATTACAAATCTTGAAGAGATTCTCAAAAGAGTTGCACGAGATACAAAAGGTATTAGTTCAGAATCAATCTCTATTGATTTAAATACACAACAAGGGACAACCGAAGCATATAACTTACTTGAGACCATCATTGAGCAAACGATAAAAGATAAAGAATCAGCCCTTGAAGCGAGTGAAGCAAAATCAATGTTCCTGGCAAATATGTCACATGAAATTCGTACTCCACTAAATGGTATTGTTGGATTTACAGAACTTCTAAAAGATACTGGACTTGAAGAGGAGCAGCAAGAGTTTGTTGATATCATTGAAAAAAGTTCAGAGAATCTTCTTGAAATTATCAATAATATTCTTGATTTATCAAAAGTTGAGAGTAATAAACTTGAGATTGAAGATATTATATTTAACCCTATTGATGAGTTTGAAAGTGCTGTTGAAGTTTATGCTGTGCGTGCAAGTGAGAAAAACATTCATCTTGGTTGTTTTATAGATCCGAGACTAGATCAACCTCTCAAAGGTGATCCAACTAAGATTAAAGAGGTTGTGATTAACCTTCTTTCAAATGCAGTTAAATTTACAAGTAGCGCAGGTTCTATTGATGTAAGTGTTAGAAAACTCGAATCAGTTCAAGAGGGAACCACAAGAGTTAGATTTGAGATTAAAGATAGTGGTATCGGTGTCACAAGTGAGCAAAAAGCAAGAATCTTTGAAGCCTTTTCACAAGCCGATACAAGTATTACTCGTAAATATGGTGGTACAGGTCTGGGTCTTACAATTTCAAGTAGCTTTATTGAGCTAATGGGTGGAGAACTTGATTTAGAATCTCATCCTGGAGAGGGCACAACTTTCTTCTTTACCATTGACTTTGAAGAAACTGATGCCCTTAATGAAAGCAAGGAAAATGCATATTCACATATTAGCGCTTTAATCTTAGAATCGACTCACCATACAAAACTACAAGATAAGCATCTATGTGAATATTTAGATTTTTATGGTGTAAACTATACTTTATTTAACGACTTAGACCTCTTGGATTCTCTGCAAAGAGAAAAAAAATATGATCTTCTTTTTGTTGATTATGAATATACAACTGAAAGTTCATTGGAGTATTTCAACAAACTTCCACAATCTCTCGTTCTATTAACAAAATCGAATTTAATGAAAAAAATAGATTCACTTGATTTAAATATACTCAAAAATATTTATGAACCGCTCAATACAACAAAAATTATGCAAGTATTGAGTAATTATCAAGATTCTATAAGTACCGCTAATCTCTTAGAAGAGAAAGGCACGAAACAATATGATGCTACAAAATCAAAATTTAATGCAAGAGTTTTAGTTGCCGAAGATAATATAATAAATCAAAAACTTATTCGTCATACACTTGAAGATATAGGTTTAGATGTAACAATTGCAAACAATGGACTTGAAGCATTTCAAAAAAGAAAAGATGCAGATTTTGATCTTATATTTATGGATATTCAAATGCCTCTACTTGATGGGGTTGAAGCAACGAAAGAGATTTTAGACTATGAAGAGGATTTAAACCAACCTCACATTCCAATTATCGCACTCACAGCAAATGCACTCAAGGGAGATCGTGAAAGATTTTTAGAAGCTGGTATGGATGAATATACCACTAAGCCACTTGTAAGATCAGAAATCATATATCTTTTAAACAACTTTTTATATGACTTTATTATAGAAGATGAAGAGTTACCTGTAGAAACTCATGAAGAGTTGATAGAAGAAAATGACGAAGATATAGAGGAGCAAAGCGACTATACACAGTACAAAGCAGATATACTCTTAGCTAAAAAAAGCTCATTTGAGTCAAAACTTTATGTTAAATTGCTTGATACTTTAAATTACACATACGATGTAGCCAACACTATCGAAGAGCTAGATGAATTAACAACAAAATATAGATATAAACTCATACTCTTTGATAAAGAGATAGATGGGTTGAGCTTAACAACTCTATCTGCAAAAATAAAAAACTCGACAAGTGAGCTAGACTCTTCAATGGTTCTCATGAGTGATATATCAACACAAGAAAATTCAGATGATATGCTCTATGTTGATGAAGCTATAAAAAATGTTGTCAATAGAGATCTATTGCGACTTATATTTGAAAAATTTATTTAAGGATAACAAATGCCAAAAAACGGTTTAACAGTTTTAACAGTTGATGATGACATGATCAATCTTAGACTACTAAAATCTATGCTTATGAAAAGTGGAAGAGTAAAAGAGGTAGTGGAAGCTAAAAATGGCTCAGATGCAATCGATGCACTCAAAAATAGAGATGATATAGATTTAATCCTTTTAGACATCATTATGCCTGTGATGGGTGGAATTGAGATGCTTAAAGTTGTTCGTGCCGATGCAAATCTAAAACAGCTTCCAGTTGTGATGCTAACGACTGATGAGACAAAAAAAGGGGAAGCATTAGACATAGGTGCGAATGCTTTCTTAATGAAACCTATTAGAAATGATGAATTGTTTAAAAAAATAGATAGCGTTATGCTATGAGTACAATATAAGTGAAGCTTTCACTTATATCTACAAGAGCATTATAGTAAAACTTGTTTTAAAACCTCTTCTACTCTTCTTACCCCAATTATCTCTAAAGAATCTTTTACCTCTTTTGGAATATCTTCTAAATCTCTTTCATAATTTTTTACTGGAATTAAAACTTTAGACATACCAGCTTTATGTGCCGCAATCAACTTTTCTCTTAATCCACCTATCGGCAACACATCACCACTCAAAGAAACTTCACCTGTCATAGCAATCTCTGAGCGAATTTTTTGTGAGCTAAGTATAGAAGCTATAACACTCACCATTGCAATTCCTGCACTTGGTCCATCTTTTGGTGTTGCACCATCTGGAACATGCAGATGTAGGTCATATCTCTTATAAACCTCACTTGCATCTACTTTTACTTTATCTTCTTTCTCTTTGAAAGTGAGAGGTATATTTTCATCAGATATTTTAAGTTTTTTTGTATCTATAAGAGTCTTCACCACACTCATAGCAATTCTAGCACTCTCTTTCATAACATCCCCAAGACTACCAGTTAACTGCATAGTACCCTTACCTCTAATGCGGATACTCTCTATCTTTAAGACATCCCCACCAACTGCTGTCCAAGCAAGACCATTCACTACACCAATAACAGGGACTTTATCTGTCTTTTCAATCTCAAAAACACTTTTATCAAAATAGTCTTTTAAATTTTTTAAGGTTACTGATATTTTATTTGTCTCTGGATGTTGGAGTATATTTTTTGCAGCTTTTCTACTCATATCTGCTATCCTGCGGCGTAAATTTCTCACTCCAGCTTCACGAGTATAACTATGTATGAGCTCCTTAAGTGCAGGTTTTGAGATACTCACTTCAGAGTTTTTCAGACCATGCTTTTTTAACTCTTGAGGAATAAGGTATCGTTTTGCAATCTCAAATTTCTCTTGTGGTGTATAAGAGCTTACAGAGATAAACTCCATTCTATCACGAAGAGGTGCTGGGATTCTTCCAACATCATTTGCTGTTGCTATAAAAATCACATTACTTAAATCGATGTTGAAGTTTAGATAATAGTCTCTAAATTCATTATTTTGTTCTGGATCTAGTATCTCTAAAAGAGCCGCTGTTGGATCACCTCTTTGCGAACGAGAGACCTTATCTACCTCATCCAATACTATTACGGGATTCATCTTTTTAGCGTCAATAAGACCCTGAGTAATTCTTCCTGGCATTGCCCCAACATAAGTTCTTCTATGTCCGCGTAACTCATTTACATCTTCAAGCCCACCAAGTGCAATTCTCACTAATGGACGCTTAAGTGCTGTAGCTATGGAGTTTGCCAGAGATGTTTTACCAACACCAGGGGGTCCAGAGAAACATAAAATTGCTCCTGCTGATTTGTCATGCCCTATTCCACGAAGTTCTAAAAGCTCTTTAACAGCGAAGTATTCTACAATTCTCTTTTTAGGTTTCTCTAGTGAGAAATGGTCAACATCTAGCTGAGTTTCAACATCGGAAATTTTCAAAGATTTTTTCGATTCATCACCAAAAGGTATCTCTAAAACCCAATCAAGATATGTTTGAGTCATAGAGGCATCTGAAGAGTCTGGATGCATACGCGAAAATCTCTCTATCTGCTTGCTTATCTCTTTGTAAGCATCCTCACCCATTTTTTCCTTTTTTGCTTCACACTTTTTACGATACTCTTCAATCTCCTCTTCTCTAGCCGTATCAGTACCTAACTCTTTTTGAATCTGTTTTAATTGCTCTTTTAAAAAATACTCTTTATTCACTTTTTCTATATGTGTGTGCACTTTCGAGCGTATCTCTTTTTGTAATTTATTGGCTTCTATCTCTTCAATCAAAAAATCTATAAGATATAAAAATCTCTGTTCTGTATCTACCTCAACAAAAAGTTTATATGCTTGCTCTTTTTTTAGCTTTACTGTACTGCAGATTAAGTCAATTATACGGTTATGATCATGATTTTCTTCTATAGTTCTTAGCAAATCAGGCGGAAAATAGTTACTCACACCTGAGAGTATTCTTACCTTTTCACGAACAATTTCTAAGATAGCGTCTATTTTGAGTGAATCAATATTAGTAGCCTCTAAAATTGCAACACTCCCAACTAAAGGAGATTCTTCTACTACATTAAGAACTTCTGCACGAGCCAAACCTTGAAAAAGAACTTTCACTCTACCATCTGGCAAAGCAACTTTTCTCATTATAGAGCCAACTACACCAGCATGATATAATGAATCAAATTCTCTCTCACCCTCATGAGAAGGCTTTGTTGAACAAACAATAACTAAAGAGTCATCTTCCATCGCTTTTGTTGCTGCTTTTATATTGCTCTCATCACTTAAAAAAAGTGGACTTATCATAAATGGATATAAAAAGAGTTCATCTTCGGCTATAACAGGGATATCTGCAGGGAATTCACCATAGTTACTAAGTTTCATATATTTTCCTATTTTTTTAATTATTTCTTACTTATATTATATATTTTATTATCTTGAGCTATTTTTTGAGCTTTACATGATTCTATTATGCTTCTTTTAAATTTACTCTTGCGTATCTACAACAGAGTTTCTTGAGACGACACTTCTTGTATCTGGAACTAAAAATCCATACCAACTCTCAGTACCATCACCCTCAAACCAAGCTCGATACCAAGCGGCATTTGCTCTATCTACCTCTTCCCATTGTATCCACGGTTGTGGTTTTAAAGTTCTGTAATATGCAGCACTTTTTGGCTTATCTAGTCTCTCGTACAAATCTGCAATAGTCTCATTTAAAGATGCCTCTGCCATATACAGACGAGTCACCATACTATCTACTACACTAAAGTACATTGAGTGAGGATAATTAAGCTTAAATGCTTCACCCTCTTTTATAGCTTCTTTTATTAATGCTTGGTCACGCCTAGGGTTAGGCAATGCTAAGTATTTTGCTTTTATTTTTAAAAACTCTACAAACTCTTTTTCATTAGGCGTTGCATATCTTTTTACATATTCATTTAAAAAGTGCTCGCCTAAAAGATACTCTTCCTCTTGCATATGTGCTATGGCTAAAATCATTGTAGCTTCTGGCAACAATGGGGAACCAATATGTTCACCCTGAAGTGAACTGTAGTAACTATCTGCTTTTTCTAAGTTTGCACTTGAGATAGACTCTATCACTTTTGAGTACCAATAAAGAGCAGGTTTATTGTACTCTTCAACCTCTTTGGTACATCCACTAAAAAAAAGAGCTGTCATAGAGATGATTATGATTGTAGTAATTTTTAAATCCATTAAATTTATTCCCATTTGTAAATAGATTGTAATTTTAGCTAAAAGAAGTATATATCTCTTTAAAGTAGGTACAATTTATGCTTTAACTGCTATAATAAACGAATATTTAGAGAAGGTTTTTTATGAAATTTGAAGTAAGTACACCTCTTTTAGGCTTTGAAAATATCCATAATGTAGAGTTAGAGCGTATTGATGATATCTTTGTAAAGATGCAAGCTGTAGAGGAAGAACATATCTCTTTTACTATGATTGATCCTTTTATATTGAGAGCTTACGACTTTGAAATCCCTCAAAAGATTCAAGATTTACTAGAAATAACTGATACTTCAAATATACTTATCTTAAACATAGTTCTCATCCAAACACCCATAGAGGAGTCTGTTGTTAACTTCATAGGTCCCTTAGTATTTAACACTGACAGTAAAAAAATGGCTCAAGTGATACTAGCAGAATCAAGAGAATACGGTGTGGCAGAAAAAATATCTAACTTTTTGAATAAATAGCGATACTCTAAACTACATCAAATATTCTAAGTTTTATCTTTCATATATTATAACAAATTCATTTACTTTAAGATTTCTTTTTCTTATACAGTAGTATAATGGTTCAAAGACGAGCATAAAATGTTGTTGAGCCCTCTTTTTGGGTGCATTATTTTTTGCTACACAAAAAA
>JALSLJ010000072.1 GCA_026988315.1 Sulfurimonas sp. | reverse complement strand
TTTATTTCCTTTATAAAATTTTAAAATATCGCTATCTGTTTGCATTTTTTTACTCAAGTGATTAAAAGCCTCTGGTGCCTCTTCTAACACCTTGAGTACAAACATTTTATCATTTTTGTAACGATGTAAAGGTTCAGTGTCTAAATACTGTGGTTCTTTTTTGACAAGTGCCAAGATAACATTTTCATTGTCTATCACAGACTCTGGGGCATACTTAAAAGAACGCACATCATGCTCTATGACGTACAAAAGTAGTTCTTCATCTGCTTGTAGACTTTCATCTACGTACTCCAAGGCTGATGGGTCTTTTTTTATGGCAAACATAGCCACTTCTTTGTCTTTACGTAAACTTGTGTGTGCATAGTTTAGGGCATAAGCGACATTATCTATGGCTACCAAGACTATTTCTTTATCTTTTTTGTATGCTTTACTGACATACTTAAGTAAACGACCCTTCTTCTTTATCATAGAAAAGAGATAATCTCTATCATTTTTAAGTGCATCAGCTATGTATTTAAAGGCTTCTGCACGATTCTCTATTGCAATCGCTATTAGCTCTTTGTCTGCTCTGTATTTTTCATCTAATTCTTTAAAGTATAGTCCATCTTTTTTTAGGAGTGTGATAATATGCTCTCTGTTATTCAAATCAGGTTTTTTCACTTCAATAAAATGAGCTGTATCTACACTATCATTAAATATATTTTCACCCAGTTTAATGTCTTCTATTATTAGTCCAACATGTATATCATAATCAATCTCTTCATCTTCATAAGACTCATCTCTATCTATGTATTTCTCTTTTAACATTTGCAACACATCACCGTGAGACTGAGTATGGACATGGTCAACATAACATTTCACTTTTTCTGGATTATTTACTGTGGTTGAGTCAGAGCTGTTATATAAAAAAGGACCATTTGGGTTATTTATTATTTTATATGGTCCTACTACATAAGAAATTAATGCTAAGTTAAACTCAACACCACCCAATAAAAAAATATTACTATCATACAAATGAATAGCATTTGCTGTGGTTTTACCAAGTACTATCAACTCTGTTTCTATCTCTACCAATGGTTCTTTGACAGTTAAATTCCCCGTCACAACGAGGTTTACTTTTTCATCGAAGTTATCAAGTTCTAAATCACCCTCGTGAAGATACCAATCATTAGCGTTATTGTAAGAAAAATACATACCTTCTAAGGCTTCACTATCGTTAACATCTTTTATTATTGTCTTAAATGCATCCAAAGACTCTATTTTATTTTTATAAGGAATATCTTCCAGATTATCCCAAAAGCTTTCAGAGCATTTGCTAAGTAACATATTGTTAAGAGCAAATCTTCCATTGATAAACAATGGATTATCTATCTGAAATCCAACACTATGAATTTTATCCTCTTTTTTATACTCTTTCATAGAGATGGAAATAGTCTCTAAAAATTGAAAAGGTTCATCATTTATCTCAAAATCATAGGTATTAACTTTTTCAAGATTTTTAAGAGTAAGTTTAGTATGGTCATGAGCATTTTTTTCATCTATAAATGAACCCCATTTTT
>JALSLJ010000071.1 GCA_026988315.1 Sulfurimonas sp. | reverse complement strand
TACTTCTACAACAAGCCCTTGGACGGGTAGTTCTGAAAAACTAGATTCTATCTCGTTTTTGATGGCTTCACTGTCATCACCTTTTCCTAGCAGTTTTTTACCTGCGTTCCCTAAAAAATCAAAAAATGCCATTCTTTTCTCCTAATGTTAATTTGTGTTTTATTATACTAACTCTTCTTTAAAATGCGAGGTAGCGTAATGCCTGTTTGGCTTTGGTACTTTCCACTTCTGTCTGCATAGGTCGTTTCGCACGCTTCATCTCCTTGCAAGAAGAGGACTTGTGCGATGCCTTCGTTGGCATAGATTTTGGCAGGAAGTGGTGTGGTATTGGATATCTCAATAGTGATGTGCCCTTCAAAACCTGGCTCAAAAGGTGTAACATTTACGATGATACCACAGCGTGCATAGGTGCTTTTACCTAGACAAATAGCCAAGGTGTCTTTAGGCATTTTGAAGTACTCAACTGTACGTGCAAGTGCAAAAGAGTTGGGTGGCACGATACAAATATCGCCTTTAAAATCAACTACATTGTTCTCGTTAAAATCTTTAGGGTCAACCACTTCTGCATTGATGTTGGTAAAGATTTTAAATTCATCTGTGACACGAATGTCGTAGCCATAAGAGCTTAAGCCATAGCTTACTACACCTTCGCCTACAAGTCCTTCGCAAAAAGGTGTTATCATCGCCTCACCCAGTGATTTTTCACGTATCCATTTATCGGATTTTAATCCCATGTTCTTCCTTATCTTCTGATGTATTGTACGTCGGCATTTGTTTTTAGTTTTTCAAAATAATCTTTGATGGCTTTGGTCTGTTGAGCTTGTTTCCATCTTCCCATAACGGAACCTTTTGCTGCCTCGAAAGGCATAGCAACTTTACCATTTTTAGAGAGTACTTTGTACGATATATATCGGGCACCTGCATTAAATGGACGGGTATATGAACCATTTTGTGTTTGTAATATTGTGGCAAGCAAGGTAGGGTTTAAATTTTGTGTTTTTTTTGTGACAGAATGGCTTTTTATCCCTTTTTTCTTTTTTGTCTGTAAAAAATATTTCATAAGACTCTTGGTGGGAGCTGAGTACTCTATAAGACGTACGCTTTTAG
This sequence comes from Sulfurimonas sp., assembly GCA_026988315.1. Lineage (GTDB taxonomy): Bacteria > Campylobacterota > Campylobacteria > Campylobacterales > Sulfurimonadaceae > Sulfurimonas. The sequence goes on along the minus strand of JALSLJ010000071.1, from coordinate 477 downwards.
GAACGAAGAATTCGTCTTTATGGTTATTATAGTAAAGTTTTAACTCATCTTCTGTAGGTGTAGGGATATTTTTTGCAACAAACTCTTGAAAGAATTTTTCTTTTTTCATAGCATTTCTAATGCTTAAACGGTATTTACTCCAAGAGGTTCCTTGCGCTTTGAGTATTTTTTGCATTTGAGGTACAGTAATGTTATTTTGGGAGGCAATAGCAGCTATTTTGCTGTCTACGGATTTTTCGTCTATAGTGATATTTTTCATGGCAGATTTTTGTAGCCTGTCTTGAATGAGCAAATCACAAGCTTTTTGTTTACGTACAGAAAATTGCGTCTGTATAGCACGTACTTCAGCAGTTGTAATAGGCTCGCCTTCAACGATAATGGCGATACCATCTACCATTTTTGCCTGTGTAAAACTGAAGAGAGTGATGCATCCAAGTAAAATAAGTTTTTTCATATGGGTATGTTCCATTTCTGTAT
>JALSLJ010000070.1 GCA_026988315.1 Sulfurimonas sp. | reverse complement strand
CTAAAATCAACATCCCATTTAATATTATCCTTAGCTGCTAACCTATTTACATTAGAAACTTTTTTCTTGAGTTTCTTTTGTGTTTTTTCCATTTTAGTTATTTTTGCTGTTAGTTCGTCTATCTGTGTTTGCATATCTGTCGATGCAAATGTAACTGTACTTAAAAAAGCTATACTTGAGAGTGCAATTATTTTTTTCATATTAATTCCCTTTTTTTTAATATCTGTTACTATCATAGCAGAAACAACAAGTATTTGATAATAATGTGATATAAATAAATCTCAAGTGTTACTAAAATTCCCAATTATAAATTTTGTTTATAAGTAGTTGGATGTTAATTTGTGAATTAAATTCATTTTTATTAATCGTATAACTACAGGTTATCAACCTATCTACTGGCATGGTTAAAACTTTTCTAAATAAAATTAGTTCTACAGTTTTTGAGTCATTTGGGTTGATTTTTAAAGTTATTTTAGAGTGTGATTTATCACTTCCAAATATTTTGATATTTACTATGTATCCATTCTTGATAAGAAATCTCGGACGAGGATTTGCTTCGCCAAATGGCTCAAAACTATCAAGCAAGGAAAGAAGCTCAAAATCAATCATATCACTTGTGATAATTCCAGTTACTTCATCTTTTGGTATAAAGTCTTTTGAATCCAGTTTCGATGCACTAAAGTTTACTGCCTCTCTAAAGCTATCTAAATTTTTAACATCCAGACTCAGTCCCGCAGCCATCTTGTGACCACCAAACTTATTTAAAAATTTTTCATTATCTTTGATAAGTTCATAAATACTAACATCACCGAGACTTCTAGCGCTCCCTTTTGCAACTCCATCTTTTATGCTCAGAACTATTGCAGGTTTGCCAAAGTGATCAACAAGTCTTGCTGCAACAATGCCAACAACACCCTCATGCCAACCCTCTCTTGCAACAATTATCACATGAGGAACTTCGTTAACACTTTCAATCGCTTCTTTAGTGCATTCTGCTTCAGTTGCTTTTCTTTCTTCATTGAGTTTATTGAGTTTTTCAAACTGTGCATATGCTTTCTCAATTGTCTCGGCTGCGAAAAACTCTAAGGCGATGGAAGCGTCTTCTAATCTTCCCGCAGAATTTACTCTCGGTGCAATTTGAAAAGCTATATCTTCACTAGATATGGAAGATTTATTTAAAAAATCCCTTATGATTATTGAAGCAGGGCGATTGGAACTCATCAAAACATTTAATCCCTCCTTAACGAGAGCTCTATTTATATCTATAAGGGGCATAATGTCAGCAATTATTGCAATAGCTAAGATATCCAAAAATTGTTTCATATCAATATTGAGGGACAACTCTTTTTTAACGAGTGCTAAAAGCAACCATGCTACTTGTGCCCCGCATATTTCTTTAAATAGATAGTTGCAACTTGAAAGCTTTGGGTCAACTATAGCATAAGCATCTGGAAGCGCTTCAGATGGAGTATGATGATCTGTGATGATTAACTCTATCCCTCTTTGTTTACAGATATGAGCAGCTTCAATGGCAGAGATACCATTGTCAACAGTTATAATGAGATTAGTATTTATCCTCTCTAAGACAGTTGGACTCACGCCATATCCATCTTTAAATCTATTTGGAATTATAGCTTCAATAGGGTAGGGAATTTGTCTAAAAAAATCAACCATAATAGCGGTCGAGCTCACCCCATCAACATCATAGTCCCCAACGATAGTTATTTTTTTCTTTTCTTGTATTGTTTTTGCTATTTTTTTAGCTGCTTTTGTAGCATCTTGAAGTAGGGCAGGATTTGGGATTTGTGAGAGCTTTTTATCTCCCTCGCTAAATCGATTGTTTAAAAGTTGAAAAAGACTAGATCTGTCTAGCCGTGGGACATTAGGCGTTATTTGCACTAAGTGATGCTTGAACAAATGCCAAGATAGCTGGATTTGGGGTTTGTAATCTGGATGTAAACTCTGGATGAAATTGTACACCTAAGAACCACTGATGCCCTTGAATTTCTACGGTCTCAATAAGCCCATGGGATTCACCAGTTACAATCATTCCCGCCTTTTCTAGCTGTTCTCTATATGCAGGGTTGGCTTCATATCGGTGCCTATGTCTTTCATGTATAGTTTTTTCACCATTATAAGCTTTTCTTATAATTGACCCCTCTCTTGTATCACAAGGATACTCCCCAAGTCTTAAAGTCCCGCCCATTGGAGATTTGTGAGTACGAAGTTGTGTATCGCCACTTTGGTCAAGGAAGTTGTCTATTAGGTAAATCATAGGATGTGGCGTTTGCTCATCAAACTCTATGGAGTTAGCACCTTCAAGACCAAGTACATTTCTAGCGTATTCAACAAGAGTAAGTTGCATCCCAAGACAGATACCTAAATATGGAACATTATTCTCTCTGGAATACTGTATAGCCTTGATTTTGCCCTCAACACCGCGTGAACCAAAACCACCAGCAACTAAAACAGAATCACAATCATCTAAAAGTACCGCCGCTCCCTTTTCTTCTATCTCTTCTGAATCTATCCAGTTGATTTCAACTCTTGTATCAAGGTGAGCACCACAATGGATAAGAGATTCGGTTAAAGATTTATAAGCCTCTTTAAGTTCAAGATATTTTCCTACAAAAGCAACTACAGTTTTATTTTTAGGTTGCACAATTTTTTTCACTAAAGTATCCCATTTTTCCATATCTGGATCTAATTCGCCAAGTTCCAACTCTTTAGCAATCGGCTTTAAAATATGCTGTCTTAAAAATGTAACTGGGATGTCGTAAATTGTTGAAGCATCAAGAGCTTCGATCACGCAGTCTGGATGTACATCACAACTCATAGCAAGTTTTTTCTTAAAAGTTTTTGGCAGTCCATTTTCACTTCTTGCTATAATCATTTGTGGAGTTATACCGATACGGCGTAGCTCTTGAACAGAGTGTTGTGTTGGTTTAGATTTTAATTCACCTGCCGCTTTTATGTAAGGGATAAGGGTTACATGAATAAAGAATGTCCCAGCAACTTCATCATCATGTTTCATTTGACGAATCGCTTCCATAAATGGAAGACCTTCAATATCTCCAACTGTACCTCCAAGTTCAACGACTAGAATATCATGACCCACACCAGCTAGTTTGATACGATTAACAATCTCGCCAACAATATGAGGAATGACTTGAATGGTTTGACCAAGATAGCCACCAGCTCTTTCGCGCTCTATTACACTAGAATAAACTTGACCAGTTGTAAAGTTAGAAGATTTTAAGTAAGAGGAATCAAGAAATCTTTCATAGTTTCCGATGTCAAGATCAGTTTCAGCACCATCTTTTGTAACAAAAACTTCACCATGCTCTAGCGGACTCATAGTTCCAGGATCGACATTTATGTATGGATCTATTTTTAGCATCCCCACTTTTTTACCAGAGTGTTTAAGCAAAGTACCAACACTAGCAGCCGTAATCCCTTTACCAAGAGAACTTAAAACTCCTCCAGTTACAAAAATGTATTTAGTCATGTAAAAACTCCATATAAATCTCTCTTAAATAATAATGTCGGAATTATAGTATATAATGCCTTATAAAATTTAAAATTAAAATGGTTTATAATGGAAAATGCACTACTTTATATAATTGTGGCCTTAGGAATATCAATAATTGTAAATATTTTTTTAAAACGCCTGGGTGTTTCACAAATCATAGGGTACATATTGACAGGTACTATTATAGTTTATGCTTTTGACTTAAGGCATATCAGTAATTCCCATACTTTGGAACTTGTTGGTGAGTTTGGTATAGTATTTTTGATGTTTACTATTGGGCTTGAGATATCTTTAGCAAAAATGGGGAGTATGAGAAAAGAGATATTTGGCAATGGACTTTTTCAAGTAGCAATAACAGCTATGATTGTATATGCAATTAGTCATCACCTCTTTAGCTTAGACTTCAAATCTTCATTGATAATCTCTTTGGCATTTTCGCTCTCTTCAACAGCCGTTGTTTTGAGTTATTTAAAAAGTTCAAAAGAGATATACCGACCATATGGGCAAAAGGCTACAGGGATACTTATATTTCAAGATATTGCTGTTATACCTATCTTGATTCTTATAAGCTTTTTAGCATCTGAGGGGAGTGAAAGTGTTGCTACAATTTTAACAGATACCTTAATGAGCGTTATGGTTGTTCTTGGGTTATTGTTTATAGTAGGCAAAAGAGTGATGACATGGCTATTACATTTTTCAGCTTCATCGGAACTAGAGGAACTTTTTATGGGTTCTGTGTTGTTTATAGTTCTAGGAGCATCTTTGGTTGCTTACTATATGGGTTTTACCTATTCCCTTGGTGCTTTTGTAGCAGGGATGATTATAGCCGAGACCAAATATCATCATAAGGTAGAAGCAGATATTGCTCCATTTAAAGATATACTTTTAGGTACATTTTTTGTGGTAGTTGGGATGAAGATAGACTTAGCTCTTTTTATAGATAAGATAGAGCTAATTGTTGCTATTTTCTTGCTTGTTTTTATCCTTAAAACAGTCATTATTTATGTAATTCTTCGTTTTACATCAAAGCATACAACATCTCTAAAGACTGCTTTTGCCCTTTCTCAAGTTGGAGAATTTTCTTTTGTTATTTTTGCAGTTGCAAGTAATGGTGGAATCTTAGACAGCGACTTAGCGCAATTTTTGGTTCTCATTGTGATTTTTTCAATGATAATCACCCCATTTTTTATCACTAGGATAAAATCTATTGTAGATTTTCTCTCACAAGAGGCTAGTGTGTATGAAGAGATGACACCCCTAGCAAATAGAAAAAACCATGTAATTGTATGTGGATATAGTGTTGTTGGTAAATTTGTTGCAAAAGATTTGGATAGGCTCGGCGCTCAATATGTTATAATAGATAATAGCTATAAGCATGTTAAAGAAGCAATTGCAGAGGGAAAAGAAGCTTATCTTGGTGATATGTCAAAGCGCTCAATTTTGGATGCACTTAATGTAGAAGATGCTGCAAGTGTAGTTGTAACGCTTGACAATATAGATAAAAAGAGACTTATTTGTGAAGCAATTTTAACAAATACACAAAATGTTACTTTAGTTGTGAAAGTTGTTTCACTAGAAGAGAAAGAGAAACTTGAAGGTTTAGATATAACCTCTGTTGTTGATGGAAAAGAGGAGGTGGCAAAAGTTCTTGTTCAAAGAGTGAGTGTTTGCCAGCTAGATTAAACTTGTTGCTCTTTTTGTTCTGCAACTAGCCATTGAAGATACTCAATGCTCCAAGCTAAATCTTTATATGCCTCTTCTATCCCCTGTTGCGGTTTTTCTAAGTGTAAGCGAAGTTCTTTAAGTCTTTGTTTTAAGTACTGTGCCATTGAGTAGTAAGTATTTAAAGAGTTGTCATCCTGAGCTTTTATTATCTCCTCTTCAAGGGTTTTAACAAGTTCAGTTTCATTTGGAAATATATTTCCAGCTTTTCTTATAGTTCTGTGAACTTTTTGAAGGTGCTCCATATCTACTTTAAAATGAGACATTTTTAGTTCCCTCGACTTCCAGGCTTTATAGCTTCGTTTCCATCTCTACAAAGGGGACAAGCATCTGGAGCATACATCTCAAATGTAAAATCTGCTAGTGCAAAAAATGGTATATTTTGAGGAAGTTTACAATTAGGTTTTGTCGCTATATCACTATTTTGTCGTTTACAGAAACCACGATTTGCTAAGGCTGCCACTCCAACGATTTTTCCACCTAGAGATTCTACAACTGTTGCTGCTTCCATCGCTGAGCCACCAGTAGTGATAATATCTTCACACATTAATACTTTTTCATCTTGAGCCACTTCAAAACCACGGCGAATACTCATAATACCGTCAACTCTTTCAGCGAAGATAAAACGAACATCCAGAGCTTGAGCTAGTGCAAAGCCAGCAATAAGACCACCAAGAGCAGGAGCACAAACAGTATCTATCTCAACTCCACTCTCTTTTATCTGTGAAGCAAGTGCCTCAGCTAAAAGTTTTGCAGTTTTTGGGTCTTCTAAAACTTTTGCAGATTGCAAGTAAAACTGAGAGTGATTTCCAGAGCTTAGTTTGAAATGCCCCTCTAAAAGAGCATCTGCATCCATATATATTTTTTTAACATCCATAGTGTGGTGTCCTTATACTTTTAGTATTTCTACTTCTTTATCTTTTAAAATTTGTTCAATATTGCTAGAGAATTTGTCTGTAATTTTCTGGATGTTATCTTGTGCAGATTTAGATTCATCACTTGTAATCTCTTTCTCTTTTTCAAGTTTTTTTATTTTATCATTTGCATTTTTTCTATCATTTCTAAGAGAAATTTTTGCGTTTTCTCCCATCCCTTTCATCTGCTTTACAGATTCTTGTCTCTGCTCAACAGTCATAGCTGGAAAAAATAGTTTAATCTGATCACCATCATTGTTTGGAGTAGCTCCAACATTTGCTTTTGATATTGCTGATTCAATATCAGCCAAAAGATTTTTTTCCCAAGGGTTCATAACAATTGTTGTCGCATCAACAGCGATAACTGAACCGACTTGGTCAAGAGAGGTGGGCGTACCGTAGTAATCAATTTTTATATTATCAAGCACAGATGTAGTTACTTTACCTGTTCTGAGTGTTTTAAAATCTCTTTGCATATGTTCTATGCTTGATTTCATCTTTTTTTCACATTCACTATAAATCTCATTTAGCATTTTTTTTCCTTAGAGTTTGAATAATAATTATGTTATTGTAGCAAGAAATAATTTAACTGATATAAAATATTTTAAAATGAAGGGTTGAAATAGTTGCAAAAATGCAACTATTTTGAAGTGTTTGTTTCGCTTGTAGGTGCTGTTGTTGCTGCAGGAGCAATAATGTTTGTTGATTCAACCAAATTGTCAACGACTGATTCATTATTCGCTTGAGAGTACATATAACCTAAAGTTATAGTGTTTACAACAAATAAAAATCCTATAAAAAAAGTAGCTTTCGCTAAGAAACTATTTGGTCCTTTTGCACCAAATACAGACTCGTTTGAGCCACTATACGCACCAAGACCAATGCTTGAGCTTTTTTGTAATAGCACTGCTATAGTTAAAACTATAACTAAAACTATTTGAACAATAAGTAAAAAACTAGTTGTCATATATAAATCCCTAAATATAAAAAGTGGCGAATTATATCTAAAAAAGAGAAGAATACAAAATTGGGTATAATTTCAAAAAGAATTTGGAGCAATAATGAGCAATTTTATAAAAATTTTATTTCTGTTAGTTGCTATCCTCTCTTTGGCGCTTTTTCTTGCTAAGAAACAAAACTCTATAATCAATAGTGTTTCAGATAAGCCTTTCATAGCACTAAGCACATTTTCACTATATGATATAACAAAACATATCGCTGAAGATACTCTCAATATATTTATGATTTTGCCAGCTGGTGTGGATGCCCATAGCTTCGAGCCAACACCGAGACTGATGGCAGATATACAAAAAAGTGCTTTGGTAGTTTACAGTGGTGCAGGACTTGAACCATGGACGAAAAATTTTGAGTTTAAATCAAAAGTAATCGATATGAGCAAGCATGTAAAACTTTTAGGTTTAGATTCAAGCTCTCATCATGAGCATGGAGATAATTGTTCACACGGTGCTATAGACCCTCACTACTGGCTAGATGTTCAAAATATGATAATTGCTACAAACCTTATAACTCAAGAGCTTGTAGATATATTTCCTACACACAAGGAGCTTTATATGCAAAACAGAGAAAAGTATGTGATGATGCTAGAATCCATTGACCGTACTTATAAAAAGACTCTTTTAAAGTGCAAAAAGGAAACAATTATCGTAAATCATAACGCATTTTCTTATTTATCAAATAGATATGGCTTCAATGTAGAAGCTTTAAGCGGATTATCTCCAGAAGCTGAACCTAGTGCTAAAAATATGCTTAGATTGATAAAACATGTTAAAAAACATAATATAAAAACAATATTTTTTGAAAGCTTTGTAAGTGATAAAGCTATGAAAAGTATAGCTTTAGAAGCAAATGTAGATATAGAAGTGTTGCATCCATTAGGGAATGTTACAGCTAAAGATATAGAACAAAATCTTGATTTTGAAAAGATAATGGAAATGAATTTACAAAAAATTTCGAAGGCATTAGAGTGTCAATAAAATTTAAAGTTCCTATATTTGATGTCAAAAATCTCAGCTATACTGCTAGTGGTCAAGAGATACTCTCAAATATATCTTTAGAAATTTTTAACTCAGAGTATATTGCTATTATTGGACCAAACGGTGGTGGCAAAACAACTCTTGTCCGGATGCTGCTTGGTTTAGATAAACCCTCTAAAGGTGAGGTGAAAATTTACGGTAAAAGGCTAAAGAATTTTAAAGAGTGGAATAAAATAGGCTATGTGCCACAGCGTGCATCTCATGTGGATGCTAATTTTCCTGCAACAGTTTTAGATATAGTGAAGATGGGTAGAACCTCTAAAAGAAAACCTTTCTCAAGAGAAAGCAAAGAAGATAAAGAAGCTGTATATGACGCAATGCTCAAAATGGATGTGTTAGACTTACAAGACAAGATGGTTGGAAGACTCTCTGGAGGGCAAAGACAAAGGGTTATGTGTGCGAGAGCTTTAGCATCTAAGCCGGAAATATTAATTTTAGATGAGCCAAATACAGGTGTAGATATGGTTTCACAGAAAAGATTTTATGCACTTTTATCAAAACTAAATAAAGAAGAAAAAATTACAATAGTTTTTATTACACATGACATAGGTGTTATAGCAGACGATATAGGAAGGTTATTTACAATCAATCAAAAAGCTACTATCTGCAATAATCCAAAACAAGCACTTAGCTGTGAAGATATGAGTAAACTCTACGGTATTGAAGCACATCTTGTTCATAACCACAAGCATGGACATTAGTTATGTTTGAAATTTTTGAGTACGATTTTATGCAAAGAGCTTTTTTAGCAGGGTTGATAATTGCTATACTAGCTTCTGTAAGCGGTACATTTGTAGTTTTAAGACGCTATTCAATGATAAGCGAAACTTTAGCTCATTCAGCATTAGTTGGAGTAGCAGTTGGGCTAGTCGCTGGCTTTAACCCCCTTTGGATGGCTGTGATTGTAGCTATTTGTTCTGCTTGGCTTATTGAATATTTAAGAAGTGCATTTTCTCTTTACTCTGATGCTATTATGGCTATCTTGCTTTCTGGTTCGTTAGCAGTTGCAGTGGTTATTGTTTCATTAGGAGGAGCATTTAATAATTCACTTTTCTCTTATCTTTTTGGCTCTATTTTATCGGTAAGCGTTGAAGATATTTATACTATAGCTTTTTTTGGAACAATATCTTTAGTTTTATTATTGAGCTTCTCCAAAGAGCTTTATTTTGTAGCCTATGATGAAGAGGTTGCACAAACAAACGGAATACAAGTAAGATTTTTAAATTTTTTACTTGTAACTGTTGTAGCTATTATAATTGCCTTATCTATCAGAGTGGTTGGTAGTCTATTGATTGGTGCGCTGATGGTAATCCCGACTATAGCAGCACTACAGTTTCGTGTAGGTTTTTTACCTACAGTGCTTATATCATTGGTGTTTGCTATTTTTAGTGTTATCTTTGGAATGACACTCTCTTTTTACTTCTCTCTACCCTCTGGTGCTACTATTGTTCTCTCTGTATTGGGAGTGTTTATTATCTCTTTAATTGTAAGCAAAAAATGAAAATTAGCTCTGAATTTTCTAAATATGCAAGCCATTATGGCTCTCACAATGTCATTCAAAATCAAGTTCTCAAGAGATTACTTGAAAAAACAAAATATGAACCTAAAAATATTTTAGACTTGGGATGTGGTAGTGGAGCATTGTGCCGTTCTATTGAGTGGCATTATAAGCATTTTACTGGAGTAGATTTTGCACCAGGAATGTTAGAACTCCATCCAAAGTCTAAAAAGATAGAGTGTGTTTATGGAAATTTTAATGATATTACTTTATTTGAAAACCTTTTAACCTACAGATATGATTATATATTTTCAGCTTCTGCTTTGCAGTGGGCAGAAGATCTCAATACTGTATTTAAATATATAAAAAAGTTTAATGTTCCCATATCTTTAGCAATCTTTACATCCAACACTTTTAAAACATTAAATGATACAGCATCCTTAAAACCACTTTTGAGAACTATTGATGAGGTAAATGAACTACAAAGAAAATATTTTAACGCAGAGTTTGAAGTTGTTAACTATAAGCTAGAATTTGAATCAGTTAGAGATATGTTTAGGTACATAAAGCAGAGCGGAGTTAGTGCTTCTAGGTCTGTTCTTAGTTATAAACAAATAAAACAACTAATGCGTGAATATCCATTAAATTATTTAGAATTTGAAGTGGTTTTTATCACTTCTCGTTAAGAATAATCTCTTTTTCAAGATTGTATAATTCATATCTTATATATTTAAAATTTTCACTGTATGTTTGATTTTGAAGCTTATATAGCTCTTCCAGAACTCGCGAAGATTCTTGAGCGCGTTTAAAATTTGCAGCAATTATGCTTTTGATGTCGGCACGATTTAGCTCACTATTGGTGCTTGGGCGAAGTACATCGTTTATGCTATCTCGATATTTCAGTAGTTCTTCACTTTCGTTAACACGAGCTTTATGTCTTAATTGTTTGAGTTTTAAAGAGAGGTCTTTGTTGTTATCGCGGTATCTCATTATATCTTCTACAACCCTTACACCCTCTTTAAGACGGTTTAGGTTTGCATCAATCACCCGAAAAAGTTCGGGCGATAGCTCTTTAGTCGTCATTGTTATTGAAGATTCCAAAAAGGTGAAGTAAAGCAGTAAAGATATTTAAAAAATCAAGGTACAGTGCAATTGCTCCATCAATAGGAGTTTCATAAGCACCTCTCATGATGTTTTGAGTATCATAGATTACTAATACACTAAACAGAAGCACAACAGCACCAGATATCATAACACTAAACATAGGGTTACCTAAGAATATGTTAAGAATAGAGAAGCCTATGATTACAAATAAGGCAATCATTAAAGGCTTCCCGTAGCTTGTAAAGTCTTTTGTAGTTTTAATAGCATAAAAACTCATAGCACCAAACACTACAGATGTCATAGCAAAGGCATTACCAATAATGGCAGCACCACCACTCATACCAAGTGTGCGTGAAAGTAAAGGAGCAAGCATTAAACCTGTCATAAATACAAAACCAAACATCACTGCTAGGTTTATACCTTGTTTATGTTTAACAAAGTGTAGCCCAATTAATAGACCAATCTCTAAAGCAAATAGAGGCCAAAAATAAGCCGCTATAGTTCCTGCCATAGGCACGCCAACATAAGCCCCAACAGCTCCAGCCATCATAGATGCTGCAAAAAGTTTATAAGTCTCTTTTACAAAAGAGATTATCTGTGTATCGCTCTTAGTTGTACTCTCATAAGCAAAAGAATTACCTCTTGCATAGTCACGGTCATAAAGTCCCATTTCTTTTCCTTATAGTTTATGTATGCTCTATAATTAAAAAAGCATCATATTATTTTGTAAATGTATTTTATATAGAAAGAGTAAATCAAAAGCAACAAGAAAACGCTTACATAATACAGGGAATAATTGTTTAAAAAAATAAATGATAAAAACTAAACATAAAGAAAAGAAATTTTAAATTCTTTTGCAAAAGCCTTGACAATATAATGAGAATCTCCTATAATTCCCGTCCACAAACACAGAGACCTAATTTAAAAGG
>JALSLJ010000069.1 GCA_026988315.1 Sulfurimonas sp. | reverse complement strand
TAGGCATAAAGATAACATAGACACCGACCAAGGCAAAGTAAAAAAAGTAGTATGCTCCCAAAAAAGGAGACATCAGTGTAGTAAGGGGGTTAGTTTCTTTTGTCATCGGTTTTTACTACTGCGGTTGCAGAGAGCAGGTCATGTAAGGTTTTGTTGTCTTTTCTAAAAAACATCAGTGCCCAGCCAAGGATGGTAAAGAGTGAAAGGATAGCAGAGAGATTACGAAATACAATGACAAAAAGAGACGGTTTCTTTTGTGTGTGCTCATCTATGAGCGTAATGTTATAGGCACGATAGCCAGGAGTCTGTCCTGTATAGTACATAAAAAGGGTTTGGACGATAACAAGGGGAATCAAAATATATGTCCATCCAAGAAGTTTGTGTGCCGCAAAACCTTCACGACCATCCATCACAAGATAAAAGACGATATACATAATAGGCATAACAAGCATAAAAGCATCAGTTAAAAAGGCTTTTACTTTTAGCCCGACAGAGGCATAAGGTGAATGTTGGGAGTGTGTTTCTTTCTTCTTGGTGCCTTGCAGTGTTTTGCCTTGTTTAACATCTCTAAAGCGCTGTTTTGCCATTTATTGTAGACCTTGTGTCATCGTAAAGATAGGAAGTAGCATAGCAGATACAATAACCCCCACTACTACACCAATAAAGAGCATCATAAAGGGTTCAAGAAGACCCAGTAAAAGTTTTAGTTTGTCTTCATTTTCTTCGGCATATAAAATTGCGATATTGTCTAGGATACTGGCAACTTCACTAGATTCTTCTCCTAAAGCAAGTGATTGCATAAAATTTCGTTTAAGTTTCACTCCTTTTGAGAGTTGTAGAGAATTGGAAAGTTTGTTACCTTCTTGTACTTTGATATCAGCTTTTTCAAACAATGCTTTAAGACCATAATTACCGAAAGTTGCTTTAGATAAATGAACAGCTTGTGCATACGCAACACCTGAAGATAGCATCAATGATAAAATATATGAAAATCTACCAAGTTCATGGTTTTGTATAAGTGTACCTAATACAGGTACTTTTAGTAACCATCCGTCTACAAATTTATGAAAACTCGTTAGTTTAGAATAAGCTATTTTAAAAGAAAAAATAAGAAGTATAAATCCTATAATAAGTGCAATATAATGTGTTGTTAAAAAGTCACTAATAGATAAAACAAATTGCGTAATTGGTGGTAATGCTTGACCAGTATCTTCAAATATTTCAGTAATTTGTGGTACAACATAGGCGATAAGAAAAGAAGTCATACCTATTGCAACTGTAAAAATAATAGCAGGATAAGTCATAGCACCTTTAACTTGTTTTCGTACTTTATTTTGCGCAGAAAAAAAGTTTCCCATATTTGTAAGTACTTCAACCATCTTCCCACTTTGCCCTGCGACATTGAGACTTTGTAAATAAAAATCTGGTAAAGTGTAAACTTTTTGTTCATTAAGTGCATTAAATAAAGATTTTCCTTCGTCAATCATTGTTTTTAGGGAATTTAGAAAAGAAACATATTTTTTTTCACCCTCATGTTGATTTTCAAGAAGTTTAATAGCTGTAAGAATAGTCATGCCTGAATTAAGATAGGAGGAGAGCTCTTTTGAAAAAGTTGCCAATAACTCACCTGGCATTTGACGTTTTGAAAAAGATTCAAAAGAGAATTCTTTTGTTGAAGTGAGACCTTCATGATAAATACCTTGTGCATGAAGTTTTTGTTCCGCTTCTTCTACGGTACGTGCGGTTACTGTACCTTTTAATTTTTTTCCTGTTTTATCAAACCCTTT
>JALSLJ010000068.1 GCA_026988315.1 Sulfurimonas sp. | reverse complement strand
GAACGTCCTGCATCTTCACAGCTGAACTCTACATCATCGACAAAAGTACGTGCATACTCTACTGCCCGTACTGCACGTTTGATGACTTCGTCAGGGTTCATCTTTAATTTGTATTCCATGTGTATCTTAGAGGTAGCGATGAAGGTATGGATACGTTTCATTTTGGCTTTGGCTATGGCTTCCCCTGCGGCTTTGACATCGGAGTCTATGGCACGTGCCAAAGAACATACAGTAGAGTTGCTTACACGTTGTGCTATTTTGTCTATGGCATCAAAATCCCCTGGGCTTGCTGCTGCAAATCCTGCTTCGATGATGTCTACACCCAAACGCTCTAACTGTGCAGCAATTTGGATTTTCTCTTCGGTGTTCATGGACGCCCCAGGGCTTTGCTCACCGTCTCTTAATGTTGTGTCAAATATTTTTATTGTTTCAATACTCATTGTTTTAACCTTGTTTCTGAAAAATATAAACTTGTTTGGTAGTGGAGACTTTAGTCCCACCTCAATTTTAGTGAGACTGAAGTCATCACCTCCAAGTATATATGCATAATGATTGTCTAATTTTACCTAAATCTTGGTTAGGTGTATTAGAAAAGAATTGTTGTTATGTGGAAAAGTGGATAGTTAGACTATTAGAGAGTAATCTTTAGCAGGAGAGAAGTGTCTTTTGTGAAAATAGTGTGTGTATGAATAATTGTTTTCATGGTAATCTCCTGTAAAATTTTCATAAGTATACTGTAAATTAAAATAAATTACAAGGATAATAATTATCTTTTAATTTTTATAAGTGCTTCATTCATTATAGATTAATAAATAGACCCTATAATTTGCATTATTATATAAATGGGGTCAAGTGTGAATAGATATAAATTATTAGGTTATTTTTTTATTGTTTTTGCAAGTTTTAGTTTTCTTACAAGGAGTACACTCTTCGTTTACTCTTTTGATTTAGTGGATACATCTCTCTTGGGTTTGATAAAATTATTTTTGGTCGGTCTCTTTTATGACATAGTGGCATATTTTTACTATATCATCCCTTTTGTACTCTATCTTTTCTTGGTACCTCAAAAGATTTTTAATGCAAAAATACATAAAATCATTGCTCTCTTGGTGTTTTTTACAGTCTTATATGGGGTTGTGTTTAATGGTGTGAGTGAGTGGTTCTTTTGGGAAGAGTTTGGTAAAAGATTTAACTTTATAGCTGTAGATTATTTGGTATATACCCATGAAGTGATTCAAAACATACGCGAATCTTACCCTATGCCCCTTTTACTGGGTAGCATCTTTATCATAACCACCATACTTTTTATGTTTATGTACAAAAAAACAAATGCATTTGAAGATGTGTTTGAAGATGACAGTACCTATAAAGAGAGATTTATAGCTACGGTAGTGCTTTTACTCATTCCTTTGTTTGCATTTGTCTTCTTAGAAAAACAGACGATTGCGAACAGTTCATCTCCTAATAGATACAACCAAGAGCTTTCTAAAAATGGACTTTATTCACTTTTCTCTGCTTTTAGAAATAATGAATTGGATTATTATGAATTTTATAAAACAGAAAAAAATTCTGAAGTATTAAAAAGGTATAGAGCATTAGTGAAAAGGAAAAACAGTACTTTTGTTTCACATGAGCTGAATAACACACTTCGTAGTATCACCAATGAGGGAGAAGCTAAAAACTATAATGTTATGTTGGTGATGATAGAGAGTCTAAGTGCTTCGTATATGGGTATTTATGGGGACAATAAAAATTTGACACCGCATATTGATGCCTTAACTAAAAAGTCTCTATTCTTCTCTCATTTCTTTGCTACGG
>JALSLJ010000067.1 GCA_026988315.1 Sulfurimonas sp. | reverse complement strand
CTTTGCATTTTTGTGGGCAATAAAGACAGGGCAGTTCGATGATGAAGAGAAGTTTTTAAATGCTGCAAAATTTGATGGTGTCGATGAATTGAATGATGCTGCAAAAAAAGAGATAAAAAAAGAACAGTTAAAGAAAGAGTATAGACCTGAATAAAATAAATGTTAGAGTGGAAGTTTAGATAAAAGAGGGTGAATTGCCACAAGGGCAATCCATATCGGGAATTACTTACCGATAGTTTGTGCGAAAGCTTTTAAATCAGCTTCAGAATACTTAGCTACTTGACCTTTCATTAAAGAACCCATACCAGCAGTGTTTCTTGTACCAGCTTTGTAAGCTAAAAGTGCAGCTTCGATGTCAGCGTGAGTCATTTCAGATACTACATGAGATTTGTTCATTGCTTTTTTTGACCAATCAGCACCGTGACAACCAGTACATGCAGCAGCATTTACGCCAGCCATTAGTGAAGAAGTTACAGTTAGTGCAGCTATAGAAGCGATTACGATTTTTTTCATTTTTATTCCTTGGGTTTAATTTGAATTTATTATAGTGTCAAGAATCTTAAATGTAGGTTAATAGATTAGGGCTGGTTGACTTATCAATTAAATAGTTACGTTTTGTGCATATTTAGTAGCTCTTGTAGAGGTGCCCTTAAAAGTTCTCACTATAAATGTAAGTTAATCGTACTTAAGGTATTATTATAATGATAATAAAATAATTAGGGCACCTCTACAAGAGGTGCCCATAAGTGAGTAGGTTGTAAAAATATGAGATATATAGAAGACGATTTAAAAAATAAAACAATTCTAATAACAGGTGGAGCTGGATTTATTGGTTCCAACTTGGCTTTTTACTTTCAAAATAATCATCCAGATGCTAAGGTTGTTATAGTTGATAGTTTTAGAAGTGGTGAAACATTCTCAAATGGTAATCTAAAAAGTTTTGGACACTTTAAAAATCTTTTAGGATTTAATGGTGAAATAATTAGCGGCGATATTAACGATAAAGATCTCCTACTTAATTTAGAGCTTAATTATAAATTTGATTATATTTTTCATGAAGCGGCTATCTCTGATACTACAGTTCTTGAGCAAGACTTGATGATAAAAACAAATGTAAATGCATACAAAGACCTTCTTGCCTTAGCAATCGCTCATGGTGCAAATATGATATATGCATCATCAGCTGCTACCTATGGTAATGCCGAATCTCCTCAAAAAGTGGGTCGTGAAGCACCAAACAATGTATATGGGTTCTCAAAACTTAGCATGGATTATCTTAGTCGTGAGTATATGAAAAAGAGTGACATATCTATAGTTGGATTAAGATACTTTAATGTTTATGGTGCAAATGAGTACTTTAAAAATACAACAGCTTCTATGATACTGCAGTTTGCTCATCAGCTTTTAGCTGGTAAAAATCCTAAGCTTTTTGAAAATAGCGATAAGATTCTTCGTGATTTTATATATATAGAAGATGTTGTTCAAGCAAATATAAAAGCAATGCATCCAAAAGAGAGCGGTATTTATAATGTTGGAACAGGTAAGGCTAGAAGTTTTCAAGATATTGTAGATATTTTACAAAGTGAACTTGGTACAACATATGAGTGTGAGTATATCCCTAACCCTTTTGTGGGAAGTTATCAGTTTCATACAGAAGCAGATATTGGCTTAACAACTAGTGCATTAGGTTATAAGCCAGCTTACGAGATGGAAGATGGGATAAAAGCTTATGTAGCTGAGATAAAAAGAGTATATGAGATGGAAGTTAAATAGATGAAAGTTCTTAAAAATTTCAAACCTCGTATCTTAGTTGTGGGTGATTTGATGATTGACCACTACTTATGGGGATCTTGTGAGAGAATTTCTCCAGAAGCCCCTGTTCAAGTGGTAGATATATCAAAAGAGACTACAGTGTTAGGTGGCGCAGGAAATGTTATAAACAACCTTGTAGCTTTGGGTGCTAGTGTAAGTGTAAGTAGTGTTATAGGTAATGATGTGAATGGCAGTGAACTTACAAATATGCTAAGTGCAATAGGGGTCGATACGAAAAATATTATCACTCAAGAAGGAAGAAAGACATCTAAAAAGAGTCGGGTAATCGCTGTTAGCCAGCAAATCCTTAGATATGATAAAGAGAGTAAAGATGATATTGAGAGTGGGTCTGTTAAAAACATTATAGATTCTCTCTCTAGTAATATCCAAGAGTATGATATTGTTATACTTTCTGATTATGGCAAAGGTGTTTTAACAACTGAGATGTCTCAGGCAATCATACAACTCTCAAAGACTAAGGGTGTAAAAGTATTAGTGGATCCAAAAGGGAGTGACTTCTCAAAATACAAAGGTGCTTACCTTTTAACACCAAATAAAAAAGAGGTAATGCTTGCTACAAATATAGAGATTAAAGATGATAAGTCTTTAGAAAAAGCTTTAGTAAAATTAAAAACAGAATGTGATTTAGGTATCTCACTTATCACTCTCTCAGAAGATGGAATAGCTACCTATGACGAGGAAGTAAAAAGATTTCCGACCGTTGTTAAAGAGGTTTTTGATGTAACTGGAGCTGGTGATACTGTTATCGCATCAATCGCTTTTGCTCTGAGTGCCAACAAAAGCATAGAAGATACAGCAGCTTTTGCAAACTTAGCGGCTGGTGTTGTTGTTGGCAAAATTGGTTCAGCAACTGTTACACTTGACGAGATTGAGGAGTATGAAGCATCTTTACATAAAAGTAGATCCGATGCACATATAAAAAGCTTTGAAGATATAGATGCGATAGTAAGTCGTTACCGTGCTAATGGAAAAAAAGTTGTTTTCACTAATGGATGTTTTGATATTTTACATGTAGGTCATGTGAAGTACTTACAGATTGCGAAAAGCTTTGGAGACATTCTTATAGTTGGGCTCAACTCTGATGAGTCTGTTTCACGCTTAAAGGGACCAACACGACCTGTAAATATTGCAGAGGATAGAGCCTACATTTTAGCAGCATTAGAGGCTGTTGATTTTGTTGTTCCTTTTAGTGAAGATACTCCCCATGATTTGATTAAAATGATACAACCAGATGTTCTTGTAAAGGGCGGTGACTACGAAGGAAAAGCAGTCGTTGGAACTGAATTTGCTGGTGAGTTGAAACTCGTTGATTTTGTCGATGGCAAAAGTACAACAAAAACTATACAAAAGATACAAGGAAAATAATGTTAAAGAAGTTAAGTTTAGTTCTAGCGAGTGTGGTTTCTGCATTTGCAATGCATAGTGCTGAGATAAATATAAATGAGAAAGATTTGGAAATCTCTACTAAGTTTGATTTGGGGCAGTTCAATGAAACTGTTGAACCAGATACTACTTTTGTTGGTGTGAAGTATTTGAACGGCAGTGATGATTATAGTGAAAATGAAAATGGTGATCCAGTTGATGTAAGTGGATATGTAGAACTTAATTTTTTAATGAAAAGAGAGGTTCAAAACAGTGGTATCACTTTTGGTATAGGTGTCAAAGCAAACTATACTAAAGTAGATGAGGTGTTTATAAGCTTGCCTCTTGGTTTAGAGATAGGTTATAATGTTCCTGTTAGTATCCCTATGACTGTAGGAGCGAGTGTTTACTATGCTCCTGAGTCTTTAGCTATTACAAATGCAGATAACTATTTAGAGTATCGTCTTGAGGGAAGTGTTGAGCTTATAGAGAGAGCTGCAATGGTTGTTGGTTATAGACATTTGGAGATGACATTTAATGTTGATGGAAACACATACGACATCACATATAATGATGCAGCATATTTTGGTTTTAGGTTTGATTTTTAATTAAACCTTTAACTACCTAATACACATTATCATGTGTACTAATGTTTATAGGAATGATTTCATCATTATTAATAATAAAATCAATAATTATTCTGTATTCCATATTTATAGATATAGAATGAAATTGAGATAATTTTCCTTGAAGCTTATGGAGCCTAAGTGATGGGTGATAAGGATTTTGTTCTAGTATTTCCATAGTCTTGATATACCGTGGTAACACATCTCTGTGTTTTTTTAGAAATTTAATAAGTTTTTTAGAATATGCATCAGTTATAAGAAGTTTATAACTCATCTAATATATCTTTTATATGCTCTTTAGCGGTTTGTGTTTTGAATTTTTTATTTTTAATATCTTGCATTGTTTGTATATATGCTAAGTCAAGCTCATTGGCTCTTAACTCTTTGTATCTATCAATGTCAATAACTACAAACTTATTTTTACCTCTTACATTGATAATTAGCTCATCAAATTTATCTAAAAGATTTGAGAATAGTGAAACACCTTTAGTTTTTACATCATTAGCTGTAATGGTCATAATAGTATCCTAAATAGTACTTTTAAAAGTATTATAGCATAACTCTCTCTACTAGGTTAGCTGTTAGAGTGAAAATATTAAACCTCTAATGCTCTAGCAGCTTATTCTTTATCTAAAAATAATACTTTAAAGCCAATGCTACAAACAATTAAAGCTAAAGCGGTATTAAATATTATACTGCTTATATTGCCATTGTGAATTGTCAACCCTGATAAGATTATTCCCAATACTCCAAGAGTAAATAAATATTTATTGAGGAGTGTTAAAAATTCATTTTTTACAGAGATATTAATATTTGGAATAAATTTATCCATCAATACACCAATAATAAATACCCATTGAATCAGTCCACCTAAATATGCCAGTATTATTATACCAAGAGTGCCGACATTAAATGATTCAATAATATAAAATGATATAAAAGAGAAAGGAAAACTTAATAAGCTAAAAAAGATATACATATCTTTTAAGCTAGAAGTTAATGTTATAGTTAATGAAAAAAGCGACCAAAGTATAAATAATACGGTTTTATATTTTATAGTGATTGTTTTCAAAACAAATAAGCCTTTAAATTATTCTTTTATATGAGTTTATATCGCTAGTGTTTTTACAGCTTCAATAACCTCCGAAGCTGTAATATTTTTCATACACTCATGATGACCTAAAGGGCACTCTCTTTTCATACATGGGGCACAATCCATATCATGTCTTACAATTTTGCTTTTTTCATTTTTCCATTGGGAAGTTTCTTTGTGTTTTGTTGGTCCAAATATCGCTACTGTTGGTACTTGGTATGCAGCAGCTACATGCATTGGTCCACTGTCGTTAGTGATAAAGAGAGAGCATCCAGCTATGTTTGCACATAACTCTTGGATGTTTGTTTTTCCAGCTATATTTGTAAAGTTTTTTACATCCATGGATATGAGGTTATCTTCTATCTCTTTTGCCATTTCAACTTCACCTGGTCCACCAAAGATAAGGATGTCAAATTTATCTGAAAATTCAGATGCAACCTCTGCAAATTTTTCAGGATACCATCTTTTTGCGCTCCCATAAGTTGCCCCTGCATTTATGCCCAAATTTGGTTTTTCAAATTTTTTAGGTTCAATGTATAGTGCCAGTGGAGGAACTTCACCATTCCAATTATCAACATTGGACATTGCAAGTTTACTATACTGAATTGCTAAATGTTGGTTTGTGGAGATTTTAGGAGTATGTGAGAGTAAAAACCTTGAGTGCCATGATCTTCTAGCTATGCAAACTACAGTTCCTGTTAATCTAAGAAGCAAAGAGGAGTGAAGCTGATTTCTAAAAGTAACAGCTAAATGAAACTCCCCTAATTTTTTAGCTAACTTATAAGTTGCCATAAATCTGTTTGATGCTTTTTTAGTCTCATCAATTATAGCCTCAGAGCATAGAGGATGGTACTTTAGGGCTTCAATGGAAGCGTAACTTCCGACAAATGTAAAAGAAGCATGTGGATGATGTGAAGCTAAAAGTTCTATGGCAGGAGTTGCCATAACAGCATCCCCTAGCCAGTTTGGTAAAATGATTAATATTTTCATAGTGAAATTATACCGCGTCATGGATGTAAATGTATAGTGGTGATGAACCAATCTCTAAGGTTTTATCTTTTATAACTTTTCCATCCCTCGAAAACACATCAAAAAACTCTTCATTTCTTAGTGTTGTCGCTTTGAGTGACCAATGAATTTGTAAAAGTTTGTTATCTACTAAACATTGAAGTATATAATAGTCTCTTTTTACATCCATACGAAGAAACTGAGCATTTTTAAGATTTTGAACCATGAATTTATAGGTTGTAAATGCTGAGCGTTTTTTAATCCCCTCTCTATTGTCAATGAGTCCATATCCTGGAGCAATAAGCTGGTGCCAAGAGACAGAGTTTACTTGCTGGGATGCAAATGACAAAAGGTAGTAGCGGAGCATAAAGTCTGCATATAGCTCTTCTTCTATGCACTCATACTCACTTGTGGGCGCATATGGAGCAGTACCAGTTATGGGCCAGTTAGTCTCTGTAATGTGTAAGTCTTGCTTTACCTTTGGACTTAACCAAACCATAGTGCTAAGCCATGCTATTTTGTCTGAAAGAGAAAAGCCCATTTGTGCATTTTCAGGTGCACCGCGTCTATCTACATACAAAAGAGATGCTATCCCGTCATAAGTGTACTTACAAAAGTTAAAGAGAGTGTGAGCGGTGAAGTGGTACTCAAAGTCTATAACACCACTCCCTATAAGTTTTATATTTGTAAATTTTGATGTTTTTAAATCATATGCCACTTTATAAAATCTGTTATATTCATCTACACTAAAAAATCCCCATTTTGCTCTGTTAATTGTTGAACCTATCTCGTAAATATCTATAAGTCCATCAAGAGTTTGAAATATAGTAGTTAAATCTTTTTTTAAAAGTTCTAAATCTTCTATATGTTCTCTGTCTTGAAGAATTTTTAAGATAATTTTTTTATCTCCAAGCTTGCTTATGAAACTTTTTAACTCTTCAAGGTCTTGCATCTCCCAAAGTTTCAGGCGAATTAAAACCCTTGAAACATCTAGCTCATCAAGTAGTTTTAATGTGAGTTCACTCTCTCTTTGAAAATCAACACCCATACTGAAAAAAGTTGAAGAGTCAACAGTTTTTCTCTTCACAAAGGGCATCATTATAAGTGAAAAAGGGAGTATAAATATAGCGGTAATTATTGTCTTTAAAAGTGAAGTAAACTCTTTTTTTCTCATCTTTTTTTTATAGTTTTTATCTTTAAGTTGTGCTGGTTGGTCTGAGAAATCATCCCAGATAAATGGCTCTTTCAATTTACTTTCCTTTTACTTGCAGTCGTTGATATAAAAGCGGTTTAGACTCTTGTCTCTACCTGCTAAGATAACTTTTACATCATCTTTTTCAACTAAGCTTTTGAGTAGTTTTTCATCTTCGTTAACATGAAACAAAAATACAGGGATATCTTGAAGTGCATTTTGAGTTTTTTCACCATAAAAAGGATTTGCCACATCCCCATACGGCATGGTAAGAGCTGTAATATTGTTAAAATAATAGAGTATTTTAAAAAGGTTTGATGAGATAGTAGATAGGAAGTTGTTGTGAGGAAGAGGGCGAACAGCTAGGATAGTTTGAAATCCAACATCTGTATAACGCGAAAGTATAAAAGGGTTGGAGCCTTCTATATACAATCTCTCTCTAATGGAATCATTTTTTGTAATCTTTAGGAGCCTTTTTATTGCCTTGTCTGTTTCCTCTTCACTGATTCTATCAAGGTTTTTATAATCAAGCCAGAAATATTTATCTTTTGCAAAAGTTTTAAATAATTTTTCAAGAGTAAGAAGTTCATTGTTTTTTTGAGTATATAAAAGAGTTCCATCACTTGCTTTCTTTGGTCTATCATGAGAGATGATAAAGCGGTTCATTTTAGAGTCATAATAAAAATCAACCTCTGCACCTTTTGCACCTAAATCAAAGGCTTTAGTGAAGCTTTTTATACTGTTTTGTTCATCTTTAGTTTCATAAAAACCTCTTGAAGACCAGATTTTATGACAGCTGCTGTAGATGTTTGTTAGCTCTTTGTTTTGTATGTTTTTATCTACATAAAACAGAGTGATATTGTACAGAGCTATAATCGTTAGTAAAATTATAAAAACTATTTTTTTTATCACTCTAACTCTTTTATTTATAAAGTTTTTCGTTGTACATATAGTCAAGTGCCACAACAAAAGCTAAGACATCCTTTTCTAGCTCAGGGTCAGACTCAGTTGGCACAAGGTGTGAATCTTTATAAAGAAAAGTTATCGCTTTTTTATTTGGCCTGATAATCGCTATCTTATCATCAACTCTAAGTGCATAAGAGGTATGAAACTGCATAAGAGAAATATTTTGCTTTTTATCGCTAAAGATTGAGTGCCCCATAATTGGGTATGTTAAATCAAGACCTATCAAATCTAGAGCAGTTGCTAAAACATCTGGCTGTGTGGTGATTTTCTCATAACTCATAGGTTTTATATCTTCGCCTAAAATAAGTCCAGGGATATGAAACATATCTACAGGTACTAAATCTTTTCCATAAACCCTTACATTATGATCGGAAAGAATAACAAAAATAGTATCTTTATAGTACGCTTCTTTCCTCGCATTGTCTATAAACTGCCCAATAGCAAAATCTGCATATTTGATAGCATTTTTTACACTTTTTTTAGGAACACCCTCAACTAACTCTATTTTTCCATCTGGAAAATCAAAGGGTGAGTGATTGGATGTTGAGAACATAACAGATACAAATTTATCTCCATTTGCATAGTGCTTTTTAAACTCTTCGTTCGCTTTTACACCTAAGTCTTCATCACTAGCTCCCCAAGTTCCTACAAATGATGGATTTTTAAATTTAGGCTCATCTATAACTTCATCAAAGCCATTGCCTAAAAACCAGCTTTTCATGTTATCAAACCTACTCTCTCCACCATAGATAAATGAACTTTTGTAGCCATAAGGTTTCAGTAGTGAAGCTACTGTAAAAAAATCATGCTGAGACTTGTTTCTTTTAAGTACCCCTTTTCCAGGGATAGAGAAATTTCCAGCAACACTGCCTGATAGTCCTCTGATACTTCTCGTTCCATTTGAGTAAAGGTCTTTAAATAAAATCCCCTCTTTAGCAAGCCTATTTAAGTGAGGAGTGATCCCCTTTTCTCCACCAACAGCCTCAACAAACTGATACCCTAGTGATTCTTGTATAAAAATTACTAAGTTTTTAGGGTTCTCTCTTTTGAAATGTGTTTTTTCCAATCTTGTAAATGGATGTGTCTCGTTTGTATCATGGATGTTAAGTCTTGCATTGACCCTTTGTATAGCTTCCTCTTTAGACATTTTTCCATACTGCCCAATGAGCTTTTTACTTCCATGCCTTTGGTTGACATAGATAGCATACCCTATAGAGTAGATAGAGTTTTTAGTAATTTCGTTGACCATTCTGTCAGATGAATACATAGCGTCAGAAATATTTGCAGGACGATGTTCAAAAGATGAACGGATGCCTATAAATAGAACTATAGCTAATGGTAAAAATAGTGCAACTCTTTTGAGGTAAGGTGTTTTAAAATCATCGCTAAAATCTTTTTTTGTATATTTTAAAAAGTAGTAAGCAAAAGTGCCTATCATAGAAAATGCGATGAAAAGTGCGAGTTTATAATCCGCAATTATCATAGAAAATACCTCTTTAGGGTACTCTAAATACTCAACAAAAAGATAATTTGGTCTTACATCATACTGAGCTATAAAAGGAAAAGTTGCATTTTCTATATAGATAAGAATTGATAAAACTATTAAAAAGTAAAATCTTAAAAATGTATTTACAACCTTGCTGAGTATATTTGGACTAAGTGTTAAAAGAATTACAGGGATGATAAGTAAGATACTGGTGGTCATTGTGTCCATTCTAAGACCGTAGATAAATGTTAGCCAGTAGTTAACGCCGCTATCTTTAAAGCTATCAAAGTAGTAGATAAAAAGTCCTAATCTTCCTATAAAGAAGATTGTTATCATGAAGAGGTAGTATTTAAAAAGTTGTTTTACGATTTGCATTTTTGTCCTAAAGTTTTATTGTGCGAATTATATCCTTTTTTGTGTAAACCTAAAAAGTTGTATAATTGCTAATATGAAATATACTAACAATAAAATATCAGTAACAATTCTTACAAAAAATTCCAAACAATATATAAAAGAGTGTTTAGAAGCTCTAAAGATGTTTGATGAGGTTATTGTCCTTGATAATGGCTCAACAGATGAAACCATAAAAATAGCAAAAACTTTTGCAAATGTTAAAGTTTTTGAGCATCAGTTCATAGGTTTTGGACCATTAAAACAACTAGCAGTCTCTTATGCAACAAACGATTGGATACTCTCCGTTGATAGTGATGAGATTTTTGAGCAAAAATTAGTGGATGAGATTTTACAACTAAAATTAGACAAAAATAGAGTATATTCTATACTTAGAGATAATTACTATAACAAAAAACTTGTAAAAGCTTGTGGTTGGGCAAATGATTATGTTGAGAGACTTTTTAATAAAAATAGTACAAACTTTAATGATAAGCAGGTTCATGAGGGTTTAGAGATTACTAAAGATATAGAGGTGAAAAAACTACAACATAGTTTTAAACATTACTCCTTTGATAATGCCTCGCAGCTCCTCAATAAGCTCAATCATTACTCCACTTTGTATGCCGAGCAACACAAAGGAAAGAAAAAATCTTCACCAACAAAAGCATTTCTCAGTGGACTATTTGCATTTTTTAAAAACTATATTTTACAAAAAGGGTTTTTATATGGATACGAAGGTTTAATCATCTCTATCTCAAATGCAAATGGAGCTTTTTATAAATATATGAAGCTTTACGAGGCGAATAAAAGATGACCTGTTCTCTTATCATAACTACATATAACTGGAAAGAAGCCTTAGAGTTATCAATCTTATCTGCATTAAACCAAAGTGAAACCCCTGATGAGATAATTATTGCAGATGATGGAAGCAGGGAAGATACAAGAGAGTTGGTTCAAAAGTATATAGAGAGTTCTAGTATCCCTATAATTCACTCTTGGCAAGAAGATGATGGGTTTAGACTTTCCCGTTCAAGAAATGTGGCAATCTCAAAATCAAAATCAGAATACATCATAGTTGTAGATGGCGATATGATTTTAGATAAGAATTTTGTTAAAGATCATAAAGCATGTGCAAAAAAAGGGATTTATCTTCAGGGTAGCAGAGTGCTCATGTCAGAAGAAATTTCTGCACCAATTATAAAAAGTAGAAAATTTAAAGAACCTTCAATTTTTTCAGATAAAGTCAAAAACAAACATAACATGATATATGCACCAGCATTTACAAAATTACTTTGTAAAAAAACCA
Organism: Sulfurimonas sp.; assembly: GCA_026988315.1. Taxonomy (GTDB): domain Bacteria; phylum Campylobacterota; class Campylobacteria; order Campylobacterales; family Sulfurimonadaceae; genus Sulfurimonas. The sequence continues at coordinate 1,681 of JALSLJ010000067.1, read as the reverse complement.
CTCAAAAACTCAAAAGTGTACGAGGGTGTAATTTTTCACTTTTTAAAAGGGATATAGTAAAAGTTAACGGCTTTAATGAAGATTTTACCACTTGGGGAAAAGAGGATAGTGAGTTTGTTGCTAGATTGTATAATGTAGGAATGCGCAGAAAAAATCTAAAATTTGCTGGAATTCAGTATCACATTTACCATAAAGAGGGGAGTGCTGATGATGCCAACATCCAGCTCTTAAATAACACAATAAACAAGAACCTAAAGTGGTGTGACAACGGGATAGATAAGTATCAATAGAGCTTAGTCTATCGCTTTTCCCTTGAGTCTTTTTTTGAAATTTTTTACTTTTTTGTTGTCATTTGAAAATTTTACAACTTGCTCTTCAAAGTGCTCATTGCACTTATAATGCAGTTTATACTCACGAGCCATAGTTCTTAAAATCTCATCATGAGCCCAGAGCTTAGAGAAGTTTTTGGCTCTATCTACTTGAGTTAATTTATAAAAATTCATGCGATTTATATCTACTATTTTAAATATATAGCCGTTTTCATCTTTTTTTATTAAGATATTTCCTGGTGAATAATCATTGTGAAATATGCCCTCATTGTGAAGGGAGAGTGTAAATCTAGCAAAGGCTTTGAAGATGTTTTGTCTGTCTTGAAAGTTATCATCTAAGAGCGGTTCTCTAATTGTAAAGTCATATTTGAAGTTTTCACTAATGAAGTAGCTTTTTTTTAGTAAACCTAAAGTGTAGTACTCTATGTAAGCTATGGGTTTAGGAGTGAATTTTTCTATTTTTAGCGAGTTAAGATATGATTTTTTTGCTTTAGAATCTCTAAAGAAAGAATAAACTATTTGATTAATAATGTTTGGAACTTTAAAAGCTTTTACAACTGATTCTACTCCACCTAAATCAACAATTTTAAGCTCATTTCTCGCTTTATGAATGCTTTCATCTGAATTATGAAAAACTTTTTTTATATTGATTAACTCACTTTGAAGATATTCATATTCTGGGTTTAATTTATATTTATATCTGTATTTATGAAACAATGAATAAGCCTTTAAGGTACAATCTGCTGAGATTTTTGAAAATATTTTTGTAAAACCAATAGTGATATTATATCTTCAGTTTTTTGATTTTGAAACTGTTTTGTGTATTCATTCGCATTATGAATGATTTTCAATGACTCTTCAATATTTTTTGAGTAATAATTTACTTTTTCTTCTAAGTCAGAGTAATCATCCTTGAGTAATACATAATGATGATTCGGGATAAGAGTTCCCTCCATAAACCAAGTCTCATAAGTAGGTTTTACCATAAATGCTATAGAGTTTGAAGACATAATCCACTTAAGGTTTGAGGCAACATCATTGCCTTCAATAGCTAAAATAAATTTGTATTGTAATTGTTCGCTCAGTTGCATTTTTTCTTTTTGCCAAGGAACATCTAAGTCTCCCTTAGTATTTGTTTGTCCAATATTACAAGATGGATGGTTGTAGAATTTTTTTATAAATCTTACTCTATGGTTAGCATAGCATTTACCTCTCCAAACAAGCAAATCTTTTTTATCTTTAAATGCTATCTTATCATTTACAAATATAAAATGTCTTACTTTATTAAGTTTCATCAAAACAGAGTTTTTATTATCTCCATCAATAGGTCTGCTTTTTAAAAAAGATGGAAT
>JALSLJ010000066.1 GCA_026988315.1 Sulfurimonas sp. | reverse complement strand
GAGGCAATGGAAAAATTAGAATAAAAAAAGAACGGTTACAGAATTGCTGACAATAGAAACTTTACAATTAATAATATGCTATAATTCTATTGGAGCATTGCTTTCACTCTAAAAATTCTTTCATGAAGATATTTGTTAGAGACAGAGTTGTGATAAGGTTCGTCCTTATTTGTGATGCTCTAGTATTGTATTTTATTATGGAATAACACTTGGAAAACTAATGAATAAAAGTATACTTGAGAGCCACTTGCAGATTCCAAAAAACAACCCACAATTTAAGCTAAATTAAATTTTAAAAAAAGCCTTTCATATCCCATAAATGTTATAATTATTCATCACAAAAACAATAACTTTATAAAATACACACAAAGGCTTTTTATGGAAAATATTGTACCAAAAATATCATCAAATCTCTCTAAAATGTGGACAAAAGTCCTCAATCTTGAAAACTCACTGTTTCTAGAACTCAAAGAGAGTTTACGAATAGAGGAGTTTAGTCGCAAAGAGTCTAAACTTGTAAATATACTTGATTTTGCGGAGATTGAAAAGTTTGTTATTACAACATCCCTTACAAAACCTCCTCAAGATAGAGAGCAGATGGCAAGAGCCTTTGTCGCTAAGAGTGTTTACAACTTCCAAACAACACGAGATTTGATAGATAGACTTCATATTGATAGAACACTTCGCATACTATGTGGATGGAGATATAAAAATGATATTCCAAGTGAATCAACTTTTAGTAGAGCCTTTAAAGAATTTAGTGAACTAAAAATTGCTCAAAAAGCTCATGAGCAGTTTGTTGCAGAGTACCTGAGTAAAAAAACATTCTTCTATAATGCTACCGATGCAACAAAAATACCACTCCGAGAAAAAGCTGTAAAGGTTGAAAAAGTCAAGCCTAAACCAAAGAAGAGAGGAGGACCTAAAAAAGGGGAAACAAGAGAGCCTATTAAACCTACCATACTGCAAAAGCAAAAAGAGATGCAAACCGTAGAGGAAAAACTTGCATTGGTGTCAACCAACTGTGGTGTGGGTGTGAAACAGAATTCCAAAGGTAATCGTGAAGTGTGGATAGGTGGTAAACTTCATATAAGTGCAGTAGATGGAGATATACCTGTAACAGCATTTTACTCAGGTGCAAATGTACATGATAGCTCTGTAGCACTTCCATTGATGCATGAGACTAGCCAAAGAGTGAACTACTTTTATGACCTGCAGGATGCAGGATATGATGCTGATATCATTAGAGAGTTTTCAATTGAGTTAGGGCATCGTCCAATTATCGATATTAATCTTAAAAACTCTCAAGTATTGAGAGATAAAATTGAACTTATGAAAGATGAGAAAATGAAGTTTGAATACTTTAAGTTCATGCCATCTATTGAGATGAAAGAAGACATACACTACAACCAAAGAAGTATGGTGGAGAGAGTGAATAAGTACCTCAAAGATGATTTCGGATGTAACACTATATTTTATCAGGGAGCTACGAAAGTAGCTGCTGTATTAGCATTTGGAATTTTATCTGTCTGTATTCATCAGAGTTTAAAACTTGTGACATAAAACCGAGAAAAAGAGTTTAAAACATACAAAATTGAGTTACTAAACCATAAAGCACGGAATAAAAATGACTATTTTTTAGAATTTTAGGGAAATTGAGATAAAATATCGGTAATATTGATTTAGAGAGATTTTTTTAATCTCAAAAATCGTTATAAGAAGAATTTAGCTGTTTGTTTGGTTTGAATTTGCAAGTGGCTCTTAATTTTAATATCTAAACATGACAACAATTTTTATAAATACATAAGCTATCTAGTTGTTTTTTCATTTGTTTTTTCTGGAATTTCTGCTAGTTTTTACTCATTTTATGAAATAATGTTAC
>JALSLJ010000065.1 GCA_026988315.1 Sulfurimonas sp. | reverse complement strand
AAAATAATTTATGCAATCGAGATAACAGAGCATATTTTTCATAGTAAGTGGGAACACGAGACTGCTTTAAAAACTTTTTATCTTCTCATAGATACTTTCAAGTTAGATGAGTTTATGGAAAAACATAACATCACCGAAGCTGAGTATGAGAAATATTTTGAAGATTTTACAAAAACTGGAAATGAAGAAGCACACAAAGAGATAATGCAAGAGTTTAAAGAGATGGAGGGTAAAAATGCAACTAAGTGATTTTATGGCAGAAGCTGAGGAGATAAAAAATTCCAGAAGTTTAAAAGATAAACTGAACTTAAAACTAAAAGATTTGTATGGAGTAATTGAGCACTATGAAAAAAGTGGTGAAATCAGAAAAGATGATTTTGATAAAATTGATACTTTTAAGAAGTATGTGAAGTATTTTATTGATGAGGAGGAGAGGAAATCAGACTATCCATAATAGTATAGATAGTTAAAAATACTAAAAGAATTTTTCAACAAATTTAACAATTTTTTCCAAAACTCTTGGAATAAGTTTTTTTCTCTCAAGTAATTTTGGTTTAAAATTGAGTGCTTTTGCTACATCTGAAGCAAGTGGTTTTCTTTCATCATAAAGATATGTGTCAATCACTTGCTGTACTACATCACAATTTAGATTTTCTTCTTTACATAGCCTTTTAAAAGCAGTTGATTTTTCTACATCCATAAACTTATCAAATTCACCTTCTATATTTTCATCTTCATCAATCCCCATAAGATTTTCATTGATAAATTTTTCTATCAGTTCTCTTTTACTTCTTAGACTTGCATTTCCATTGATAATATTAGTGATATTATCCTTATGCTTTTGCTTGTCTTTTTCATCAGCGTTTTTATAGATTGTCAATAATTTCAATATGTAAGATACATTTATTTCATCTTTGTGAATTAGTTCTAATTCAAAATCAACATCTTCTAAAATAGATATTTTTTCCACTCCATTTCCACTATTCCCACCTATATCTTCATACATATCAAGATATTTGGATTTATAATCTTCAAACTCTTGAGCTTCCATCTTGACATCAACCCACTTAAAGTCACTGAAACTATCGAGTACATTTTTAATTCTTATAACATCACGAAAAGCTTTTATAAACTTTAGCTTAGAATCTTCGTTATCTAAACTATCAACACTTGATACAGTTGGTACAACACTTACTAACTCATCATAGTTTTTATCAAATATATTCACATACTCATCATAAGATTTCATTAAAATAATCTCTTTTGCATCCTTATTTGAAAAGAGTGCTATAGCTTCATCTGTGTTTTGTTTCAGATTTCTAAAGCAGACAATATTTCCTTGAGATTTTTGTTCATTTAAAATCCTATTTGTTCTACTAAATGCTTGTATAAGCCCATGGTATCGTAAGTTTTTATCTACATACAGAGTATTTAAAGTTTTACTATCAAACCCCGTTAAGAACATATTTACAACAAGTAAAATATCAATGTTTCTATTTTTTACTTGTTTAGAGATGTCGTTATAGTAGTTATAAAAACTTTGAGAATCTTTTGTACTGTATTTGGAACCAAACATTGCATTATAATCTTCTATAAACTCATCAAGTTTCTCTCGTGAATGCTTGTTAATATGCTCTTCATCAACCCTCGCACCATCACTCTCATCAAGTTCATCATAACCATTTGTATCTTTATCGTTTTCATTTGCACTATAAGAAAAGATAGTAGCAATTTTTAAGTTGTGTTCTTTTGATTTAAACATCTCATAATATTTTATAAGCATATCTACACTACTAACACACATCATTGCAGTAAACTCTTTAGAATGGGTTTTACGATTATGATTTGCCAATATATAATCAACTATCTTTTCTACTCTTGTATCACTTTCTAGTAACTCTTTTGTATCAATTGCTTCAACTTCTATATCTATGTTAGTAGAACTTCCCTCTTTTTCTTTATAGCGACCAATATACTCTACTGAAAATTTCAAAACATTGTCATCATTAATGGCATCAGTTATCACATACTTATGAAGGCAGTCATCAAACAAATCTTTGGTAGTTTTTTTACCTATTGAATTTTGTGCAAATATTGGGGTTCCTGTAAAACCTACCATCTGGTTTTTTGTGAAAAACTTTGTAATATTTTGATGGGTCTCCCCAAACTGACTTCTATGACACTCGTCAAAAATAAAGACTATGTTTTTATCTTTGAGTTGTTCCATTTTTTCTAAGTATCTCTCTTTACTTATGGCAGTGTTTAACTTTTGAATGGTGGTTACAATGAGTTTTGTGTCATCACTAAACTGCTTCACAAGTGCCTTTGTGTTATCTGTTCCATCCACACTGCCATCACTAAAACTATTAAACTCTTTTGTAGTTTGAAAATCCAAGTCTTTTCTATCTACTACAAACACCACTTTATAAACCTCAGGTAGTTTCATGAGTATCTGAGCAGTTTTAAAAGATGTTAAAGTTTTCCCACTTCCTGTTGTATGCCATATATAACCATTTTTATTAGAGTTACTTACTCTATCTATAATACTTTCAACTGCATGATACTGATAAGGTCGAAGAACCATAAGTATCTTAGGAACTTCTGCCAAAACGATATATTTACATATCATTTTAGATATGTGACATCTCTCTAAAAAACTATCTGTAAACTCTTCTAGGTTTGCTATATTTTTATTTTGTTCATCCGCCCAGTAAAAAGTTTGTTTAAAGGATTGTTTTTTATTATTAGCATAGTATTTTGTATTGACCCCATTACTTATGATAAAAAGCTGTACATAGTTAAACAGTGCATTGTTAGAACTATAAGAGTGTCTTTGGTAACGGTTTATTTGATTAAATGCCTCTTTGAGTTCTAGTCCTCTTCTTTTGAGTTCTATTTGAACAAGGGGTAAACCATTTATAAGCAAGGTCACATCATAACGATTTTTATACACTCCATCCACAGTAACTTGTGAGGTAACCTGAAAGATATTTTGACACCAGTGCTCAGAGTTTAAAAACTCTATATATTTTGTGTTGCCATCATCACAATTAAGGGCATATCTATCTCTTAATATTTTTGCTTTTTCAAAAACATTACCTTTATTGAGATGATTTAAAATCTTTTTAAATTCACTTTCACTTAGGGTTATGTTGTTGTGTTTTTCTATCTGTAGTTTCAAGTTGGCTTCTAAAACTCTATCATCTTTTATCTCTACAGGTTCATACTCTAATTTTTTGAGTTGTTTGATTAGATTGTATTCTAATACTGCTTCAGATTGTATGTTCAAGAATTATCCTTCATCTATTATAAAGTTACTTTTTATCATGTTTAGAAATGTTGCGTTTCTTAAATCTGCATCTTTGATAACAGCATCTAAATCCCATACATAAATAGAAATAGGTAAAATTAAATCAGGATTTATCTCTATAGCTATCTTTGTCTCTCGATAGTACATTTTCCCAGAAGAATATAGTTCCTTATACTCCCCTCTTAAATGCATTTCTAAATCATCATTAAACTCAACAATAGCATAAAACCATATTCTTTGAATCTGATTATTATAGAATTTCATAAGTTTTCTAGCACGCTTTTCTAATTGAGTAATAGCTTTAATATTCTCCTCAAGTTTTACACCTCTTTTTTTAAACTCTACTATTACGACATCAAATGGCTCATTATCGAAAGGACTATTTGAAAAAATTAAAGCCATGTCAGGTCTATCCCCATCAGGTAGAACTTCTTCCATAGTAATATGTTCTATAATTTCATCCATTTGCTTATCACTAAGAACCGTTTTATATGTCATATATTTATCATCTAATACCCATGCTTTATTTTTATATATGTCATCTTGAATATTTTCTTGATTGAATGTAGTTTTCATGGTAGCAAAAAGATTATGTAAGTCATTTTCACTATTGCTTAATGTTGTATTCTTTAACTGCTCAATAGTCAACTGCCTAAATAAAACATATTCAGTCAATGCCATAGAAGACATTTTTAAAGATTTGTCGTATTGCTCATCAGTAAATTCTGATGCTTCAAGTAACTCTTTTTGGTCTCTAAAAAATTTCTTTTGTGCATTTTTTAATACATTATCTCTTGATGAATATCCAATCTCATCATCTTCAAAATAGTGACTTAAGTGAGGAAATCTATCAATTAGATTATTTTTTATTCTATTTTTAATTTTAATAACTTCAGGAGCCTCTTTTTCAATAAGTTCTGCAACCTTTTGTCGAAATAACTCTTTAATTCTCTTCTCATCATCTTTTGGAATATTTATATTTTGTCTAGTTAAATCAACTTTTCCATTAAAATAATCGGAAAATAATAAAAACACCATTTTATATCCAGATGGAATATTTTCATCGGCTACAATTTCATACTTTACTGTTCGATTATCAATAGAAATGGCAGAGATTAAAGATTTATCATTATTATCTAATTTCTGGATGTGATAATGTAAATATAACTTATTTATTAAATCTACAGATAAATCAAGTTCTACCTCTTTTAAGGCTAATATATCACTTTCATCAATAACTTCTTTATCTTTACTCGTTCCAATCGCTGACTCAAGTTTTATAGTGATTGACTGTTTTGCATTTTTTTTCTGAAATAGGATTGAATAAAATTCTTCTAATAACCTTGTTTTTAAATAATTCACACTAACATAATTGTTTTTAGCAAGTTTTTGTAAAGTATAATCTTTTAAAGTTATTTTTGTACCTGATTTTATTTTTTCAACAGTAGTAACAGTATTGTTTTTACTCATCTCCTCATTGAAGTAAAACTCTCTTTTTTTAGTTTCTTCAAAATAACTTTCTATTTTAACTTCATTAAAATAAAACCTATAAACAAGTCTTCCTAAGCCTTTATGCGAGTCTTCATCAACATTAAACAGTTTAACAAACTTATTGTATCTTTCATCTGTAAAACCAATTCCATTATCTTCTATAGTTATGCTTAAACAAGGAAGATAACTTTCACTATCCATCATAATGTTTATACTGATTTCAGTTGCCCCAGCATCCAAAGCATTTGCAACTGCTTCAAAGTAAACCATTTCTAATGATGAGTTTGTAAAAAACATTTTTACTGCTTGACTTAATTTAACTTGCATCTCTACTCCTCTATCTCTTCTAAAAAGCTTTCAAGTTGGTCACAATAAGAGATATTGTCTTGCTCAAATAGTGCTTTGCTATATAAAAGTTTTCCATCCATTGTATGTTCTTCATCTATCCAATTATTAAATAATGGATTATCTTCATATCTAATTTCTTCCATATGTAAATCTTGTAAAATTTCAAAATATATCTCTAAAACATAAGTTAATATTGCCTTAGTCATATCGAAAACAAATTTAGATAATTGTGGTGAACTTGACTCTACTTTTGGAGACACTTTCCCATGTGAAATATCACCTCTTGCATTTCGTATTTCACCAAGAGTTTTGACAAATTTTAATGTTTGACTTATAAAGTTTCTGTCATCTATTTTTTCATTATATTCGGATATTTTTTTAAGAGCCAGATTAGTAACCTCTCTAAACTCTTTAGCAGATATAGTTTTATCATCATAAGCATTATCTAAAGTACTTAAAATATATTTTGAAATTCCTTCAATTAGAGCCTTACAACTTTCAATTGACATATCAGGGTTATCATTAAGGTGAACTCGAGTACTTTTTATTATTTCAAAGTAATACTCCAAATCTTTATAATAAATAGAATTCTCATTCAATAAATTTTCTATATTCTTCATTTTTCTAAACTCATACAAACATCTTTTGCAAGAGTCCTTTTTTGAACTCTTTTATCTCTTCTATCTGTTTTGATAACAACTCTAGTTTTTTATCTATTGATGAGAGGAAGTTTGCTATTTTAGTTTGTTCTTCTATGCAAGGAAGGTTTACTAAGAAACTTGTAAGTGTTTCTTTTGTTATGGTTTTGATTGTTCCTCCCGGTGCTTTTCTTTTTTCAATCTCAAATAATAAAAATACAACATAAATAAAAAACTTTTTATTTATTGTTCTTAAATAATCAGTAAATATAAGTAATGTTCTATCAACATAGGCATCATACTGAGTTAATGCAATTCTTCCTATAGAACCTTGTATCGTCAACACAATGCTATCTTCCTTCACAAAAACACTTAATGGTTGAGCAAGCTTACTTATTTTATTCTTTGTTACTGCTTTTAATTTCATATTATCATCTACATCAAATACCTGCACAAATGGTAACCCATCTTTTTGATCATACCATTTGGATAGACCATAAGGTTGAGGAAAACTTCCTCTTCTAAATTTTGTTATTTCTCCAAGCCTAAAACTTTCCCACTCAGGAAACTCATTTCCATCATCATCTTTAAATCGAATCTCCCCAGAAAAAATCTTCTGCATCACCCCTTTTTTATACTCTTGTAAAAGTTGCTCTTTTTGAGTTAGTTGTTCTATCTTTTTATCTACTGATGTTAAAAATGAAGCAATTTTTTGTTGTTCTGGTTTTTGTGGTAAGTTTAGTTTTATTTGTGATAATCGTCCTGTAGATAAACTTAGAACTTTTGTTCCTTGTGCAATTGTCATTATTTGTTTTCTTATTGTCCAAGACTGAAGCATATAACCCATATATCCAAGTGATACATCATATTTATTTGGTCTTGCTAAAAATGTATGAAGTCCTGCTAATGTTTTTTTATTATTCAAACTAAGAATTTCAATAGTTTTACCAATATCATTATAATCTTCTGAGGCATCCGCAATCACCAAATCACCTACTTGACAATAACTATCTGCTTTTACTTTAGATAAATCTATCTCACTGTTTATAAATGGAACTTTTTCACTTTCAAGTTTAAATATAGTAGAAAATTTTGTATGTATATCTCCATAATGAATATTATATACTTCACCTTTTTTATAATTTAGCTTATCTCTTGAAAGTGAATTTGTAGTATAAAAAGAATAAATATTTTCATATTTTTTCTCTTCCCACTCTTCACTAAACTCTTGAAACCTAAGTTCTGGTATATTACTCATCATCACCCCTTAAAATGGTGCAGATATACCAAGCTCATCACAAAAGCTTTGTATCGTTTTATCTGTTGATTTTATATCATCTTCAAGGGCTTTAAGGTGATTACTCACCTCTTCTAAGTCTATAGGTTCTTCCTCTTCGAAAGTATCTACATATCGTGGTATATTTAGATTGTAGTCATTTTCTGCTATCTCCTTGAGAGTTGCCTTGTGGGAGTATTTTTCAACTTCAACTCTGTTTTTATAAGTGGTGATGATTTTTTCTATATCCTCACTTCTGAGATAGTTTTGATTTTTTGCTTTTTCAAAATGACTTGAAGCATCTATGAAAAGTACATCATCTGCATTTTCTCTACATTTTTTAAACACTAAAATACATGTGGGTATGCTAGTCCCATAAAAGATATTTGCAGGCAAGCCTATAACAGCATCCAAATAGTTTCTATCTTCTATCAGGTATCTTCGTATATGACCCTCACTACTTCCACGAAAAAGCACCCCATGAGGAAGAACTATCGCCATCGTTCCATTTTCATCAAGGTGGTGTATCATATGAGTAAGAAATGCAAAATCTGCTTTACTTTTTGGAGCAAGTTTTCCATACTGAGAAAATCTATCGTCACTCAGATGAAGTGGATTTGCTGACCACTGAGCAGAAAAAGGGGGATTTGCAACGATTGCTTCAAATCGTTTCTCTAAATGTTGTGGATTTTCTAATGTATCTTCTTGTTTGATGTCAAATTTTCTATAATGAATATCGTGCATTATCATATTCATTCGTGCAAGGTTATAAGTAGTTCTGTTTAACTCTTGACCATAGTAGTTACTTACATCTTCAACCTCTCGACCAACTCTTAAAAGAAGTGAACCACTTCCACAAGTTGGGTCATAGACTGATTTGAGTTTACTTTTATTATTTGTAACTATCTTTGCAAGAACTGTTGAAACCTCTTTAGGAGTGTAAAACTCTCCTGCTTTTTTTCCTGCTCCACTTGCAAACATCCCTATGAGATACTCATAAGCATCTCCAAGTACATCTCTATCATGGTTTTTAAGTTCAAAGTCTATGTTATCAAGGTGAAAAAGTATCTTTGATACGAGAGTATTTTTTGCATCCTCTGTTTTTCCAAGTTTTGTACTTGTTAAATCTAAATCTTCAAAAAGGTGTTCAAAATCATCTTCACTCTCATGACCCATAGTTGATTGTTCAATATGTCGTAAAATTGATGTTAAATCTTCAAGTATGAAACTATTTGTATCACTATTACCTCTTTTGGCAACCGCACTAAAGAGTTCCCACGGATAAAGAAAATACCCAAGTTCCTCAATAGCATCTTCTTTAATAGCATCAAGGTACTCTTTATCATCACCATTATCACTAAGAGTTAAGTAAAGAACTTCATCTTCAACTAAAAGTTCATTTGCAAAGCTTTCCATTTTCTCAGAGAGGTATTTGTAAAATATAAATCCAAGTATATAATCCCTGAACTCATCGGGGTTCATCTTGCCTCTTAATTCATTGGCGATATTCCATAGTTGTTGTTCTAACTTCTTTTTTTGTTCTTCACCCATAGTGTATTAGTCCATATTGATTATTTTTCTCTATTATAGCTTGTGTTTGCAATGAGATGGATAAAAGCAGAAAAATTTTTACTCTGACAAATTTGTTTAACATGTTAAATTAAAAATATTTCTTGTAAGTCTTTAGGAAGGTAATACATATCTTGTGTTTTTTCGAACATTAGCATCATAAATTGCTTTGAGTCCATCTGAGGATTATTTCTTATAACCTCTAACTCTTCAAGAAGATAAGGTTTTTCTTCCACTTTTGTTATTTGCTCTATCTCTTTTTTTTCTTTTATTGATTTGTAAAGTGAAGTTTGTTTAAGTTCATATATTTTTGATTGAAAAACTGTACTTGCCATAGTATAGGTGTCATAATTTATTGCAGGGTTTAAAACAGACACTATCATCCGTGCTTTAAGTGTTCTATTCAGTCTTGTTCTTGGTCTATAAATTTGAAGAGATTTATTTAGCGACCAGAAAATTGATTTTTTGTTGTTGTGGGTATTTGTAATTATTTTAGCAGTCTCTAGGAACTTTAAAGCATGCTTATAAGCATCAACTCCCAACTTGTTTTCTTCATCCTCACTTGCATCAAAAAAATTTACAAACTCTTCTCTAGTATATTCAAAATCTTTATTAGTAAGAAGTAAATCAATAATATTAACAGATGCTCTAAACTGTTTGGAGGTGTTTTTTACTGTTTTATTTTTATTGGTTTCTTTATTTTCATCAGAGTTATTTAAATCATAAAAATATTCTTCTAATTTTTGTTGCTTAATCTCTTTAGTATTAAATTCTCCAATGCCCAAAATGTACCCCTTTAAATAAAACTATTTCTCTAAATGCATTTTAGTCTCATTTACCTGAACCTAAAGAATTTTTCATGTGGGCAATTCCTCGCCCATGAATTTTATTTAATTACAGCATATAAATAAAGGAGTTCAAGATGGTTTCAACCACTCTTAGTTTACCCGTTGAAAAAATTATTGTTGACGAACCAAATCGTTTAAAAAGAGATATAGAGGAAGATTGTGTATTGTTGGATTTTAAGAACAATATAGAGCAGTATGGTATTAAAGTTCCTCTTCTTGTGACCAATTGCGAAAATGGTTCATACCACTTAGTAGATGGACACAGAAGATTACAAGTTGCAGTAATTTTAAAGTATAAAGAAATTCTCTGTACCCTCGTAGATAGTGATAAGTCTTCAGAAATTTCTTTATCAGTAAATATTCATAGAGAAGATTTAACTCTAGTTGAGATAGGAAAAATATTACAAAATATTTATGCTAAAAAACTGGAAGAAAATCCAGATTTTAAATATTCTGAGTTATCGCCTTTAATTAACAAGTCAAAATCATTCATATCACAGCATATTGGATATATCTCAAAATTATCCAAAGATATTCAAGATGACATTATCACACATAAAAGAATGATTGACAAAAATATCATTTCAAGAATTTTCAAACTTGATGAAGATGAGCAGATGGATGTTTACAAACAGGTTGTTGATAAAAAATTAAGCAGAGAAGCAGTTGCAAAGCTTATTAAGGAACTTAAAAAAGAGGATAAAGTTTCAACTGATACAAGCCCAAGTAATGTGAATATTGAAATAGAACATCCGAGTGAAAATCATACTACATCTTTTCATCCATATGAACTTACCACAGTTGTGTCAACAAATATTTTGGAATTAAAAATAGATACGAGAGTCGTAACAAATATAAAAGAGTTTGAAATTGATTTTGAAATGTTAATTCAAAAATATAATTTAGTGGAGGAGGTTTAACATGTTAAATAACAACCCTATTTATGTAGATAATATTACTTTACCAAGCAGATTAGATTTAACTCCATCTGAAATACAAGAAATGAACAATACCGATTGGAGACTATGGGCTTTAAGGTGTAGAGAACATTTTATACAACAATATCAAGAATACAAAAAGCCATTTATAGGAAATACAAAAAGTCTCAAGCAGATAATTGATGATTTCAAGCGGTTAAATACACTTAATGTTGAAGATGAAAATAAAAAAGTTTGTTTCTCTAACCACAATCAGGAGCTTGTGCTAACAGGTTATAGTAGATATTCTGCTGGTATCCTCAATTGGTTTCCAGAAATAATGGAAGTAAAAAGAACTGTTGGAAATAGAGTTGAGAACTCTCTTTGGGATAGTTTACGGGACAAAGATTTATTTTTAAAAAAATTTGATGCTATCACAAGAAAAGATATTGCAAAACGCAATGAGGTGAAAAAAATTTCGGATGGACTTGTTAATCTATTACGACTACGACTTGGGCATCCTGCTACAAACTTTAGAGCAGAAGTTTCAAAGTGGATATGGTTTAATCATCTAAAACCTTTTGTAAACAATACTATTGATGAACTTATTGTATACGACCCATCAGGTGGGTGGGCAGGAAGATTAGTTGGTTTTTTGGCAATGGCTTCAAATCCTATCTTTAAAGAAAAGAGGTTAATTTATCTAGTAACTGACCCGAACCCTCTAGTTGGAAAGAGATACGAGATGTTACTTAGTTTTTGGAAAGAACATATCAACCCAGAGATAAATGTGGTATTAGATTACCACAAAATCGGCTCAGAAAAGATTCATATCACTGATTCATTTAAAAAATATAAAAATAAAGTTTCTGTTGTGTTTACAAGTCCTCCCTATTTCAGTAGAGAAAGATATGTGGAAGATAATGAACAATCTTTTAATAAATTTAAAACATATGAATATTGGAGAGATTATTTTCTTGAACCTACACTTGAAAATGGGTATGAATTACTACAAAAAAATGGTCATATAGTATGGAATATTGCTGATGTAGATGGCTTTACACTGGAAGATGACTCATGTAACATCATGAGTATGTTAGAAATGAAACAGAAACAGACACTCAAGATGATTATGGGTACAAAAAATATAGAACCACATCTTGGCATAGAAGTAGATATTGGTAGATATAAAAAATTTGAAAATGTATTTGTCTTTCAAAAACAAGCAGTTGCCTCTAATAATATAAATGAAATAGAGTGTATTCCTGTAAAAAATACCTCTTAAGATAGTTTCAATAAGAGCCTATTTATAGGATGCACGGAACTTTTAAAGCTTTTTAAAATTTAGTTTTACCTAAATTTTAATCATACACAATAGTTATACAAAGTAAGAGACTTGGTGTTACTTTTACTTTCAAATTTTAACACTAGGAGATTAACATGGAAAAGTTTGATTTACAATTTAAATCTATACCGCAAGGTAAGGTACTTGGCATTAAGGAGACATCAATAATCCTTGATGTTCCATATAGCACTGTTAGAGCACTTGAGAGAGCTGGCAGAATAAAAAGAAAACAAGGAAAGAAGGGATATGTTTATGATGAAAACTCATTAAAAAGTTTTGTAAACTCATTTATTAGAAGTGATTACTATTCTATAAGTGAAGCAACTGAGGTTTTAAAAGACAATGGTATTACGGATACCTTCCAAGCCTTTAACTCAGAATCGGGCAAGGGTAGAAAATGCAAATATAACAGATACACAACATTGTTTCCAATGTCGCCTAAACAGTTACTAAATAGAGGTTATTTAGAAAAGGATGCAGATATAAAACCAACGATGATTACAAAAAAATCAATGGTTCATCTGATTAGTATAGCAAGCACTCAACTCAAGGGAAAATAACCCTTGTTGATATATAAAAAAAAGAAAGATAAATTAGAGTTACTTGTTGAATTATTATCAAGTTCAACAAACCGTAAACAACCGAGTTGTTAATAGTGCAGTGATTTGAGTTACTAGTTGTAGGATGCTAGTAACTTTGAATGATTTCAAATTGAAATCTGGTATTTACTCTTAGAGCTAGATAATATCATATGCACTCTTAACATTTTGTGAAATTCATTAATGAGTTTCTACCCAATACAAGGACAGAAAATGAGTAGAAAGAAATTACAACAAACTGTTACAAATAATCCAATTCATCCAACAAACGGGATGACTCAAAAAGGATATAAGAACACGAATAAAGATACATTGAATACTTCATTCGGTAGCAACTCCTATAATCATAATGTATGGGGCACTGAAAAGCAATACAACAGAGTAGGTGTCAGTGTAATAAAGAAGGGTGAGACAACCAATATCGTTGACAGATTTGGTAAGGAAACGGAGATATTTAATATCTCTCAAACGGATTTTTTCACTAACAGTAAAAAAAAGTCTGTATCAAGCAAAGCATCACAACCTCAGGTGAGTAACATGATTTTACATAAAAGCTTTAGTGATACAGAATATGGTGATATGAGCGATAGAAAATATTATGGCGATATTGATGTGAGTGGATTAGGTTTGACATCTTTAGATGGTGCTCCTAAAGTTTGTGGTGATTTTTATTGTTCGGACAATATGTTGACTTCATTAGACGGTGCTCCAGATATAGTAATGGGCAAATTTGATTGTAGAAACAATGTTTTAACCTCACTTTATGGTGTCCCTTCTATAATAACTGGAAGAATGAGTTGCAACAATAATCTATTAGAGTCTCTTGAAGGACTTCATTATAATTTTAGTAATTATACTATTTATTTTGATGATGAAGATAGAGAACACGAATTTGAATTTTTAGAAAAATATCAATTTCTCTCAGATGATGAACGAAAAATTAGGATGTGGATTGAGACACAAAATGAATATTATTACTCGAAAGAATTACTCGAAAAATATTTAGAGCTTAATCCTGAATGGTTTATCTAATAAATTAAACATGGTGGGTTATTGCAGAACGAGAGCGTAAAAAATTCTGTGTCAGCTACCAAAAGTAACACCTAGTTACAGTTCCAAATACTCATCGAGTCTTCCATCAAAAAATATAGCTAATTGCGATATTGTTTGGCTCCAGTTGTGAACTGG
>JALSLJ010000064.1 GCA_026988315.1 Sulfurimonas sp. | reverse complement strand
CACATCTACTCTAGTTGCGATTGATGGTGCAGCTCCTGCTGTTGGTCAATGGGGTGGTTTAACTATCATCGGTAATGCTGGTAATGATCAGGTTGATCCTTATGAAGTTGATCCTACTTTCGTAGCTGGAACAACTGATTCAGCTGATAATTCAGGTACTTTAAAATATGTTAAAATCTTAAACTCTGGTATCACGATGGATACTGATAAAGAGATTAATGGTCTTTCTCTTGTTGGTGTTGGTTCTGGGACTACTATTGAAAACATCACAGTTGATTATTCTGATGATGATTGTATTGAGCTATGGGGTGGTACTGTGAACCTTTCACATATATCTCTTACAAACTGTACTGATGATTACTTCGATATCGATGATGGTTACTCTGGAACAGTTAAAGATTTAAACATCACTGCAACTCTTGGTAACTCTGCTATTGAGATGTCAGGTACTACAAGTGCTACATTTGATGGCTTTAACATCGTTCAAAATGGTTCTGGTAAAGAGGGTGGTATCTACTTCAAAAAAGATGGTATCGGTGGTCACTTCTTAAACGGTACTCTTACTGATAATGTAACAGATACTTATGGTGCGATCTATTCTAATAGTGCTGATGGTAGTTCTGATACTGCAGATATTACAAACACATCATTTGAAAATGTAACTATCAATGGTTCATCTACAGATGCGAGATTTACAGGTACTTCTGCTGTTACTCTTGAAACTAAGTTTAACGCTGGTACGGGCAATAGTGCAAACTAATTAAATTTTATAACTAAACAGTAGGTAAGACAACCTACTGTTTACAAACATCCTTCTCAATGCAACAATCACATAATTTTTCTGTCACCAAACTGTAATTCTTCAGTAATACTTTAGTAATTAGACTTCTATAATATTTCGCATAAATTTACCGTATGGGGTACAAATGTTTACAAAGAAAAAACAAAAGCTAGTTTTGTTAGCACTCTCAAGCACACTATTTTCTACTGCGCTAATGGCGCAAAGTAGTGAAACTATAGTAAAGTCAATCATAAATCTTCGTGGAGATGTTGAAAACCTATATTCTGAAATACAAGAAAACAAAAGCAGATATACATCTCAAATGAAATCTCTCGAGATGCAATCAACGGACACTGAAGCACAGATAAACAGAAAATCTACATCTGTTAAGCTAGTAAAAGCAGAATTGGAAAAAATAAAACAAAAGATCAAAGAGACTACATCTACAAACAAAGACTTAAAACCTCTTGTTGTAAATGCTATAGCTCTTTTAGAAAAAACCATAAATGATGGTATTCCTTTTATGATCGAGAAAAGGGTGTCTGACCTAGAAAAGATCAAATCACAACTCAATGAAGGTTTAATAACTCAAGAAAAAGCTCTTTCTCTAGTGTGGGCTAGTTATGATGACACCATTAGGGTAACAAAAGAGATAGGGCTATTTAAGCAAGAGATAGACTTTAAGGGTGAAAAAATCCTTGCAAAAGTTGCAAAGATCGGCTCTGTTATGATGTTTTTCTCAACTCCAAAGGATGAAGTTGGATATGTTGAAAAAACAGATAATGGCTATAAGTATAAACATATAACAGACCCTAAAGATATTGAAAAGATTATCTCTTTGTTTGATGCTCTACAAAAGCAAATAAGAACAGGATATTTTGAAATACCAAATGCTTTAGTTTTAATGGAGAGTAAATAATGAAAATTTTTAGCACAATATTAATAGCGATACTGCTTGCATTTACCTCAGTCTCTGCTGATGAACTCTCAGATGCATATCAAAAAGAATTTGCATTTTTAAAAGCACAAAAAACAGAGTTAGAGCAAAGACTACAAAAAGAAAAACAGCTTCATGAAAAAGAGATCGTCAAGGCTAAAGAGAAGGTTAAAAAACTTCAAAACAAATATGTAAGCCTAAGTGAAGAGTATAAAACACTAGAATACAAAGTGGAAAAAGCAAATGAAACACTTGGAGATGAAACAAGTAACAAAGAGATTATATCAAGTGTAATTATGCAAGCAAAATCACTTCTTGATGAATATAATATACAAGTTAATGATTCGCCTAAGGCAAATGGCTCTGAAGTTATGAGAAAAGCATTTAATGATACCTCAACCTTGTATTCAAAACTTTCATCTGTGCAAACTGAAAATGGAAAGTTTTATCTTGTTGATGGAAGTACAGTAAAAGGTGAAATTATCAAAGTTGGTAACATAGCCTCTTATGGTGTCTCCACAAATGCTGCTGGTGCCTTGGCTCCAGCTGGAAACGGAGAACTTAAACTTTGGAATGTACCAACAAGTGAACAAGCAAAAGCATTTAAAGATAACACTTTAAAAAGAGATTTGAAAATTTTCATTTATGAAAACTTAGATAAAGAAGTTGAATACACAAAAGAAAAAACCATTGAAGAGACTATAGAGGGTGGTGGAACTATTGGTTACATCATTCTAGCTCTTGGAGTTTTGGGTATTTTACTACTTCTTATAAGAGTTGTTTTACTTGCAAAATCTGGTTCAAATGTTAATGAAATAACAAATATTGTTGTAGCTAAAGTTGAAGCTGGCAGAGCAGATGAAGCAATAGATGCTATAAAGGACTATAAAGGCTCTACTGCTAGGGTGATAAAAGCTACCTTAAGAAATATTAAAAAAGATAGAGCGCATATAGAAGATATCGTTATGGAAAATATTTTAAATGAAAGTAGTAATATTGATAGGTTTGGAAACTTTGTACTTGTTCTTGCTGCTGTTGCACCTCTACTAGGGCTGCTAGGAACAGTAACAGGTATGATTGCAACATTTGATATCATTACAACTCATGGTACTGGTGATCCTAAGCTATTATCTGGCGGTATTTCAGAAGCTCTTGTTACAACTATGCTTGGTCTGGTTGTAGCTATACCTCTTTTACTATTAGGTAACCTACTAAGCGGATGGGCTCAAAATATAAAAGACAGCATGGAGCAAAGCGCTCTTCACATTGTTAACCTATTTGAGAAAAACAAATCGTAATGATTGATTCACTTTTAGCCTACTATAATCAATTCATATTTTTTATGAATGCTGGTGGGGCAGTTATGTGGGTACTATTTTGTTTGAACCTTTTACTATGGTATGGCTTAGGGTATAGATATATTACCCTCAAGCGTGGTACTCGTGGAAGTGTACGAAGATTAGTTGAAAAGCATGAAAAAAGAGGGGATGATAAAATATTTGTAGGTTTACTAGACTTTGCTGTTCGAGACTCATTGCAAGCGGCAAGAGAAGCACAAGCTATAGGTAAAAGACCTAGAAATTATATATATGACGCTCTTTTCCCATATGTGTTTATCATTACAAAATATTCAACCTTAGTAAAAACCATAGTTATGTTGGCTCCTTTAGTTGGGCTTCTAGGAACAGTGATAGGTATGATAGAGACTTTTGATGCACTACAATCAAGCTCAATGTTTGCTCAAGGCGATTCAATAGCTGGCGGTATTTCAAAAGCATTATTTACAACAGAACTTGGTCTAGTTGTAGCGGTTCCAGGACTTATTTTTGGAAGAATACTAGATAAAAAAGAAGAACAATTTGCATTAGAATTTGAACAAATTGCAGACATTATAAGCACGAAGGATTCACATGAGGTTTAAGAAAAAAAGTCAAGATGTAGATAGTATAGATGTATCGCCACTTATTGATATGGTTTTCATATTACTTATATTTTTTATGGTAACTACTACATTTGTTAAAGATATGAAACTCGATCTAGATCGCCCATCTGCTGCTTCTGCTTCAACAGCATCTACTAAGGTGATAAGAGTTTACATAGATAATAGCGGAGAGGTTTATATAGATAACCAGCCTATTAAAATATGGGCTATTCAGAGTAAACTTAGGGACCTATTAAGAACATCTGTTGATAAATCTGTGTTAGTTATTTCTGATTCAAATATACCAGTGAGTAATCTTATAGATGTTATAGATGAGTGCAGAATGAGTGGTGCTAAAGATGTAGCAGTATCAACAACAAAAGAGATGGGATAGCAAAAAGAGATGTCACAAAAAATATATAGCACTAAAGGCAGAGCATTAAAAGCTTTCTTTATCATGCTTCTTGGTGGTCTTTTTATGGCAATACTTGTCGTATCTTTTAACAAAAGTGTAAAAGAAAAAGAGCCTGCTGTAAAAAAAGAGGTTCGACACATACAAGCAAATAAAGCTAAAAAACAGAGTGCTCAAAAGCCAAAGCCAAAACCAAAACCAAAGCCAAAAAAAGCAGCTCCTAAGGCACCGTTACCAAATATGAATTCTCTTTTGGGTGGCGTATCTATGAATATACCAGAGTTTGCAACTGGTGATATAGTAGGTGATGCAAAAGATTTACTCGGCGACATAGCAGAAGACGCTGTTATGACCGAAGGGACTGTTGATTCAAAACCTAAAGTGATGAGCAGACCACCACTTGAATATCCAGAATCTGCTCTAAAAGATGGGATTAAAGGTTATGTAACTATAAACTTACTTATAGCTAAAGATGGAAGCGTAGAACTTGCAAAAATTCTCGAATCACATCCAGTTGGAGTATTTGACAATGCAGCTTTAAATGCTGTTCTTTCTTGGAGATTTAGCCCTGCTAAATACAAAGGAAAGCCTGTAAAATTATGGGCTAAACAAAAAATTCGTTTTAGGTAGAGTGAAGATAATGAAAAAAATTATATATATCTTGTCAATAGTAGCTATACTTAATATATCTTTATTTGCAAAAGATGCTAAAAATCTAGTAGATCACCTAGCATTAGCAACATTAATGATATATGATGGAAAACTTGATAAAGCAAGATTAGAACTAAATGAAGTAGATAAAGAAGCACAAAATTTTGATGGAGCAAAATTTCATACCATTAGTGGTGTAGTAAACTCCAAAGAGAATAAGCATGAAGAAGCAATAATAGATTTTGAAAAAGCGATTGCAGCCACAAAAACAAAAGAGTTTAAAGCTCCAAAAACTCAAAAAAAAGAAAAGTACCTCTTCTCTATCGGTTCTAGTGAAAAAAAAGTAGAACCAAAAGATGAATATGATGGTGAAAAGATTAGAGAAGATAAAATCACTCAACTTTATATGTATCTTTCTCAAGAAAACTATAAACTCAAAAACTATAAAGAAACGATACAATCCTTAGATAATGCGAAAGAAAAAGGCAAGGCTAGAGCTTCTTTATATACGCTAAGAGCTGAGTGTTATTGGAAATTGAAAGATCATACAAATGCTATATCTATACTGAGTGAAGGTATCAAAAAATTTCCTGATGACTTAACATTGCTCAAGCAAAAGTTTTATTATTTTGCAGATTTAAAGCTCTATCAAGCTGCTATTGATGCGTCTAAAGTTTATATGCAAAAAGCTGGAAGTGGTGCTAAAGAGTATATAGCACTTGCTCAGATGCTCATTGGTGGTGAACAGATTGACGAGGCTATAAAACTATTAGAAGAAGCAAAACTCCTTTTTCCAAAAGAACCTAAAATTGCTGTACTTCTTGGTCATATGTATCTCAAAAAAGATATGAAACAAAGTGCTGCACATCTATTTGAAGTTAGCTCCTATTATGATCTTATATATTTAAAAGATGCCGTTGAGATGCACAGAAGAGCAAACAATAGAGTGCATGCTCTCTATCTAAATGCACAAAACCCTGATAAAGTGGAAAAACTAAAGCAAAAAGTAGCCATTTATATAGATAGTGGTGAATATAAAAAAGTAACAGGTCTCCATAAAGCACTAGATAGATACGGGATGCTTCAAGATGACAACTTGAGATATGCATTAGCTTATTCATACTACATGGCTGGTGATTTTCCTATGGCTGAGATGCATCTCAAAAAAATAACAGACAATGAGCTTTTTTCAAAGGCAACTGTCATAAGAAAAAACATTGAAAAATGCAAAAAAAATACTCTGGAGTGCTTATGAGACTTATAAAAGTTTTTTTTATTTTAGCAATCACATTAACATACACATATGCTAAAGGCACTGGTAGTATATCTGTATTTACTTTTTTAGATGGACATCCATTATCAAATACAGAGATTATTATAGATGAAAAAGAGAGTTATCAAACAGACTCCGATGGCTCACTAGAGGTATCTCTTCCTATTGGATCACATAATATAGAAATCTTTGCTAAAGATAATAATAAAAATAATCTTGGTTATGTTAAAAAAACAATTGTTATTCTTCAAGATAGGGATACACAGGTTATTATCACATACTTTTCTGATAAACAAGCTCCAAGTATAAATATAGACAATCCCATTGCAAATAAAGATACAAATACAGCAATTAAAGCTGATTTCACTAAAGCTGGTATATTAAACGGAGTTGTATTAACTACTGATAAAAATCTACCAATCCCAAATGCAAGGGTATTTGTTAAGGGCACATCTATAGATGCTAGAACAGATGAAAATGGTAGGTTTAGCGTTAAGATACCATCAGATGTAAACATAAGTATATCTGTAGTTCACTCAGAATATAGTGCCCAAACTGTTGATAATATTGTAGTAAAAAAAGATAGTTCAATAAAAACTGAAATAAGATTAACACCAGCAGCTATGGAACTTGAGGAGTTTGTTGTTTTAGCACCAAAGGTAACGGGGAGTATCGCGAGTATAATTGCTGAAGAGAAAAATTCAAATGCTATTACAAATATTTTAGGCTCAGAAGAGATGTCCAAAAAAGGTGATAGCGATGCCGCTAGTGCACTTAAGAGAGTGACTGGGGTAACTTTAGTAGGTGGCAAAAGCATATATGTAAGAGGATTAGGTGATAGATACTCTAACATAGAGATGAACTCTATGCCTCTTCCATCTCCAGATCCAACAAAAAGAGTAGTGCCACTAGATATATTTCCATCTGGTGTAATCAGCTCTATGAAAGTTCAAAAAAGTGCAACAGCAGATATTCCTAGTAACTTTGGTGGTGGATATATCGATATCAGAACTAAGGATAAGTCTAAAGATGATTATGTAAAAGTCTCTTTTGGATTAAAAGGGAACAGCAATACATTTAAAGACTCCATAACACAAAAAGGTGGTAGCACTGATTGGCTAGGGATAGATGATGGATATAGAGCGATAGATAGTGCTATCATTAATAGTTCTAAAATAGTTGTTGGCCAAAGACAAGAAGCGTTTACTACTAGGTATTTTACTAAAGAGGAACTTATACAATTTACACAAGACTATATTGGAGATAGAGATTATAGTGTAACAAATCAAAAACTTCCAATGGGTGGTAGCTTTTCTATAGAGGCAGCAAGAAATTTTGAAATTGCAAATAAGCATAAAATAACTACTTTTTTTAATTATAAATATTCTCAAAGCCATAGTTCCAGATATGAAGAGAAATATAAATATGAGATGGATATATATACAAACACACTTTTTAGTAATCCAACTCAATTTGGTTTTACACAACACGCTTATTCAGAATATACACAATCTGGAATATTTAATATTGGCTATAACTTTAACAACTTATTTAATGTAAAGTACACTAAGTTATTTACTTTAAATGGTACCGAAGGTACAAAAATAACTCACGGAAAATTTGGTTCAAACCAAGATGAAATTTATACATTTTACGACCTGCAATGGGAAGAAAGGGTTTTAAATGTAGATCAAATTAGTGGTAACTTTGACTATGAACTCTTTAGCAATGAATCAAATTTTAGATTTGGTCTAGAAAGTGCGAGTGCTGAACTTAGCCAGCCTAACAACTACAGATACTATTATATTCAAGATAGTAGCTCTATTGATGGACAACCATTTTTAAGTAATCAAAATTCAAATCACTTAGGAATAAATTTAAGCTCAATTGATATTCAAAAAGCTTTTTACTTAAAAAATAAATTTCATTTTGACTTTTTAAGTGAAGAAGATTATATAGATGTTGGTTTTAACCTGAGTCAAAAAGACAGAGAATCTAAGCAACACAAATACTTTCTAAGCTATAAAAACACTACTACCACTCCAGTAAATACTTATACAGATAATATAGATACAATTTATGACACATATATTAACTCTGACATCGCATACGATGATAGAAATCTTCTTTTAGCAACTCTATCCCAACCAAAGGATTATTTTGATGCTATTGTTGATGAATCCAACTTCTATCTTAGTACATTCTTAAAACCAAATAAAAATATTGAACTTTTATTTGGAGCAAGAACGGTTAATGTAAAACAAACAACTTATCAATACAAAGAAGATAGTACAAATCCTGATTTTAACCTTAGACGAAACATTATTAGAACAGCAAATGAACTTTCTATTAATGATGTGTACCCTAGTATCTCAGTGAAATACAAACTAGATAAAGATAATAATTTTGATTTTGCATATTCAAAAACATACATTTTACCAGACCTTAGAGAGGCTTCAGATGGTCTATATACTCATCCATATGACATTGCTGATGTTTTAGGAAATCCTGAATTAGAATATACCAACATAGATAATTATGATTTAAAATATTCTCACTACTTTTCAGACACAGAAAATGTGAAATTTGGTCTTTTTTATAAAAACCTGGATAAACCTATTGAAGATGTGATGATGCCTACATCATCTTTACCAATTTACTCTTTTGATAATGCTGAATCTGCAATACTGTATGGTTTTGAAGTTGATGGTAGAAAAAAACTTGATTTTATATACAACAAACTCAACAATTACTATTTATCTGGCAACTTCTCTTATACTGACTCTGATGTAACTTTAAGAGATGAACAACTTGAAGTTTATACAAACAACCATAGACAATTACAAGGTCTTTCTCAAACAGTTGTTAACATAACTATTTCATATGAGATTAAAAATCGTTCTGCAACGCTCACCTACAACAAAATGGGTGAAAGAATTAGAAAAGTTGGAATGATTGAACAAAATGGTGGAGGACTACCTGATAGTGAATACCCAGACTACATGGAAGATCCTGCTGCTACACTTGACTTTGTTTGGATTGAGAAATATAGCAATGGTTTAGGATTAAAACTAAAACTAGGAAATATTCTTGATGAGGAGACTGTTTGGTTTCAAGGGGACAAAAACCATATTACAAATAGCTTCAAAAAAGGAAGAAAATATAGTGCGTCACTATCATATAAATATTAGTAGTCTTATTTAAAAAGTTACCAAATGGTAATATCTTACTTTCAAATGTAACCTATTCGAAATAAAGTTTGTTTAAACTAAATAAATAAATAAGGAGATTCCTTTAATGAAAGAACATATATTAATAGTAGATGATGACAACGATATACTTGAACTATTAGAGTACAATCTTACTTCTGCAGGTTACGATGTGCTTGGATTTTTAAACACTAAGCATGTAAGAAAAGTACTAAGTGAAGAAAAAATCGACCTTATAATTATGGATAGAAATCTTCCTGACATTGAAGGCAGTTTATATGTAGAGATGTTAAGAAGTAAAAATATCAATACACCTGTAATCTTCTTATCTGCCAAAGATTCTCAGGATGACATAAAAGATGGATTTTTAAGAGGTGCAGATGATTACATCACTAAGCCTTTTGATTTGGAGGAGTTACTTTTACGCATCAAAGCTGTACTCAAAAGGTATGGACAATCGTATAAAGAGATTGAAAAAGATGTTACATACAAAGATATAAAGCTAGACTTGAATCAACATAAGGCAAATATAAACGAGATAGATATTGGTCTAACAAAACTTGAAACTGCTCTTTTACATATTATGATAATGAATAAAGGGCGCGTTTTAGATAGAGAGTATCTCCTTAAACATATCTGGAAAGACTCTGAAAACATCCATCAAAAAACAGTCAATGTAGCTATCAAAAGATTAAAAGAAAAAATAGACCCTACTAAAGAAAAAGAGTATATAAAGACTATCAGAGGGGTTGGGTATCTTTTAGCGTAAAAAGTCTCAAACTAAATCTATTGCTTTAAAAATAATTAATCTAAATGACTAAATTTTTTATACATAATAATTAACATATCACTTCTGTATTATTCTACTTATAAATTTTCAATTGGAGCAATAATGACAAAGATAGTAACAGGACTTATTACAGCCCTATTTTTTTTAGGATGTAGTTCGCAAGAAGTAGCACAAGTGCCAGTAGAACCGAAACTAGTAGTTAATAAAAGTTTAGCAGACTTAGAACTTAACAATCAACTTGAAGTACCAACTACTATTGATGCAGATACTAAAAAAGTTATCTTTGCATTTTCAAAAGAGAGTGGGCATAACTGCAACGACTTTTTTGCAACGAAAAGCGCTTCCTATTTAAAAGAAAACAAGGCTCAGTTTGTCGCAGATGTGAGCGGTGCACCATCTATCATCAGGAGTATGTTTATCCTACCAGGACTCAAAGATTTTAGACACAATATTTTAATTATAGAAGATGAAAATATCGCTGCAGCGTATAAAACTGAACTAAACAGTGAAAAAATTGTTGTTGTGTATGTAGATAATAAAATTATCACAGACATTAAATACCTTAATTCAGTAGAAGAGTTGGAAAAAAATCTAGCTAATGGCTAAATCTTTTACTCGAGTTCAACTCTTAAAATAGTAAAGGGTACTTTTAAAATTAGACTTAACATTTTAATCAAGGATATTTTATGGCATATGCAACAGCAAGACATATATTAGTTAGTAGTGAAGATGAATGCAATACTTTAAAAGCAGAAATAGAAAATGGAGCGAGCTTTGAGTCAGTAGCACAGAGCCATTCACAGTGTCCATCTGCTTCAAATGGTGGTGATTTAGGTAAGTTTGGTCCAGGTCAAATGGTTCCTGAGTTTGATAAAGTTGTATTTAATGGGGATGTAGGTGTTTTGTATGGTCCTGTTCAAACTCAATTTGGCTACCACCTTTTAGAAGTAACTAGCAGAGGTTAGATTATCATGGTAAAAGTATCTGCAATTCAAATGAGTATGTGTGAAGATAAACTTGCTAATATTAAAAAAGCAGAACAATTAGTTAGAGAGTCATACGAAAATGGTGCGCAAATCATACTTTTACCAGAACTTTTTGAGGGTTTATACTTTTGTAAAGATATGGATAATAAATACTTCTCATGGGCAAAAGAGAGAGAAAACAACTTACTAATAAAACGCTTTGCTGATTTAGCAAAAGAGTTACAAGTGGTTATATTAGTAAGTTATTTTGAAAAAGCAGAAACAGAGTATTTTAATTCACTAATTGTTGTAGATGCTGATGGAACAATCATGGACAATTACCGTAAAACCCATATCCCTGATGGTCCTGGATATGAAGAGAAGTTTTACTTTACACCAGGGGACAGCGGTTTTAAAGTCTATAACACCACTTATGGAAAAATCGGTGTAGGAATTTGCTGGGACCAATGGTTTTGTGAAACAGCGAGGATTTTAGCTCTTAAAGGTGCTGAAATTATTTTTTATCCAACCGCTATAGGGAGTGAGCCAGAAATTCATTTAGATTCAAAAGAGCATTGGCAAAGGGTGCAGATGGGTCATGCTGCAACAAATACAGTTCCAGTCGTAGTGGCAAACAGATATGGTGAAGAGGTGGGTGAGAGTTGCTCTTTAAACTTTTATGGCTCCTCTTTTATCACTGATTATACTGGTGCAAAGATAGCAGAGGCATCCAGAGATAAACAAGAGATAATTTATGCTAATTTTGATTTAGAAAATATCGCTAAACAAAGGGAATACTGGGCTCTCTTAAGAGATAGAAGGGAAGAAACTTATTCTCAAATATGCACTTCATGTTAATTTTTTAGATACATGGAACTAACTTTGCTTTAGATGATAAAATTATCCACATAAAGGTAGGATCCATGAACATTGTTTTACGCAATAATCTTATTCTTATCACTACAGGATTTGATACGCTAAATACAAAATGGATGAAAGATTTTTTAAATCATCACTCCAGAGGTATGCTTTTTTTGCCTAAAGCTGTACTCGTATTTAGAAATGAGACTCTAACAGAGGTTAGAGAAGAGTTTCTACATCAACTTAGCGAGTATCATGCTGCAACACATGAATTTTCACATGAATTTTTTCTACGCTCCATGTTAAAATACGGAAATCAGCCCATAAAAATAGAGCTAGATAAACTTCAAGAACCAGAAACAGTTATAGTAAACCTCTATGCTTATGATAAAGACACTGTATTAATTTCACTAGAATCACCAAACTCATGGGTTCTTAGTTATCTTCGCTCTCAACTAGAGGTGTATGTTGAGCGTGGCACTGACTCTTCTCTTGTTGTAGATGTCTCAGACTACAAAGCAAAAGCAAGACTAGAGCGTGCTTTGAATAAACGCCATATTTTGCATTATCAAATTCAATACACTTACGATAACCACTTCATGAGTAAACTATATGCAGATTTTGCAAGCTTTAGCTTTGGTGACTTATGTAAAGATGAAGAAGAGGACGAAAATATACAGTTCTACACTGTTTTAGAGTGCCCAATTGGAGCGAGTCAAGATGCACTGAAAAAGAGCTATAAAAAACTTACCAAAGTGTATCATCCAGATAAGATTTTTCATGAAAATCCACATATGGTGAAACATTACACACAAAAGTTTCAGCTACTGCAAGAAGCATATACAGCACTTCGCGTAGTGAGTTAAGGACTTAGAATGAAAATGGTTTTATTAATTATGATAATGTTAAGTGTTTTAGATGCTGAGATACTTAGAAATGATCATACAAAAGTGGTCAAAGACACCACTTTAAATCTTGAGTGGGAGGATGATAAGGTTACTAAAAACCTAAATTACAAAGAAGCTATCAAATATTGTGCAAACCTTTCACTTAGAGGTAGTGGCTGGAAATTACCAACTCAAGAACAGTTAAGATCCATAGTCGATAAAACAAATTTTTACCCCTCTATAGCAAGCGCCTTTACACAAACAACAATGAGAGATAGCAATAGTATGTACTGGAGTTCTACAATATATGAGTTTAACAAAGACGCAGCGTGGCTGGTTGGTTTTTGGGGTGGTGGTGACCACTACAGCACTATGAAGTACAAGGCAAATGTTCGTTGTGTTAGAAAAGTGCAGTAGTGCTTATAAATTCCTCAATAAATTCCTCATCTTTGGAGTTTTTCAAAAGTTGACTAAACTCCTCTGAACTGTACAGAGCTAACTCTTTCCCTTGAAGCTGCATCAACTCTTTAGAAAATCCACGCTTGGAAAAAAAAGCAATTTGTGTTGGTTCTATATCTAGTCTTTCACATTTTTCATGAAGCTTATGAAGCTCTTTTTTATTCACTTTATGGTTTGTCCATTTACACTCTGCAACATAAATTTTCTCATCATCGGTAATAGTAAGTATATCTATCTCAACTTTAGCATCCCAATAACTTCCCGAACTAAGAATTTGTGAATCTCTAAGATAATAATTGAGTAAAACTTCCGATAACTCTTCAAAAACTAAACTTGTATAACTGTTTTGTTTCGCTTGAAAATCTTTAAGCATAGTATCAAATTTTCCCTCCCGTATCTCTTTTGCATGTGGGGCGATAAAGTAATACCAAAACCTTACAAATGGTTGAGAAAAAAGAACTTTATGGGAGATCCTGTGTTTTGCAACCTCTCGTTTAAGTTTTCCATATGGATTTAAGCTTCTTGCAGGCTCCTCTCTGGAGTACTCTATTTGTATAAGACCTTTCTCCTGCAGATAGTTGAGCGCAGAGCCACCGTTTGCATTATTAAGTCCAGCCTTATTAAATGCTGAAAATATACGCCTATCGCCAATAGCCAAAGCCCTTAAAAGCCTTTTGTTATGTTGCTGCGAAAGTGTTAGCTCTTCCATCTTTTCATAAAAGAGGTCAAAGTTTTCAAGTATATGCTCTTGTATAAGTGCAACGATATTTTTACTTGTATCTATCTCCCAACCAAGACCACCAAATACAGCGAAATATTCAATTTGGAGTTCCATGTCATCAGGATAATTTCTAAAATAAAAAGAGCGAAACTGATTCAGAAGTTTGTTATTTGCCATGGGAATATTTTAGCATAAAATTATTACCAACATAAAGATTATCCTCATCTACAACGACACTATTGATATATAACAACAAAATATTTATAATTTTTCTATATAATGGCGACATATTTTAAAAGGCAATAATAATGAGCACAATAAAAGAGTATTTAAGTAGCGACCACAGAAGGTGTGATGAACTTTTTGCAAAAATGGAAGATATGGCTACAAAGTCACTTGATGATGCAAAAGAGGCATATGAAGCGTTTGCAGGTGAGACAGAGAGACACTTTCAAATGGAAGAGCGTGTTATGTTTTTGGAGTTTGAGCAAAAAACTGGGATGACACAAGGCCCAACAGCAATGATGAGGCATGAACACTCACAAATGAGATCTTTGCTAAAGCAGATGAGTGAAGCGATTGACGCTGTCAATAAAGATAAATTTTTTGGACTCTCGGAGACTTTAATGATTTTGATGCAACAACACAATATGAAAGAGGAGCAGATGCTTTACTCAATGGCACAACAACACCTTAGTGCAGATTCAGACAGAATTGTTTCAATGATGGAGTCTATGATTGTTGAGTAGTCGAGGAGTTGAGTTTGGATTTTAATGGGCTCTCGATTGACCAAGCCCCACCAATTTCGGCACCGCTTAGATTTTTTTTAACGGCACCACTTTTTGGAATAATTGCTGGTTTTTTGATTTTGTTTAGTGATTCTGCTTCGTTGATGAGTAGATTTTCAATAGAATCTATAGCGATAACACATATATTTACTATTGGGTTTTTCGGTTTTGTCATGCTTGGGGCATTGACTCAAATGTTGCCAGTCTTAGCAGGTGTTAAAATACCAAAGGTGAAGTTTATTGCAAAATATTCCCACCTGCTTTTGGTTTTTGGTACTTTATTTATGTTAGCAGGACTCTTAAATCAAAATGTCATCTTCAACGCTATCTCTATTGTATTTTTAGGAAGTGGGTTTTTGATGCTAATTGTTGCTATTGGATTGGCAATTATAAAGGTTACAAACTTTACTGCAACCGTAAAAGCAATGAGCATTAGCTTGGTATTTGCTTTTTTTGTAGTGCTTATGGGTCTGTATCTTTTATCTTCGTATGTTACAAATAATCCCTCAGAATATCAAATGATTATTGCAAATATACATAGTGTTTGGGGAATATATGGCTTTGTTGGTATTTTAATTATAGGTGTTTCTTTTCAAGTTTTACCTATGTTTTATGTAGCACCTAGATTTAAGAAATTTTGCAAGAAAAAAGTGATCTGGCTTATCCCTATTGGATTGGTATTATGGTTATTTTTAAACCTCTCTTATGAGGAGTATGCCATATATTCAAAGATCATGGTAGCTACATTTTTTCTGGCATTTGCTACAGCAGCTTGGATAAAAATAAGTAACCGTCGCCGTCCCATTAGTGACACAACTATCTGGTACTGGAAGAGTGCAACTATATTTCTTGGAATGGGTGTTTTGTTATGGGTAGCAGATGACTATCTGCATCATGAGTATATTGTTTTAGTATCTATATTTATTGGTTGTGGTTTTGTTTTATCTTTGATGCAGGGGATGCTATATAAAATAATTCCATTTCTTGTTTGGTTTCATCTCAATGCTATGGGCTATATGAGCATTCCAACAATAAATGAGATGATAGATAAAAGGTTGGCAAAAGTACAATTTTTTCTATTTATGTTTTCATTGCTTGGCTTTATAGTTTCATATTTTGTACCGCAGTTTTTGTCAATTTTTGCAATTACTTTTATACTAAATATGATACTATTTGAATATAATATAATCCAGCCAGTCTTCGTTTATATAAAAACAAAAAAAACAAAACCAGACTTTGACATGAGTGCTTTTACTGAGAATTAGGAAAATTATGAAAAATATTATATTAATCGGATTTATGGGTGTGGGAAAAGGAAGTGTTGCAAGAGAGGTGATTAAAAACTCTAATTATATGGCGATTGATACGGATGATTTAATTGAGAGTATGGAAAACAAAAGAGTCAAGAAAATTTTTGAAGATGATGGAGAGGCTTACTTTAGAAAGATAGAAAAGGATATCTCTTTATGGCTTGAAAAAAGTGTCCAAAATACTCTTATTTCAACTGGCGGTGGTTTTTACAAGGTGAAAAACTTGAAAAAAATCGGTATTGTTGTCCTTTTAGACTCCCCTTTTGATGCAATCATTAAGCGTATAAAGAGTCATCCAAATGCAGCTAGAAAATTAAAAAAACGCCCCCTCTTAAGCGATTTAAAAAAAGCAAAAGAGTTGTATAATGTACGAAGACCAGAGTATTTAGCTCTTGCAGATATTGTCATAGATGTGACAGATAAAAGTGCTCAAATGTGCTCTAAAGAACTTTTAAAAAAGGTAAAAAAATATGCGTAAGATTATTATATATATGGTGTTGTTTGTAGCTACATCCCTGCTAGCTTCAGAGATACACTGGGCAAAAGATTATCATGAGGGTGTTAAAGAGTCTCAAAAAACTGATAAACCGATGTTGGTAGTTTATTCCAGGCACACTTGCAAATACTGTGTGCAACTTAACAACACTACTTTTAAAGATGCTAAGGTGATCCAGTATTTAAATGAAAATTTTGTCTCGATTATCTCTTATTCGGACGAAAATGATTTTATCCCACCAGCATTAAGAACACCAAGTACACCAACTATATGGTTTTTATTTCCAACTACGGAACCTATGTTCCAACCAATTTTAGGTGCTGTAGATGCTAAAAATTTTTATAATGCATTGCAAATTGTAAAAAAAGAGTTCGATGAAAATAGGCTTGAAGCAAAGCCTAAAAAATATGAAAAATAATTGCAAAGTGAATCCACTTCGCAATCATATAGATTAAAATTTCAGAATTGCATCCAATTGCACACGGTGGTAATCAGTTTCAGCATCACCTAGTTTACTGTAGTTAACCCACGCACCAAGATCTACATTTTTAGCGAATTTATATTTTCCTTTAATAAAGTAACCTTTAGAATCTGTCCCACCACCACTAAAATCAGAATCATTATGTGCGCCATAGACTGCATCTTTTTGAACATCTCTATAAGTAAAAGCAATTTTGTAGTCCTCTACTTTTTTAGTAGCACCGAGTTCCATGCTAAAGTCATACCCAAGATTATCATCATCTGCTAGTGTATTATATGCTAGTGTTAGTGCTGTTTTAAATGGCATACCCATTACATCTTTATACTTTAGCTCACCAAAAACTTCTAATATTCCATAATCCTCAGTATATACGCTACCATCATTTGAATTCTGCTTAAATCCATTTTCTGACTGAACAGTATTCCCTTTAACACCATCATAGTAGTAATAAGCCCCACCTAAATTTAACTTAGCCTTAGCTAGTTTTTGTGTATGAACATACTGTGCAAGGAAAATGTTAATATCATCGCCATCTTTATAGTCTAATTCTCTATGTACTCTATTAGCACCTACTCTAATCATAGTGCTACTATCTTTATAACCATAGTTCACACCCTCTAAACGGATATCATTATCCCATACAAGTTGTGTTTTAATTGGTCTATAGATGTGGTGCTTACTTTTACCGGCTCTAATCCATGCATTATCAAATGAATATTTAACATCTGCAATATCAAGTTTAAGTTCATCTACAAAGTAGTCTGCCCAGTTATCGTCATCTTTAAAAGTTACATTTCCTGATGTTGGATTGTATCTACCACTTGAGATTGCAGTTTCAAGAAGGAGATTATCCATAATATCAACATTTAAATTGTATCTAAAGCGGTATCGAGTTCTATACTTATTGCTCTCACTAGCACCCTCACCTTTTTCGATTGTTTCATATCTCAGTCTCATATCACCTTTAGCATGAAGTCTATCAAAAAATCCACTTTGCGCTTCTGCTTTAGCTATAGGCTCTACTGGTACATCCCCAGCAGCCATTGATATTGTTACGATTGTTGCAATTGATAATGCAATTTTCTTCATAATTAATTTCCTAGTATGTTATATTGGTAAAATTATAAAGTAGTTTGGTTACATAATGATTACATACAGTTACGAAAATGTCACCAAATATACAGACTGAGAATACTTTAACTGATATAACTATTATATCAGTCAATCTATTTTATTTATTTATCGTTATGTAATTTGAGTTGTAAAATAAGAATTTTATGAAAATATGCCCATTTTTGGATGTTGGCACTTTTTGGTGGTTGTGAAGAGTAAAATTTATACTCTTGCAATAATATGCAAGAGTACATTAGGAGTAGAAATTTTTAAAGATTACTTAATATTAGCTGCCCAATATTCACGAACCATTTTTTTAGTAGCTTCTGGAAGTGAAATGTATCCTAGCTTCTTAGCTGATTTGTCACCATTTTTAAAAGCATAGTCAAAAAATGCTATAACTTTTTTATTCATTGCAGGCTTTTCATATGGAAGTAAAATGAAAGTAGCAGCAACGATTGGGTATGAATTATCACCTGGCTGTAGTGCTAACATCGCATAGAAGTTATCCTCTTTAGTCCAGCTTGCGTATTTTGCAGCAGCTTTAAAGTTTTCCTCTGTAGCAGTTACCCATTTACCATTTGCAGTTTTAAGGATAGCCGCTGAGAGGTGATTTTTCTCTTTATAAGCGTGTTCCATATAACCAATAGAATAAGGGGTTTGCTTTACTAAGTTAGCAACACCCTCATTACCTTTTCCACCAATACCAACAGCCCAGTCAACAGCTTTACCAACTCCATAACTGTTTTTCCAATTCTCTGAACTTCCACTCAAATAGTAAGTAAAGTTATAAGTTGTACCACTCCCATCTGAGCGACGAACAACAATTATTTTTTCATTTGGAAGTTTTACGCCACTATTAGTAGCAGCAATTTTTGGGTCATTCCACTTAGTAATTACACCAGCAAATATATCGGCAACTACATCGTTTGATAATTTTAAAGTTTCATCAGCAATACCTTTAACATTAAACGCAATTACAATAGAACCGATCGCAGCAGGAAACTGAAAAAGTTTAGCTTTTGCCAATTTTTTAGAGTTCAAAGGCTTATCAGAAGCACCAAAGTTTACAACACGCTTAGTGATTTGTTTAATCCCACCACCAGAACCTATAGACTGATAGTTCACACGATTTTTAGTATCTTTTTTATAAGAATACGCCCAATCATAATAAAGAGGAGCTGGGAAAGATGCACCAGCTCCATTGATTTTGTCAGCAGCGAATGAAGAACTTACACTTACAGCAGTAACAAGTGCCACTAAAGCTAATTTTTTTAACATTTTCATACCTTTTAATTTTTAAGATACGAGATTATAAAACTTCAATGTTACAATTAGATTACAAAATGAATACTTTAATATTGTTTTTTCATTGAAAACTTAAACATCTTCTCCATTGATATAGCTTCGTCTCGTCCATAAACAATTATATTTTTATCAATTTTTATCTTTTTCTTACTAATCTTATCTGGATAATCAACAAAATGTAAAATATGCTTGATGCAGTTCACTCTCGCTTTTTTCTTATTATCACTCTTCACAATTGTCCAAGGAGCCGATTCAGTATGAGTTGCACTCAGCATCATGAATTTCGCCAACGAATACTCATTCCATAATCTTTGTGACTCTTTATCAACTGGCGACAACTTATACTGCTTTAGTGGGTCTGTTTCTCTTGCTTTAAATCTCTTAGCTTGCTCATCTTTAGATACAGAGAAGTAAAACTTAAAGATTTGAATCCCTTCATCTACTATCATTTTCTCAAACGCGGGAGCATCTTTTAAAAATTTATGATGCTGTCTTTCTGTGCAAAATCCCATTACAGGCTCTACCATTGCACGATTGTACCAACTTCTGTCAAAGAATACTATCTCCCCTGCACTCGGTAAGTGTTTCGCATACCTTTGAAAATACCACTGAGTTGTCTCTTTATCATTTGGCTTTTCTAAAGCCACAATTCTAGCTCCCCTTGGGTTAAGGTGTTCTGTAATCCTTTTGATAGTGCCCCCTTTCCCAGCAGCATCACGACCCTCAAAAATCATAAGAATTTTAAGACCTTTATCTTTTACATGGTTTTGAAATTTCAAAAGTTCTATCTGTAAAGAGGTGAGCTCTTTTTCATAATCCAAAGTCTCTTGTTTTACCCAAATTTGAACTTTATTACCTTTTTTCTTCATCTCTTTTCTTTTTCGTTGAAAGTTTTTAGATTTATGTTTCTCTTGTTTTTGAGTATCTATCTCCTCTTCATCTTTAAACTCTTCATTTATTATGTTTCTTTCTTGTCCCATCTATTTTTCCTCATTATATATTTTAAATTAACCGATAAACTTACCAGTGCTTGTAATTTGTGCATCCATTATCTCTATCTCTCTTGCTCCAGATATAACTATCTCTGGATCTAGTGCATAGTTGAGATTTTCATCACGCCCATCATAATCAACTGAGTTTAAAATAACTTTCATCGATTCCAGTCTTGCTTTTTGTTTATCTTTTGAACGCACTATTGTCCATGGAGCATTATGAGAATGGGTTTGCTTTATCATATTGTATTTCGTAGTTGTAAAGTCATCCCATCTCTCTTGAGCTTGCATATCAATTTCACTTAGTTTCCACTGTCTTAAAGGATCATTCTTTCGTCTATCAAATCTTCTTGCTTGTTCATCTTTTGTTACACTATAATAGAGCTTGATAAGAATAATTCCTTGACGCACAAGATCGTTTTCAAAACCCTTTACCCCATTCATAAAATCATTATATTCTCTCTCGGAACAAAAATTAAAAACTGATTCAACCATCGCACGGTTATACCAACTGCGGTCAAAAAGAACTATCTCTCCACCGCGTGGAAAGTGCTGTACATATTTTTGGTAAAACCACTGCGTCTTTTGCTCTTCTGTTGGTTTGCCAAGAGCTACAACACGATAATGTTTTTCATCCATATATCTTGTAACCCTTCTTATTGTTCCACCTTTTCCAGCCGCATCACGACCCTCAAAAAGAATTATCATTTTCTGGTCAGTTATCTCCAGATATTTTTGCAACTTAATAAGCTCTGCCTGATATGGCTTTAGTCTTTGCTCATTGACCCTTTTCTCTTCCGCTTTGTTCTTAGATTTTTTCGCAGCTTTTGATTTTTTATACCCTTTAATCAGCTCACTAAGTGGTATTTTTTTTCCATCAATATCAAATATATTTGTCTCT
The DNA here is from genome assembly GCA_026988315.1 of Sulfurimonas sp. GTDB lineage: Bacteria > Campylobacterota > Campylobacteria > Campylobacterales > Sulfurimonadaceae > Sulfurimonas. The sequence goes on along the minus strand of JALSLJ010000064.1, from coordinate 29,248 downwards.
TTTGATGCCATAACTATTCCTTGTTTTTTTGCTTATAAGTCCTGAGTCAAAAATAAGACCAACTCCAATGCTATTTTTGACTCAGGACTTAATATAAGTATACTCCTACTTTTCTTGATAATATCTTCAATTAAATCCATTTAGTAACCTTCATGTAACCAAGTTTTTTTACAATATCGAACTTTTTTAATAGGAGATATAATTTGAGTCTAATTATTGATAAAATTTTTGCACACTCAACGAAACTTGTAGCTATATCGGTATTGTTTCTAGTTGCTTGGATTTTTACCGTTTTATTTCAACACTCAATGGAATCTATGCAGGCTCTTGGCTTTGATTTTGTTACAGAAACAAAATGGGCACCTAACTTGGAAAAATTTGGAGCGCTTCCAGCAATCTACGGTTCTATAGTTTCGACATTTTTAGCGATGATTTTAGCAGTTCCTTTAGCTATAGGGGTAGCAATTTTTTTAAGCGAACTTGCACCTGCTAAACTTAAATCACCAGTTGGAGTTTCCATAGAACTTCTAGCAGCAATTCCATCTGTTATCTACGGAATGTGGGGACTTTTTTACTTTGTACCTATTATTCGTGACACTTTTGGTGGTATCGGTATCAGTATGTTAACTGCTGGTATTGTTTTATCTATCATGATTCTTCCATTTATGGCAGCCGTTACTCGTGATGCGATGAATACAACTCCAGATATTCTAAAAGAATCAGCCTATGCACTTGGTGGAACGAAATGGGATGTTATAAAAGATATCGTTATCCCTTACGCAAAAGCGGGGATCATCGGTTCATTTATCTTAGCTCTTGGTCGTGCTATTGGTGAGACGATGGCTGTTACATTTGTTATGGGTAATGTTCATAAAATCTCACTAGACTTAACTGCACCTGCTACTTCTATCCCTGTAACACTTGCCAATGAGTTTACAGAAGCAGACACAGATCTTTACTACTCCTCTTTATTTGAATTGTCACTGCTACTACTTGTTATAAGTTTTACGATTATCTCTATTGCTAAGTTTTACTTTTTACGCAGAACAAGGGTTGCGTAATGACACATACTCAAAAACGAATCATTACAAACAATATAGTTATGGTTCTCTCCACATTATCAGCAATAATCGGAATCGGGTTTCTGTTTTGGATTTTAGGTGTTTTAGTTATAAATGGCGTGGATGCTCTTAGTTGGACTATCTTTAGCGAAGAGGGTGCACCTCCAGGTTATGAAGATAGTGGTCTTAAACATGCGCTAATCGGTCAGTTTATGATTGTTGGAGTTGCCACACTATTTGGTGTTCCACTCGGTGTACTAGCAGGAACATACCTTAGTGAGTATGGACAAAAATCTAAACTTGCTGAAACTATTCGTGATATATCAGATATTATGATGTCGGCTCCTAGTATTGTTATCGGTGCTTTTGTTTATGCTATCGTTGTAGCTCCAATGGGTCACTTTTCTGGTTGGGCAGGCTCTGTTGCACTTACTATTATTATGCTTCCTATTATTTTAAGAACTACAGATGATATGTTGCAGCTTGTCCCATCAACTCTGCGTGAAGCAGCTTTTGCGCTTGGTGCTCCAAAGTACAAAGTGATTACGCAGGTAGTATATCGTGGAGCTAAGGCTGGGATACTTACAGGAATCTTACTTGGTGTGGCTCGTGTGGCAGGTGAAACTGCTCCTCTGCTTTTTACATCATTTAATGACAACTTTTTAAATACAGATATGATGGAACCAATGGCATCTCTTACTGTGACTATGTATAACTATGCTACAAGTCCCTATGAAGATTGGCAAAAGCTTGGTTGGGCGGCAGCATTTATTTTAAGTATGTTTATTCTTACTTTAAATATACTTGGACGATTAATTATTATGAAAAGAAAAGGAAAATAATGGCTACTATCGTAGATATAACTGAAGAAAAAGCACTCGAAGTTAAAAACTTTGAATTTACATATGCATCCGCTGATGAGCCAAGCATTAAAAAATTAAATATGCCTATTGCAAAAAATAGTATTACGGCACTTATCGGTCCCTCTGGATGTGGTAAAACAACACTCTTAAGAGCTTTTAATCGTATGCATGATTTATATCCTGGGAATGAATATGCTGGAGAGATTTTATTTAAAAACAGAAATATCTTAACATCAAAAGAAGATTTAATCAACCTTAGAATTCAAATAGGTATGATTTTTCAAAAACCTACAGCTTTTCCAATGAGCATATTTGACAATGTGGCATATGGGATGAAACTTCAAGGGATTAAAAATAAAACTGAACTCAATGACCGTGTTGAAAAAGCCTTGTGTGATGCTGCAATTTGGAAAGAGGTTAAAGATAGACTTAAGCATGATGCAAATGGTCTCTCAGGTGGACAGCAACAACGCTTGTGTATAGCACGAGCCATTGCTGTTGAGCCTGAAGTTTTACTTTTTGATGAGCCTACATCTGCACTTGATCCAATCTCTACTTCAGGGATTGAAGAGCTAGTTATTGAGCTAAAAAAGAAAGTTTCTATCATTATTGTTACGCATAATATGCAACAAGCTGCCCGTGTGAGTGACTATACTGGTTTTATGTACTTAGGTGAGCTAATAGAACTTGGTTACACAGAAGAGATGTTTGTAACACCTAAAGAGAAACTAACAGAAGAGTATATTACTGGTAAGTTTGGTTGATAATAAACACCTAAAACAATTAGATAAAAAACAAACTTAAGGGAAAAACATGTTAACAAAATATGATATAAAAATAAACGAGATTAGAGAAAGCATCTCTACACTTTTGGAAAACATTACAGATGCAAATCAACTCTCATTAGTCGCTTTCGAGCTATGTGATTTAAAAAAGTTTAAAGAGGTACAAGAGAGACTCAACAATATTGGTACAAAAGGTGATATTATAGATAATGAAATCATTAAAACTTTTGCCCTATTTGGTCCAGAAGCAAAAGAGCTTCGTTCTCTTGTTGCATACTTAAAAATGACAAATGAAATAGTTCGTATTGGAGAGGGTGTAAAAAAATACGCTCATCGTATGCTAGAACACTCTCGGAGTGATGTCAATTTAAAACCTTTAAACTCTATCATCATCCAGCTTCACAAAAGCACAATTAATGCACAAAAATACATTTTAGAGTGCTTTAAAAAACTTGATGATTGTCAAATTGACGATTATTATAGAAAAGTGGTAGTAGAAGAGAGTATAAATGATGATCTGTTCTCTGTTTTAGAAAAAGATATTTTAACTATTATTATAGATGAAAGAGAACTTGCGATTGAGTATGTAAGAGTTTTAGGAAGCCTGAGAAAACTAGAGCGTTCATGCGATAGAAGTGTAAATATAGCCAACCTAATGATGTATGCAAAACAAGGTGGAGAGATACACCACTATAAGTAAAAGTATAACTTTACGAAACAAAAAACAAATAATGATTAATATTTAAGCAAAATAAAATATTTTATTGAAGTTAAATCAGATATACTCTTTAGAGAAAATATTACTCAGGAGAAAATGAATGGGAAAATTTGTTAATAACACGGAAGAGTTTTTTACTTTTTGTGAAGAAAATGATGTTCAATTTGTAGATTTTAGATTTACAGATATTAAAGGTGCATGGCACCATATTAGCTACAGAATGAGTGCTGTAAGTGCTAGTTCACTGGAAAATGGTCTTCCATTTGATGGTTCATCTATCGAAGCATGGCAACCGATCAATATGTCAGACATGCTACTTAAACCAGAGGTAAACACTGCATTTCTAGATCCTTTTACTGCAGATCCTACTATCATCCTATTTTGTGATGTTTATGATATCTACAAGGAACAAGCGTATGAAAGATGCCCACGCTCTATCGCTAAAAAAGCACTTAAGCATGCTGAAGAGATTGGTATAGCGGATACTGCGTACTTCGGTCCTGAAAATGAATTTTTCATGTTTGATTCTGTAACTTTTGTTGACAACATTAACGAAGCTGGTTACAAAGTTGACACTGAAGAGGGTGAGTGGAACTCAAACAATCCATATCCAGAGATGTATAACACAGGTCACAGACCAGGCACTAAGGGTGGTTACTTCCCTGTTCAACCAACTGATTCTGCTGTAGATATTCGTGCTGAGATGATGCAAGTTTTAGAGCAAGTTGGCCTTGAAGTTGTTCTTGGTCACCATGAAGTTGCTCAAGGGCAACACGAACTAGGTATAGTTTTCTCTGACATCATCGGTGCTGCTGATAATGTTCAAAAATACAAGTATGTAATTAAAATGATTGCTCACCTTAATGGTAAAACTGCTACATTTATGCCTAAACCACTTTATGGTGACAACGGTAACGGTATGCATGTTCACCAATCACTATGGAAAGATGGTAAAAACCTTTTCTATGCTCCAGGTGAATATGCAAACTTAAGTCAAATGGCTGTCAACTATGCAGGCGGTATATTTAAGCATGCTGCTGCTGTTGCTGCATTTACCAACCCAACAACAAATTCTTACAAAAGACTATTGCCAGGTTTTGAAGCTCCTTCAATCTTAACATACTCTTCTCAAAACCGTTCAGCTGCTTGTCGTATCCCATATGGTGCTGGTGAGATGGCTACTAGAATTGAGATGCGTTTTCCAGATTCTACTGCTTGTCCTTACCTTGCATTTGCTGTTATGATGCTTGCTGGTCTTGATGGCATCAAACAAGGAACTGTTCCTGTTGGTCCAATGGATGAAGATTTATTTGAGCTTTCCCTTGATGAGATTCGTGAGAAAAACATTCCACAAATGCCACACACTCTTCGTGAATCACTTGAAGGTCTTATTTCGGATAATGATTTCTTAAAACCTGTATTTACAGATGAGTTTATCCATGCTTACCAACACTATAGATTTCAGCGTGATGTTTATCCAGATGAAGGTCGTCCAACTGCTTACGAGTTTAAAACTACCTACCAGTGTTAAGCATTTTTTCTTAATGCACTTCCCGCATCATGCGGGAATATACACAATCATATTTTTTCGCTATAATAAATAATATTATTTTTTAGTAGTGAGCTATGCCTGAAGATATCAACCAGAAACTTATTGATGAGATAATTGTACTCTCCAAACTCTCAAGCCATAGGCTAAGGGAGCAAACTCTCACACTAATTGACTTATATAAAGGTCAAAGAAAACAAAATGAAAAAATTATTAAAAATCACACTGCCTTTCTCAAACAGATTGACAAACGAACACTCGCGGTAAATGCAACAAACTCAAAAAAAGATAAAATGCTCGCTCAACAATCAAAAATGGCAGCGATGGGTGAGATGATGGATGCTGTTGCTCATCAATGGAAACAACCCTTAAACTCTTTAAGTATGATGAATGATATGCTCAAAGATGACTTTGAAAACGGCTTGGTTGACACTGCATATATTGCAGATTTAAACAAAGTAACCGAGATGCAGATTACCCATATGGTGAATACTCTCAACGAATTTAGAACTTTTTTTAGACCATCCGCAGATACAGATAATTTTTACATAAGCACTTGTCTAAACAGCGTTCAGGTTTTAATGAAAGATGAATTGATACAAAATAATATCAATATATTTATAGACATTGAAACTGACATTACCGTTCATGGTCTTATAAATGAGTTTAAACACCTTTTTTTAAATCTTCTCAGCAATAGTATAGACTCATTTAACGAAAGGCAAGTTTCACAAAGAAATGTATATATAAAGAGTTTTCTAAAAAAGGAAAAAATGTATATAACCTTTGAAGACAATGCTGGTGGGATACCACTCAATGCAATCAATGATATATTCAAACCAAATGTTACAACTAAAAAAGAGGGAAAAGGGACTGGGATAGGTCTCTACATGAGCAAACAAATTGTTCAAAAGCATCACGGAAAAATAGAGGTAAAAAACTCAGACTTAGGGGCATTGTTTACAATAACTTTACGATAAACAACTATTTATTTTTATCCACTTATTCTATAATCATAAATTTGCTATAATTCCGAACTTAATAACAAGTATGTAAGAGTGTGTTATTAAAAATTCAAGTTTAAAGGATTCATTATGAATCAAATACAAGAGGGCAAATACAAACCCTATCCACCTATAGATTTGCCAAATAGACAATGGCCAAATAATACAATAACTAAAGCTCCTAAATGGTGTAGTGTAGATTTGCGTGATGGAAATCAAGCACTAATCAATCCTATGGATATGGATAAAAAACTTGAACTATTTGCACTCTTATTAAAACTCGGATTTAAAGAAATAGAGGTTGGTTTCCCATCTGCTTCAAAAGTGGAATTTGACTTTTTGCGTCGCTTAGTAGAAGATAGTTTAATACCGGATGATGTAACCATACAAGTTTTAGTCCAAGCAAAAGAACACCTAATCGCTAAAAGTTTTGAAGCCCTAAAGGGTGTAAAAAAAGCAACTGTTCACTTATACAATTCTACCTCTGTAGCACAGCGTAAAATAGTTTTTGCTAAATCAAAAGAGGAGATTATTGCTCTTGCTTTAGAGGGTGTTGACTTAATCAAAAAGTATGAAGAGAATCACGATGGAGAGATTTTCTTAGAGTACTCTCCTGAGAGTTTTACAGGAACTGAACTAGAGTTTTCTGCTGCGATATGTAATGCAGTCACTCAGAGATGGGGCATAAGTGAGACAAGAAAAGTTATTATAAATCTTCCAGCTACTGTAGAGATGGCAACGCCAAATGTTTATGCTGACCAAATAGAGTGGATGACTAAGCACTTAGACAATCGCAAAGATGTAATCATCTCAACACATACTCACAATGACAGGGGAACTTCTATTGCTGCTACAGAGTTGGCACTTTTGGCTGGAGCAGATAGAGTTGAGGGAACTCTTTTAAGCAATGGCGAGCGTACAGGTAATGTTGACATCATAACACTTGCTCTCAACATGACAACTCAGGGAGTTGATTCAAAACTTGACTTCTCGGACATCAATGAAGTTTTAGAGGTCGTTGAGAGGTGTACAGAAATGGTGACTCATGCTAGACATCCTTATGTGGGAGAGTTGGTTTATACTGCATTTTCCGGTTCACATCAAGATGCTATCAACAAAGGCCTTGCTTTTCATAAAAATAGAGATGATAACTATTGGGAAGTGCCCTACCTTCCAATAGATCCTCAGGATGTTGGAAGAACATACGAAAGTATTATCAGAATCAACTCACAATCTGGAAAAGGTGGGGTAGCCTACATACTAGAGAAAAACTACGGTTTTTCTCTACCAAAAGCTATGCATCCAGAAATTGGTCGCAAAGTTCAAGCTTTTAGTGATGAAAAAGGGAGAGAGCTTGAACCAAAAGAGATTTTAGAGATTTTTAAAGATAGCTATTTTAATGTTAAAGAACATATCTCTTTAATAAATTTCACTGTTTCATCAAACTCTAAACTTTCAACTTGCATATTAACATACAAGTACAATGGAGAAGAGATTGTTGCAAATGGTGAGGGCAATGGTCCAATAGACGCTTGTAAAAAAGCTTTAATGAAAAACTATAAAAATGAGTTTATTTTAACCTCATACTCAGAACACTCATGTGGAGATAAAAGTACAGCTCAAGCTGTTGCATATATAGAGATACAGAGCGAAGAGGTACTTTCATGCTTCGGCGTTGGAAAAGATAGCGATATTGCCACAGCTTCCATAAAAGCTCTGTTTTGTGCACTTAATAGAGCTTTTTAGAATGAAAAAACAGCATAAACACAACATTGCAATGTTTATAGATTGTGACAATGTAAGCTCTAAGTATATAGAAAGCATATTTCATGATTTATCACAATATGGCACTGTAAACATTAAAAGAGCCTATGGAAATTGGAAAGACCAGAAGTTAATCGGTTGGGAGAATATTTTACAAGATTACAACATTCAACCAATCCAGCAATTTGCTTATACTAAAGGGAAAAACGCAACCGATATAGCGATGATTATTGATGTTATGGATACTCTATACTCTAAAGATCTTGAAGCAGTGGTTTTAATAACTAGCGATAGTGATTTTACCCCTATTGTCACAAGGATACTCTCCGATGGATTGACTGTTTATGGCTATGGGGAGGCTAAAACGCCTACCCCATTTGTAAACGCTTGTTCTCAATTCATCTATGTAGAGAAATTAAGTGGTTTGCAAGAGAGCATTCCGAGAGAAGAAAGCACCCAAAATGACAATAAACAAACCGTTACTAACTATGTTGGAAACAACTACGATATACGAAAAGACTTTAAACTTATCAATTTGCTAAAACAAGCTGTTGAGATAACAGCTGATGAGCAAGGATGGACAGATGTAAAAGATATGTCCTTGTATATACGAAAAAACTCTTCTTTCTCTCAAGTTAATTATGGATTCAAAAAGATGGGTGACCTCATTAAAGCACTAGAGTTATTTGACATGGAATATCTCGGAGAGAGAAAAACTCAACTCATGATTAAAATAAAAGAAAAAAGAAAAAAATTCTCCAAATAAACAAGAGTATAAAACAACTGCACAAACCTCAAAAATAAATCTATTCCAGCAATAATAAAATAATTAAAAAGTGTAAAAATTTAGGGAGTTTAAGTATGGTGCGCCCGACATGATTCGAACATGTGACCGCTGGTACCGCAAACCAGTGCTCTATCCAGCTGAGCTACGAGCGCACACCATCTCTTATAGTTGAGAGGACGAAATTATAGCACTTTTAGCTTATATTATTATAAAATAAAGTTTATTTTTCTATTTTTTTCAAAATCACCTGCATCTCTTGTTCTTGTAAAAATAGTTCATGATTTTTTTGTACATAAGCTTGAAGCAATATTTTCAAATCATTATTGCCCTCCATATTAAAATCTTTTGACATTTGATGTTCTAAATATTGAGCAAAACCATCCTCAACATCTACATCAAAGCGACGACCACCAATATGTAAGCCTATTTTTTTGCCCATAGAAATTATCCTATGATGCTTTCTATTTTATTCACTATCTCTTCTATCTCTAAATCTTTCATAACATTTTGCTCTGTTAATTTTTCAATCTCTTGATCTCTTACTTCTTTTTCAGCTTTGAGTGTTATCAACTCATTTCGAAGCATCTCATTTTCACCCTTCATTGAGTGATATTTTTGTAGTATTTGAGAGACTTTGTCATGTAACTTCTCTATAGTAGTTTGGCTTTGCATAAAAATTCCTATTTATTTCTGTATCTATAATTTTACCACAAAAAAGATTCTAAAAATTATTATAAGCGTAGTAAATTAGAATTAAGTCTCAATTAAGTGCCTGAGAAGCACTAGTTAGTTTAAAATGGCAGTAAATATGAATTAGAGCGTATAGCTCTAGTTCATATCTGGTTTTGGAGTTGTAGCAGTTCTAGCAGGAAGTTGAGGGTATGAAATATCTGGTTTTGTACCAGTTAATGCTCCAAAGAAAGCCTCTATAGATGCAGCATCTTTATCGCTAATATCAGCACCAAGTTGAATACGCCCCATCTCTACAATAGCATCTTTTAAACTCCAGATAGCTCCATTGTGAAAGTATGGTGCAGTTTCAGCAATATTACGCAAAGTTGGAACCTTTACAAGCCCTTCCTTGTTCCCTTTAAAGTCACCTATATCACCATGAATATATTTTCCAGTTATCTCAAATGTATTCATGTTTCCGCCAAGAGCTACGCCATCATGACAAGAAACACAACCCATATCTATAAAGGTTTTCAAGCCTTCTTTCTCTGATGCACTCATCGCATTCTCATCACCATTTAAATACTCATCATAACGAGATGGTGTCACAAGCACACGCTCAAAAGTAGCAATTGTGTCTGTTACTTTCTCAAAAGTTATCTCTACTTTATCACCATAAGCGGCTTTAAACTCACTTACATACTCTGGCATTGATGTAACAGTGTTTACAACATGCTCTTTTGTAGCTGCCATCTCTGGGTGAGCTTGAATAGGACCCTGTGCTTGTTTTTCTAAGTCTGGATCACGACCATCCCAAAACTGAGATGTGAAGAATACAGCATTATAAACAGTTGGTGAATTTAAATGGTGTGGATTTGCAGCCCAATTATGACCCACAGCAGCACTCACACCATCAATGCCGCCAGTCGCTAAGTTGTGACATGTGTTACAACTAATTATATTACTTTTTGAGAGTCTTGGATCAAAAAATAACTTTTTACCTAATTCAACTTTTTTATCTGTAATCGGATTATTTGGATTATCGATTAATTTCATCAACTGATCTTCATCAGATGGTATAGCTTTTAATCCTGCTTCATTTGCCTGTTTTACCAGCGGAGACGCTAATAGAAGTGAAGTACTTAATACACTTAATGTCAATAATTTCATATCTTATTCCTTAGTTTCATTACATTCGTAATTTTTTAGATGAAGAATTATAGAGAAAATAAACTTAAAAGATAATTATTTTCTTTTAATAATTTTTTATATCCATAAGATTTACTTTTTTTCTATTACAAAAAGATGTAAATAGCCATAATATTTTAATAGTTTCATATTTTTATCTACATCCATAGTATCTTGAATTTCTAAAAGAAATATTTTCAACTCACTTTCGCTTAAATCGCCAAGATATTTATAGTCACTGTGCTCTTCACAGTTAAGTCGTACTAGACGATGAGTAATATTTTGTGTGTCGGAAATCCATATTTTCATAATAGTATTATATAGTTATTTATTAAATTCAAAAAGCGATGTAAAAAGAAAAAAATACAAAAACAGCAATTTAGCTATAATTTTACCAATGAAAAAAGAGATACATTTTAAAGCACATACACCTTATAAACCTGCGGGTGATCAACCTCAAGCAATAGCAGAATTAAGCGAGTCGATACTTAAAGGGAATCGTTACCAAACACTTGAAGGTGTTACAGGAAGCGGTAAAACATATACTATGGCGAAGGTTATAGAAAATGTGAAGATGCCTACTATTATCATGACACATAACAAAACTCTTGCCGCACAACTCTATTCAGAGTTTCGTCAGTTTTTCCCTAACAACCATGTTGAGTATTTTGTCTCTTACTATGATTATTATCAGCCAGAGGCTTACATACCCCGTCAAGATTTGTTTATAGAAAAAGATTCTGCTATTAATGATGAGCTAGAAAGGATGAGACTCTCTTCAACTGCCAACCTGCTCTCTTATGATGATGTTATAGTTATAGCGTCCGTATCTGCTAACTATGGCCTTGGTGACCCTGAAGAATACCTTAATATGGTTCAAGCTTTAGAGGTTGGAGATGAGATACCACAAAAAAAACTTTTACTTCGTTTAGTTGAGATGGGCTATGCTAGAAATGACACCTATTTTGATAGTGGTCATATCCGCGTAAATGGAGAAAGCTTAGATATATATCCACCCTATTTTGAGCAAGAAGCAATCCGCATAGAGTTTTTTGGAGATGAGATAGAAGCTATATACACTTTTGATATCATCGACAACAAAAAACTTGAAAATCATACAAAGTTTACTATATATGCTACATCACAATTTAGTGTGTCTCAAGAAAAGATGGCAATTGCGATAAAACGCATAGAGGATGAACTTGATGATAGGCTAAAATACTTCACAAAAGAGGGGAAACTTTTAGAGTACCAAAGGCTCAAACAAAGAGTTGAATTTGATTTAGAGATGCTTCAAACTACAGGGATGTGTAAAGGTATAGAAAACTATTCGCGTTTACTTACAAATAAAAAACCAGGAGAAGCTCCATTTACTCTGCTTGACTACCTTGCTATGAATCACAAGGATTACTTAGTGATTGTAGATGAAAGCCATGTATCACTTCCTCAATATCGTGGGATGTATGCAGGGGACAGAGCAAGGAAAGAGGTTTTAGTCGATTATGGCTTTAGGCTACCGAGTGCTTTAGATAACAGACCGCTAAAAGCTGACGAATATATAAACAAAGCGCCACACTATCTTTTTGTGTCGGCAACACCAGCAGAGTATGAACTTGAGATGTCAAGTGTAATTGCACATCAAATCATTAGACCTACAGGATTGTTAGACCCTATCCTCGAGATAAAAACATCAGATAATCAAGTTGAAGATATACACGATGAAATTAAAAAAATTGCTGCTAAAAATGAAAGAATTCTTATAACAGTGCTTACAAAAAAGATGGCAGAAGCACTTACGAAATATTTAGCTGATTTAGGTATAAAAGTTCAATATATGCACTCAGACATAGACACTATAGAGAGAAACCAAATTATCAGAGCACTTAGAGTTGGTGAGTTTGATGTACTTATCGGTATCAACCTGCTTCGCGAAGGATTAGATTTACCAGAAGTTTCACTTGTCGCTATTTTGGATGCTGATAAAGAGGGATTTTTAAGAAGTGAAACGGCTCTCATACAAACTATTGGTAGAGGGGCAAGAAATGCAAATGGCAGAGTTATCCTCTATGCAAATAAAATCACAAAATCTATGCAAAAAGCGATAGATACAACAACTTCAAGAAGAAAGATTCAAGAAGCTCATAATAAAGAGCATGGAATTGTCCCAACAACAACAATTCGTAAGCTAGATACTAACTTAAAATTAGAAGATTATAGTGGTGTTTACCAAAAGCACAAAAAAATGGATAAAATGCCAGCATCAGAGAAAAAAGCGATAACAAAAGAGTTGATGCTGAAAATGAAACAAGCTGCCAAAGAGTTAAACTTTGAAGAAGCAGCTCGTCTTCGAGATGAAATAATGAAAATAAAACAACTTTAGGATAACAATGGAAGAAACTTTTAGTAATTTAGCAACTTATGGCTATATTGGACTTTTTCTCTACTCATTAGGTGGAGGTTTTGTGGCACTTGTTGGTGCTGGTGTGCTCTCTTTTATGGGTAAAATGGATTTATCGTTGGTTATCTTTATCGCTTTTATTGCAAATGCACTCGGTGATGTTTTACTTTTCTATATGGCAAGATACCAAAAAAGCACTATGATGGAAGGGCTCAGGAAACATAGAAGAAAACTTGCTCTTTCACATATAATGATGAAAAAATACGGGTCATGGATTATTTTATTTCAAAAATTTGTGTATGGTATAAAAACTCTTATCCCAATTGCTATCGGCTTAACAAAATATGATTTTAAAAAGTTTGTCATTTTAAATATTTTAAGTGCTGGTGCTTGGGCTTTAGTGGTTGGTCTTGGAAGTTATTATTCAGGTGGTGTTTTAATAAAAGTTGCCGAAACAGTTAGTGAAAAACCTTGGATAGCACCTATAATAGTAGTAGTTTTTGGTGGAATTTTATGGTTTTACTTAACATATGCTACAAAGAAGAAAAGTTAAATTACTTTTCTACTTTGGGACCTGCAGTTGAATAATCAAACTCACTATCCTCAGTTTGATACTTTTTAAAGTTCTCTATAAACATCTCAGCTAAAGTATCTCTCGTTTTGTCAAACTCAGCTTTATCAGTCCATGCGTTACGAGGATTTAAAATCTCAGGATTGATATCACCTAATGTTTTTGGAACATGAAGTCTAAATGTGATAGTTGTGTTAAATTCACTATCTTTAATACTACCATCTAAAATAGCATTGATGCAAGCACGAGTATCTTTGATACTCATTCTATGTCCAACACCATAAGCACCACCAGTCCAACCAGTATTAACAAGATAAACATGAACACCATGTTTATCAATTTTTTCACCGAGAAGTTTTGCATATACAGTTGGATGAAGAGGCAAAAAAGCTTCACCAAAACAAGCAGAGAAAGTTGCTACAGGTTCTGTAATACCACGCTCAGTTCCAGCAACTTTTGCAGTATAGCCACTCAAGAAGTAATACATTGCTTGCTCTTTTGTCAGTTTAGAAACAGGAGGGAGAACTCCAAAAGCATCCGCTGTCAAAAAGATGATATTTTCAGGGTGACCAGCACTTAAACTAGGCTCATGATTTTCAATATGTTCAATTGGGTAAGAAACACGAGTATTTTCTGTTTTACTCCCATCTTCATAATCAACTTCACCCTCACCATACATCACAACATTTTCTAAAAGAGCTCCTGTTTTGATAGCATTGTAAATTTCAGGCTCACTTTTGCCATCAAGATTAATAACCTTAGCGTAACATCCACCTTCAAAGTTAAATACACCATGATTGTCCCAGCCATGTTCATCATCACCAATCAAAGCACGATTTGGATCAGTAGAAAGTGTTGTTTTACCAGTTCCACTAAGTCCAAAGAAAAGAGCAGTATCGCCATCTTTTCCAACATTTGCCGAACAATGCATTGGAAGCTTACCTTCAAGTGGCAACCAATAGTTCATCATAGAAAAAATCCCTTTTTTCATCTCACCACCGTACCAAGTACCACCAATAATTGCTATATTGTTTTCAATATCAAACATAACAAATACTTCAGAGTTTAGTCCATGTTCTTTCCATTTTTTATTCACTGCCTTGCAAGCATTAAGTACAGTAAATCCTGGTTTAAAAACTTCCAATTCTGCTTCTGTTGGACGAATAAACATATTTTTTACAAAATGGGATTGCCACGCTATCTCAGATACAAAACGAACTGATCTTTTTGAAGCTGCACTAGAACCACAAAATACATCTGTAACATAAAGATTTTTATTTGATAGTTGCTCTTTGGCAACATCTAAAAGTTCTGCGAAAATCTCGGCACTTACTTTTTTATTAACATCACCCCATGCAACGAACTTATTAGATGGATCAGCATCTACTATATACTTATCTTTTGGGCTACGACCAGTAAAAATACCAGTGTCAACAGCAGTTGCACCTTTTTTTGTAAGCACACACTCACCATTATCAAGCTCATGTTTAATTAATTCCTCATAACTTAGATTATGAAAAACTTCACCAACATTTTTTAGTCCTAACTCTTCCAATTCTGTTAAATTCATAACTTACCTTCTGGTATTTTCTTTTATTCCATTCTGGAATATTCTAATACTAGAATTATACACTTAGTAAACCTAAATTTAAAGTAAATATGTGGGAGTTTTGAAAATATTAAAATAACTGTTTGGTATTGGGATTAAAAAAACTATTTTAAGATTATTTTGATAGAATTACGCATTAAATATGCTCGATTAACTCAGCGGTAGAGTGCCTCCATGACATGGAGGTGGTCACTGGTTCAAATCCAGTATCGAGCACCATAAATATTTATCTTATTTATCCATTTTAAATTTATAAATCAGACTTCCATATCCAGTAACAATATCACCAAATGTGTATGTTTTGCTATCGAGTAGATGATCTGCTTGAATACTCATCATTCTAGCACCTAATTCAAAATCAAAGTTTTCACCAATATGGAAGTTAAATCCAACATCTCCACCTAGATACTGTTGAGAAACAACACGAGTTAATCTAGGTGTTGCCGCGTCTTTAAACTCTATATCTACAACACCTGCATTAACACCAATAAAAACATTCATAAAGCTAGCTACATCTACCATGTATTGCAATTCAGCGCCCATAGTTGTTAAATTTTCCACATCATCACCTGCATAAAAGCGATAACTTAAAAAAAGTCTATAGTTATCTGTTTGTGCACCTATTTTAAACCCATAGTTCATCGCATCCAATATCTTATCGTAACTATCCTCATCACTGGAAACATCCATGCTTGCAGAACCAACCTCAAAACCTATCAAAGAATTAGGCTTTGAATCATACTCCAACCCAGCCATCAAAGATGAGCTAAGCAATAAACTCGCTAATACTACTTTTATTAATGTTTTTTTTATCATAAATTTTCCTTAATTTTCAAATTCGTCTGAAACTAATATATCTGAGATTGTTATAGTACCAGCTTTAGCTTCGTTTTCTGTTACTGTGACATCAACATATGCTATTCCATCTGATTGTGCGCAATTATCGATATTTGTATTTGAACTTGAGAGTGCATTTAAAGTTAAATTATCACTCAATGTAAGCTTATATGAGAAATTTGCATTTCTATACCACTCTCCTGTTGCACTAATCTCAACAGGAAGTCTATATGTTACATTTGCAACTCCAGCAGATACTGATGCTGAGAAATCTTCAAATCCCGTTCCTCTAAGGGTAAACTCTTTGGCTTCACCGATTTTTCCAACCGTACCTGTTTTTGCGGTTAAACCGACTATATTTACCCACACTACAACATCTTTTCCAGTCAAATAATAATCATAATCAAGTGTTAGTTTTGCCATACCACGAGAGTCTAGTTTATATGTCCCATCGGCTGACCTTATATTTCCTAGCCATTCTGCACCTTGCCTACATGTATCTTGTCTATAGTTATTTCCAACTGCAAAACCAAGGTTAGAGCGTGTTACATTGCTATCGTAATCATCTAAAATCGCTAACTCATTTGAACTAGCAGCCCCGCTCGTTGTAAAGTCCCATTTTCCAGCAGCATCATATGTATAGCCATTTCCAAATGTCACTAAAACATCATTGTAGTCGTCAACACTAGAAAAGTCCATACCGTTATTTACGCTAAAAATTTTTGTTGTAGGATTTAAAGTACCCGTAGTAGCTGAATTTGGAAGATGATATATATTGTTTCCTGTTACAGCATCTTTAGCATATCCAACTATAGTACCAACCGATATGGCTGGATGGGTATTTACAGGGTTAAAGTACTTATCTGTAACTGTTACAACTAAATTTTCTTGAAACTTTGCATATTCTTTATCTTGAGATGTACCAGCATAACTAATACTGATTGCCGTTGGAGGACCAGATAAAACTACAATATTGAAAACCTCAACAATAGTCACATTCACATCATTAGCATCTTGGAATGCAGATGTAACTTTAATAGGAACTAGACCAGACATAGTATTGCTCTCTATGCTAAGTGAAACATCATTATCACCTAAAAATGTAAGCGTATCTCCACTATTTCCTAAAGTATCTTTTAAATCAGCTATTGGTGTATTTAGAACTTCTACTATAGTTGAAGTCATTTTTGAATCATCAACTTTTGTGCCTGCGTTATTTTCAACATAAAATGATATAAATTTACTTGATTCTAAACCTAAAGTTATATTGGAATCTAAGAGAGAGGATTTGATAGTATATGTTTCAAGTATGATTTGATCAGCAAGAGGATTATATGTCAATGTGAAATTATTAACAGATGTGTTGCTTGAACTATGATAAAAACCAAAAATAGTACTTGTATCATTATTATCAACTAATGCTTTTAAATTTTTTGGACCTGTGTAATTAAAAATTGCCTTTCCATCAATAACTTCTGCACTCAAACTTGAAAAACTACCTACATCCACACCAGTTGTCGCTTTTTCAGGGTAAGCTATATTTATTGTCCCACCTGTGTATGGTGCATTATCAGAACCAAAAACAAGTACCTCTATGCTTACTAGTTCATTATTTACTGTCAACTCCCTAGTTGATACAGCACCCGAAAAATTAACGGTTAATGTACCATTAACATCAATGGTATTGTTAGTATCATCTATAACTGTCGTTGTATTAGTATCAACAACAGATGATGATGGAGAAGATGTATCTCCATTTGTATCACTTGTGCATGCTACAAAAAACAGGGCTATAAATATAGAAAGTAGTATATGTTTGTATCTCATTTGATGACACCTTTTGTAAAAGTTGATTTTTTCTTACTTATTATACCTTGTAGCTTTTGAAGTTAGCTTTAAAGGAATAATTATTTACTTATAAGAATTATACTTTATTATAATTAGTTATTGATTTGATACTAATAATTTAGCTTATTTGCACAAACAACTGCACTACTAAAAGCCCACTGAAAGTTATAGCCCCCAAGTTCTCCTGTAACATCCACAACCTCACCTATAAAGTATAAACCTTTTATCGCTTTTGATTCTAAAGTGTATATATCTAACTCCCCGGCCAATACTCCACCACGACTCACTTCAGCTTTAGAAAAACCAAAATTTCCTGCTGGTGAAAACTCATACTTATGAATTTTTAAAAGTTTCTCTTTTATGGTTTGGGTAATCTTTTTACACTCACCATCTTCAACCTCTAAGGCTTTTAATATTGCTTTAGAAAGCCTTTTTGGCAACGGGATAACAGAGCTTATTAGCTTTTTACTTCCCTGTATTAACTCAACTATATCGTCATTTGGTAAAAAATCTATACTTATATTTCCTTTTTTCCAATACAAAGAGGCTGAAAGAACTACAGGTCCACTAATTCCCTTATGGGCAAAAAGAAGTTCCTCTTTTAAAATTTTTTCGTTAACGGCTATATGAACATAGGCGCTTAAGCCACTAAGCTCCTTCATCCAAAATTGCTCTTTTTGCAAGGTTAAACCTACAAGTGCTGGGCTAAACTCTTTTACATTTATGCCAAAATTTTTTGCAATTTCCAGACCTATTTCACTTGCACCAAGAGTTTTAAAGCTTTTACCACCCGTTGCAACAACAAGTTTTTTTGATTGTAGCAACCCTTTTGAAGTCATTACATTAAAAATTTCATTCTCTTTTTTTATAGTAAATATCTCTCTATGGAGTAAAATATCTGCTTTTTTAGATTTTAACTTTAAAATATCTATAATCTCATCCGAAGAGTTTTTACAAAAATAGTAACGATTTTTTCTTAATTCTGGCTCTACACCATTAACATCCAAGAAATTTAGTAAATCATCTTTAGAAAAAACACTTAAAGCGTAAGAGATCAACTCCTCATCTCCATCATAGTTATATTCATTTACATTTACACTCGTGATGTTGCATTTGCCACCACCTGAAATTTTCAATTTTTTTGCAACCTTGTCATTTCCATCAACAATTGCCACATCCAGTTTATCATCTAAGTGGGATGCACACATCAGACCACTTGCCCCTGCACCCAAAATTATTACATCATATATTTTCATAAAGAAATTATACTAAACTTATTAGCTATAATTCGCATAATAATTAGATTCCAAATCTACTTTGGAATAACGGAGCAATATATTAATGGGCAATAAACTTCACATAGTCTCTCTTGGATGTACTAAAAACCTTGTCGATACAGAAGTGATGATGGGCAAACTAAAAAACTTTGAACTTACAGATACAGAATCTGAAGCAGATGTCATCATAGTAAATACATGTGGCTTTATAGATGCGGCTAAAGAGGAATCAGTAAATACCGTACTTAATCTTCATGAAACTCGCAAGAATGACTCCCTTTTAGTTATGGCTGGATGTTTAAGTGAGAGATACAAAGAGGAGTTAGCAGCGGATATGCCAGAGGTTGATATATTTACTGGTGTTGGTGATTATGACCATATAGATGAACTTTTAGCAGAGAAAAAGAGCCGTTTTTCTGATGAAGTTTTTTTAATAGATGGAAGTGAGAGGGTTGTAACTGGTTCAACTTATCACGCTTACATTAAACTCTCTGAGGGGTGTAATCAGGCGTGCAGTTTTTGTGCTATTCCATCTTTTAAAGGTAAACTAAATTCCCGTAATCTTGACTCTATTGCTAAAGAGGTTGAAGGTTTAGTCACAAAGGGTTATTATGATTTTTCTTTTGTTTCACAAGACAGCTCTTCATATCTAAGGGATCAGAACATAAAGGATGGACTGAGTCTTCTTATCCAGAGAATAGAACTTATTGATGGTGTAAAGAGTGCACGGATCTTATATCTATACCCATCAACAACGACTATCTCTCTACTAAAAAATATAGCTAAGAGTGAAATATTTCATAACTATTTTGATATGCCGATTCAACATATTAATGATGAGATGCTTCACATCATGAAAAGAGGCTTTGGCAAAGATAAAACTCTTGAACTTTTAGAGTTTATGAGAAAGCTGCCAAACTCATTTGTAAGAACAAGTTTTATCGTTGGACATCCAAGGGAAACACAAGAGATGTTTGATGAGATGTGTGAATTTGCTACATCTTTTGGATTTGATAGAATTAATGTATTTTCATACTCGGATGAAGAGACTACACCAGCTTATGATATGAGTGAAAAAATCCCTGATGATACAATTGCCCACAGAGCACAAATTCTTGGAGATATTGCCTCAGAGTGTGCAAAAAAATCTTTACAAGAAAAGATAGGTGCAACAGTTGATATTATCATAGATGGTGAGAGTGATGAGCATGAGTATCTACTAAGTGCAAAAGAGAGTATCTGGGCACCTGAGATAGATGGTGAAATATATGTAAATGATAGAAGCAAAGATGAAGATTTAGAGTTTGGTATAATTTATAAAGCAACAATCACTGAGTTAGTCGGCGACATTTTAACTGCAACAGTAGATAATGCTTGAGAACTCATCTCTACACTCACTAAAAGATAAAAAGAATCTCTTAGCCTTCTCTGGTGGAGTAGATTCTACAGCCCTCTTCTTTCTTCTTTTAGAGCATAATATTAGATTTGATATAGCCATTGTTGATTACGAAGTTAGAGAGCAAAGTAAAGAGGAAGTGCTCTATGCAAAAAGCTTGGCATCCACTTACGACTTAGAGTGTTACATCCACACCGCAAAACAGATACAAAATAATTTTGAGGCAAAAGCTCGAACTATAAGATATGATTTTTTTGAAAAACTTATAGCACAACATAAGTATGAAAACCTTATCACAGCTCACCATCTAGGTGATAGATTTGAATGGATGCTTATGCAATTTTGTAAGGGTGCTGGATGTGCTGAGATTGCTGGGATGACAAGGGAGCAAAAAAGAGATTCATATACTCTTATCCGCCCTTTGCTTCACTTGGATAAACAAGAGTTGCTCATATATTTACATGCTGAAAAAATTCACTATTTTGAAGATGAAACTAACTTAGATGAAGATATAAAAAGAAATGAATTTAGACATAAATATTCTATGCCTTTAATAGAAAAATACCTCAACGGAATTAAAAAAAGTTTTGAATATCTTGATGCTGACAAGGAAGCCTTAATTCCAGAAATTACAATAAAAAACATAGATGATTTTGCATACTTTAAAAGCTCTAACAATAAAAGAACTGATATATATATAATAGACAAATACCTAAAGTCAATAGGCTTTATGCCAAGTGCACATGAGAGGGAACTCCTAAAAAATGAATCTACATCCATATTAGGAAGAAAATTTCTTGTACATCAAGATAAAGGTTTTGTTTTTATTATCCCCTATTCAAAAGAAAAAGATGTAATGAGTAAAGAGTTTAAAGAGGAGTGTAGAGTCTTAAAAATAGAACCCAAACTAAGAACTTACCTCTTTAAAAACACAAAAGCATTTGTAAAGATCAAAGAGTTAATCAACTGATTCTTTCTTATCTTCTTTCTTTGTAAAATTTGAATCTTTTGTAGCATAGTAAATTTGCATAGTAAAACTAGAGTGTATAAGCTCACCATCTCTTTTAAAGTTAATTGGAAAATTAACTCCTACTATCCAGTCACTTTTATTTATAGCATCTAAAAAGTTATAAAAACTTTTTGGAGAGTTTATTTTTGAAGTTGCATTTACTTCATACTCAACAAAGTCACCATTTAAATCAGCCGTTTTAACCTTTTTGGACAATGACAGAGAATCAAAATACTTTTTGTGTTGTTTTTCAAATCTTGCTGCATTAAACTTAGTATCAAATGCTGTAATTATATGCCTATTATCTCTGCGTAATTCATGTAAGATTTCTGAGGTTTCATCATTGAAATTTTGATACCATCGAAGTTCACGATTTACCTTCTTTAATTCAGCAGCTTTTTCTCGATACTCCTGCCCTTTTGGTATGAGTACCATAAATGAAAAAAACAGCACAAATATCAACAAAAAGATAGATAGAACTAAAAGATAGATATTTTGTCTTGAAATGCTAATTTTCATTCTTAGACTCCTTATCTAATTCTTCTTCTATATAATTTGTAGAAACAAATCGTATCCATCCATTTTCTGCTGGATAAAAACTACTGTAAGTTTTTTGAAAGATAGACCTTAGTGGTGCTTGAAGCATAAAATTATATACATCTTTATTTGGTGTAATTCCATAAAGTATCAAGCCGTTTTCAAGCAAAGAAGCTTCCGAGAGTGTAATACGCCCAGGAACTAAATCAAATAAATTAGCAATACTGTCCTTTAAAACACTATTTTGCGTGTATATTTTTTCAGACAACATACTCTCTTTTTCTATAAACGCAATACTCTTTTTCATAAGTTCAATATTATGATTTAAATCCATTTTTTCATTTATTGCATAATTTTTTTCTATATCAAATCTATAGTCTTTGTAGAGTAAAAAAGCATATGTTGCAAATAGCATAAAAAGAGTAAGTCCAAAAAAAGTTAAAAGTAGCCATAATTCTTGAGAGATGATACTTTTTTTTCTGTGGTTTATATAGCTATATCTCATGAGTTCTCCATCTTTGCTAACTCGCAAATCTCTAAACATAAATCAATACGCCTTACATACACGCTCAAAAACATCTCTTCTTCTAGGTACTGCTTCAAATCATGAGAATTGCCTACTCCATCAGCAATATAAATTGTTTCAACAAAATTAGGATTTGATTTGCTATCTTTATAAAAGCTATTGACACTATTTTGTATCCTTCCAAATATTTTATAGTCATCGTTTATTTTTATAGGTGTGGATGTATCAGAAGCTATCTCTTGTGAAGTATCAGCAACTTCCTCTTCCTCGGAAAACTCTTCTATGTCATCCATGTTATCCAAATCTTCTATTTCTGACAAATCATCTAAGTTTTCTATGTCATCAAGTTCATCTAATATATCATCTAGCTCTTCAACAACATTAACATCCTCTAAATCAATACTCATATCATCAAGTTCAAAGTCATCAATATCGCCTACTACATCTTCATTTTCATTTTCATCACTATTTCTTTTATGCTCAATTGCAATATGTTCAGCAAAAAGAAGCTCGTTCTTGTTAAAAATACTTAAAGATATATAGCCCTCTTCTATTAAAACAAACATTGTCATTGCGTTATCTAATTTATCTTTAAAAAATTCAGCCAAAAGAACAAAAGGGGAAAATATATAATCTACTCCTATATCTGCATATCTCTTTTTCAATAAATTCAAATCTGCTTTAGAAGTATAATAGAGCCAATTATCATTATAGTTCATATATTTAAATAGCTTTGAATCAAAATGTTTGGACTTATCAGCAGAGGTAGAAATTGCACCCTGCAACGGTGAGTGATCTAGATAAGAGATATAATGAAAAGGTGATTCTTTTGTATATGACTCAATAAAGCTAAGCATTTTTTTATGCTCTAAAGTGCTTACAAAACTCTCTTGTACACTTGAGATAACATCTTTTTTATTGCACAACTCCACATATACTATACTCTTTGTGCCATTCGTAACAATACTAACAAATACTTTAAGATATAAAGCCTCAAAAAGCTTATTTAACACTATCTATCTCCCTTGCAAGTGGGTGTGCTTTGTTATAGTTTTGTTGCTTCAAGGCACTACCTAGTTTTGTATATATTTGTGTTGTCGCCATTGATGAATGACCTAATAACTCACTTACATCGGCAATTGGAGCACTGTTGTTAAGTAGTGCTGTCGCATAAGAGTGACGAAGCTGATGTGGTGTGACTTTCAAAGAGACTCTTTTAAACACCTTAGTAACGATATATCTTAAACTATTTTCGCTTAATTTTTCGCCATTTTTTTCAAAAAGAAAAATCTTTGGTGATTTTAGAGTTAAATACTCTTTGATTAAATCGCTTGTAGAGCTTATGAGAGGAACATCCCTTTGCTTATCTCCTTTTCCTAAAACTCTAATCCACTCAGATGATATATCAAGAAGTTTTAATGACACAAGTTCAGATATTCTAAGTCCAAGTGTGTATAACATTGTTACCACTAAACGCTCTTCAAACTCAGATTGTTGAAGAGCTTCTAATATATGTGCATGGGATATAGGTTTAGGTAATGTTTTTGCCACTTTTACACTCTCATCAGCTTTTAAAACACTACAATCTCCATTATCATTTAAGTACGCTACAAAAGAGCGAATTGCGCTTAATTTTTTACTTATTGTTTTCGGATTTAGATGTGCTATTTTGATACGATATGGCATTAAATTAAAAATAGTGGCTTTATTATCTTGCGTTATCTCTATATAATTCATCGCTTCTTTGAGAGATTCATCATAACTTTTGATGGTTAAATCAGAATAACCTCTTAACTCTTCTAAGGATTCTAAAAATGCTACCCTTTTGCTATCTATTGACTTTTTCAAGAAGCTTCTCAAACCCATCATAATACTTTGCTGATTCCTCTACAAGTGTATCATCAGTAATAACACTTGGCGCTAGTTTAATATATGCACTAATCATAACTTCACACATAAGTTTTATTTTTGCCTTATCAGCATCAGTAATGTTTTCTTTTTCAGCTATTTCATTAATAGTTTTCATATATTTTTTAGCGTCATCTATATAAGCAACATACTTTAAAGCTGTAATTGATTGTGCTGTTATAGTTGAAGCCATGCGGTTATACACATCCATGCTAAAAGCTTCTTTAGAAAGAACCAATGCTTTTTTATACTCACCAATTTCATAATAATACTTTGCTTTGAGAGATTTTTCATACGAGGGGTTGAGTAAAAAGTACACACCCATAATCACCAATAAAGAGAGAGCTATCAATGGAAAAAGTATTTTAGAACTCATATTTTACTAACCCCTCTTTTATCAAGTTTCTTGCCTCTTCTATATCCATACCACTAATATCTACCAAATCGCTAATATAATAATCTATCACTCCAAATGGTTTTGGTATAACAAACTTATCCCAACTATCAAGTTGCCAAAATTTGCTTGGCTTTATCTCAACTAATACTATTTTTACCTTAGCTTTTTGTGCCATAACTATTATACCATCTGCAACTTCATGACGAGGTCCTTTTGGTCCATCTGGGGTAATTCCTAAGTCACAACCGCTTTTTAACTCTTTAATAGAGCGAATCAAAGCTTTTGCACCACCTCTGGTACTAGAACCGCGAATCGTTCCAAATTTAAAAAAGCTTAATGTTCTTGCTATTAAATTGCCATCAAAATGTTCTGAAATCACTAGTTTTACATGTGGATTTTTTTTGTATCTTGTGTATGCGTAAGGTATCATCAACAACTCACCATGCCAGCAAGCCATTATGAAGTTTTCATCCCCTAAAGACTCAGGTCCATGAAAGTTTTTTTTATTTGTAAGGTATAAAATTCTTATAATCACAGAACCTATAAAAGGGACAATGATGAGTGCCAAGGCACGAAAGAATTTTTTACGCAATAACTTCTCCGGTTAAAACTGTTCTCCCTATGGATGTAATTTTCACATCTCTAAATTTACCTAAAAGCTCTTCTGAACCTTTAGTTTTAACCATGATATTGTTGTCACTTCTACCAGCTACAAATCCATCTTGAAACAGTTCTTCAAAATAAACTTCATAAGTGTTTCCAAGAAGTTTAGCATTGTTTTCATCTAGTATCTCAGTATGAAGAGACTGAAGAGTTGTAAGTCTATGGGATGCCAACTCTGGATCTACCGTATTTGTAAATAACTCGGCTTCTGTCTCTGGTCTAGGGGAGTATTTAAAAGAGAAAAGCTGCTCAAACCTTACCTCTTTTAGAACATCAAGAGTATCTTCAAAATCCGCATCACTCTCACCTGGAAAAGCAACAATTATGTCTGTACTAATACTAACATCTGGACACATATCTCTTAATTTTTTCGCACGATTTAAAAACCACTCTTTTGAGTAACCCCGCTTCATATCTTTTAAAATTTTTGTACTTCCACTTTGAAGTGGCATATGCATAGATTTGCAGATTTTTGGATTGTTTGCAAACTCCTCTATAAACTCATCATCCATATGAAAAGGGTGTGGTGAGGTAAAACGGATACGCTCTAAGCCATCAATCTTGCTCAGTCGTCTTAAAAGCTCTGTAAAATTAACTTTTTCATGCGTGCCTGAAAAACGGCGTCCGTAATTGTTGACATTTTGCCCTAAAAGAAAAATCTCTTTTGCTCCACTATCAACGGCTTTTTGTGCCTCGTTGATAATTAAAGTATCGGGAATAGAAACTTCATCACCTCGAGTTTTAGGAACTATACAAAATGTACAAGATTTGTCACATCCAATAGAGATATTTATATAAGCTTTATACCCTGATGAGCGAAAATCTTTAAATGCAAATTCTGATTCATCATAATTTATATCTATCTCTACAGCTTTATCTTTATGTAAAACCTCACTGATTTTTGATACATTTCTTGCACCTAAAACAAAATTTACATAGGGTGCTTTTTTTATAATCTCCTCACCTAGGTGTGAAGCTGTACAACCACACACGCCTATCTTAGCACCTGGCTTTTTCTTTTTGTTAAAAACACCAAGTTCTGAAAATAATTTATGTACAGGTTTTTCTCTCACCGAGCATGTATTTATTAAAATTAGGTCTGCGTTTTCAAACTCATCTGTAACTTCGTAGCTTTCTTTCTCGGTAAGTTCAGCAATCATATGCTCACTATCACGAGAATTCATAGCACAACCTAAAGTTTCAATAAACAGCTTCTTGCCCATTTTGACTCTCTAGCTTATGATGTGTACTTGGTACATATACTCATTGTCTGAAAGACCAAATTTTACTTCACTCATATAAAAACTTTTCCCTTTTGCTTCAAAATAATCTTGAAGCTCCAAAAGATCTTTGTGAGAATTTTCTCTATCGAAATAAAAAATTACACTACCCTCTTTCTCAACGCTTGCCTCTATCTTAGCTAACTCAGCTTTTTTTGGTTTAACTGCAATATCTGTTCTAGCAAATTTTAAATTCATCTATATATCCTTAGAAATTTATTCTATAAAAGTCTTGCATTATATACAAAATCTACTAAAAATTCTATTAAGGGCTACATTTAAAGATGACTTTATAGATTTTTGGTATAATTTCATTACTCATAAGAAATCTCCCCCTAAATTACAATAATTTTATTTTTTATGAAACGATTTCTCTAAGGATATAATAATGGAAAAAATTTTAGATATTGTTGAAGCAATTGCACATGAAAAAGGTCTTCAAGCAGACACTGTAACAAAAGCACTGCAAACAGCTTTTATACAAACTGCAAAAAGAGTAATTGATCAAAAATTTGCCTTTGTTGCAGAGGTAGATGAAGAAGCAAAAAGTATTAAAATAATTCAAACAATTACCGTTGTAGAAGATGACGATGAAAAACTACAAGATGAAGAGATTGCACCTGCATATATCTCTATTACAGATGCAAGAGAGTATGACGATCAAGTAGAGCTTGGTGACCAACTCCAAATAGATCATAATTTAGAGGATTATGGGAGAACGGCGGCATCTTCACTACATCGTGAGATAGAGTACCACATCCAAAGACTTGTTGAGGATGAGATATTTAATAAATACAAATCAAAAATAGGAACACTTGTTTCAGGTCGTGTAACAAGAGTTGATGCCCAAAATGCAACATATATAGAAGTTGATGAAATTCGTGCCGTATTGCCAATGAAAAGTCGTATCAAAGGTGAAATATTTGATGTTGGCGATCACATTAAAGCTGTAGTTCGTCGTGTAAATATGGACAAAGAAAATGGTATTCAGATTGAGCTATCTCGTACAAGTCCAAAATTTTTAGAAGAGTTACTAGCTTTAGAGGTTCCTGAAATTGCAGATGGAGCTGTAATAATAGAGCGCTCTGCAAGAATCCCAGGGGAGAGAGCAAAAATTGCACTTATCTCTACGCACCCTCAAGTAGATGCTGTTGGAGCAACGGTTGGTGTTAAAGGTGTTCGTATTAATGCTGTGAGTCAAGAACTTATTGGTGAAAATATTGACTGTATCGAGTACACCAGTATCCCTGAACTTTTCATCTCTCGTACAATGAGTCCAGCTATTATCTCTCATGTAGAGATAGTGAAAAATGAAGAGGGTGAAAATGAAAAAGCAATCATCACTCTTCCAGCTGATCAAAAATCAAAAGCTATTGGTAAAAGCGGTATCAATATCCGTCTTGCTTCTATGCTTACTGGTTTAAACATTGAACTTGTTGAGAGTGACAGCACAACAGATGAAACTACAGGTGAGATAGAAGAGCTTAAAGATGGTGTAGATGCACTAGAGGCGTTGTTTAACTAATAATACCTGAAACCGTCACTCTCAGCTTGACTGGGAGTCTAATTTATAAGTAAAACCAACTAGATCCCCAGTCAAGCTGAGGATGACGAAGCTATTAAAACTTACTTTTAAACTCAACCTCGTCTCATATAAGGATTGAGTTTTAAAAGAATCAAATCCCCTATCATATTTCCCAAAAGTGTTAAAAAAGCTGTTATCATTAAAGTACCCATAATAACTGGATAGTCACGAGAAAGTGCAGACATAAAAAAGAGTTGTCCCATCCCCTCAATTCCAAATATAGACTCTAAAATTACACTTCCCCCTATAAGTCCTGGTAAAGAGAGACCTAAAAGAGTAACTATCGGTGGTAATAAATTTGGTAAAATATAAAATCTAAGAAGATTTTTCTCGCTTATACCTCGTGAGAGTGCAAAATAATAGTAATCGCTCTTTAATATCTCTAAAGTTAATGAACGGATGTAAATTATCATACTTCCCAGTCCTACAAATATCATAACACCAACAGGCAATGCCAAGTGCCACGCCATGTCGCTATAGTATGCAAATCCAGTTTTTTCCTCAACAGAGTGAAGTCCTGATATTGGAAATAATCCCAAGTTTACGCTAAAAAATATTATAAGTAATAAAGCTAGATAAAACGAGGGCATAGAAAAAGAAACTAAAGAGATTTGACGGATAATATAATCCTCTTTTTTCTCATAATTTAAAGCTGCTTTTATCCCTAAATAAAGTGAAATCACAAATACTGCTATTAGCGCTGTAATATTCATAGTAAGTGTGACTGGGAGTCTCTTTAGTATCTCTGTACTCACATCCTGACCACTTACAAAGCTTATTCCAAAGTTAAGAGTCATAATATTTTTAACCCAATCAACATACTGCATAAAAAGTGATTTATCTAATCCATATACAGCTTTAAGAGCTTGTATAGCTTCTTCAGTCATATTTGGATTGAGTTCACCTGCTGCGAAAAAACTGTTTGGTGCTGAGTGGATAGCTAAAAATGAGATAACTGAGATAAGAAATAGCATAAATAGTATGTAAAAAAGTTTTTTAAAGAGGATTATCATAAG
>JALSLJ010000063.1 GCA_026988315.1 Sulfurimonas sp. | reverse complement strand
ATTTTTGCTGTTTGCGTATATGTTTGCACAAGGGTTAGAGCAGTTAAAGAACTTCAAAATCCTTTCAAAAGTTATTAATGGCTTACTCTCTTTATTGGTTTTAGCAGAGGTGGGTTTTTTTAGTTTAATTATTTCTGGATAAAATATAAAATATTAATTTTAAGGTAGGATATGAATTTTAAAATAAAAACAGTTATTAGTTTAATGGTATTTTTTTTATTACAAGGGTGCATAGAGTATCGAGACAACCCTATGTGTAAAGAGTTGAACTATATGACTTTTGAAGAGTTTAGAGAAAAAGGGATAGAAATTTTAGCACCTAAAGAGATTAAAGAAGCAGGAAAAATATATGTTTATAAAAACATTCTGTTTGTTGCAGAAAAAAATCAAGGGGTGCATGTTATAGATAATAGTGATAAAAAAAATCCAAATCCTAAAGCATTTATTAAAGTAGCTGGGAACTTAGATATGGCAGTTAAAGATGGCTATTTGTATCTGGATAGTTACATGGACTTGGTAGTGGTAGATATAAAAAAAATTGATAGTATAAAAGAGGTAAATAGAGTTAATGATACTTTTACCTATAATGCTTATCAAAATTATAATTATGGCTGTGACTTCAACCTTAGTAATGGTGTTATAGTGGGAGGAGATAAATAATGAGAAGTATTAAAAGTAAAATTTTCATATCTACACTAACATTGTTCTTTATAGCTTGTGGAGGAGAGAGTACTTCATCAAGTTCTTCAGATTCAATTTCAAATTCAGGAGAAGGAGGCTCTATGGCAAGGTTCGCTTTGTCAGGAGAGTACTTGTATACTATCAATAAAAGAGAGATGAATATTTTAGATGTAAAAGATGCTTCAAAACCGAAAAAAATATCTAAAATTCATGTACCTTTTAATGTAGAGACACTTTTTGCTTATAAAGATAACCTTTATGTTGGTTCAACTTCAGGAATGTATATATATGACAAAACAGTCCCAACACAACCAACGAGAATAGTAGACTTCAGCCATGCACAAAGTTGTGACCCTGTAGTCGTTTCTGATGATGTGGCTTATGTAACCCTAAACACAGGTTCTAAGTGTTGGAATGGTAGAAGTGGAGTGAATCGTTTAGAGATGGTTGATGTAAAAACCCCTGACAACCCAAAGTTTATAAAAGCAGTAGATATGTGGGAACCAAGTGGCTTAGGTGTGGATGGGAAAAACCTCTTTATCTGTGATGGTAACTCAGGTTTAAAAATTTATGATATTAATAAAATAGATAATAATGGAACTGTAGATGTGCATATTGATTTAAAAGAGAGTTTGGGAGAGATAAATTGCTACGATGTTATTGCGAATAATCATAACCTCATTGTCTCAAATCGTGACGATATTCGCCAGTTTGATTATACATCATTCCCAATGAGTGAGCAGGGGAGAATTAAATAGGAGTAATTTAGTCTTTTTTAGATATTATATTTATAATTAACCCAAATTGCAAGGATTTGCATTATGAATATAGAAGAGACCATAAAACAAAATCAAGGCAAAACCGTCCTTTTTTTAGGGCGTGTGACCAACTTTACTTCCCAAGAGCTAACAAACTTTTTAGAAGAACAAGATATGACTTATGCTGACAAATATAGAGGGCAAGAGGTCGCTTTAACAGTACTTAGCACGATGATGACACCCCTAGAGGAAGAGGTATCTTATGAGTTGTATGATGCTAAAATTCCAGAAGTTCGTTTAGCCCAATTTGAAGCGTTTTATACGACCCATATAAAACCCAATACGCTTATGATGTCAATGAAGCTATCAAATGACCAAGAGCGTCTAAAGCGTCTGCTAAAAAACAGTGCTTTTAGTGATGAGGTCTATCTCAAACTCTTTAAAATGTACGATTGGAGAGGAGAGGGGGTTTACGAAAATGATGATAATCGTGATGTAACCATTACCTTTGTAGAGCGTTTCTATC
>JALSLJ010000062.1 GCA_026988315.1 Sulfurimonas sp. | reverse complement strand
CTAGGTGGCTATAGAGAGAGGGAAACGCCTGGTCCCATTCCGAACCCAGAAGCTAAGCCTCTCATCGCTGATAATACTGCAGATTTCATTTGTGGGAATGTAGGTCGCTGCCTAGTTCGTCAATTTTTAACTTTACTTACCTTTTTATTACAATCTAAATTCACTTTTATCGTTTTAGTCACTTTTATTTTACTCCTTTAATAAAGCTTAGCTTTTATAATTGTATTTTTATTATTAAATGTATATCTTTTATACTCTTAATTATGAAAATATTTAGCCATTTGTATGTTCTTAAATATCTAAATAAGTAGAGTGAAGCTATAATTACGAAATTTTATAAAGAGGCGATAATGATTACTTTTAGCTCTATGTTACTAAAACTACAAGAATTTTGGATGCAACAAGGATGCAATATTGTACAACCTTACGATATACCTGCAGGAGCAGGAACTTTTCATCCTGCAACATTCCTTCGATCGTTAGATTCTCAGCCTTGGTCTGTTGCCTATGTAGCACCATCTCGTCGTCCAACAGATGGTAGATATGGAGAAAACCCCAATAGATTAGGTTCATATTATCAGTTTCAGGCACTTATAAAACCATCACCAGACAATATTCAAGAGCTTTATTTAAAGTCATTAGAATATTTAGGCCTAGATGTATCTCAGCATGATATCCGTTTTATAGAAGATAATTGGGAATCACCAACGCTTGGTGCATGGGGTCTTGGCTGGGAAGTTTGGTTGAATGGTATGGAAGTGACACAGTTTACTTATTTTCAGCAAGTTGGAGGGATTGAGTGTAATCCTGTAGCTGTCGAGATTACATACGGAACAGAAAGACTTGCCATGTATCTTCAAGGTGTTGATAATATCTTTGATATTGTCTGGGGTGAGAATGAGCATGGAAAAACTTACTATAGAGATGTACACAAAGAGAGTGAAATTCAATTTTCAAAATATAACTTTGAAGTAGCAGATACGGATATGCTTTTTGCAGATTTTGATGCAAAGGCTCAAGAGTGTTTATCTGCTCTTGAGGCTGGACTTCCCCTTCCTGCTTATGACTTATGTATGTTAGCATCCAATACATTTAATGTTCTTGATGCAAGAAAGGCGATAAGTCAAACAGAGAGGGCAAATTATATATTGAAAATTCGTGAACTTTCGCGTGGATGTGCTGAACTTTATAAATCTCAAGAAGTAGAGCGGATAGAGAGAGTTAAGGGATAATAATTTTAGAAAGTTGTATTAGAATCAGATTATCACTTGTCGATTTGCACTGTAAGGTGAAAAATGGGATATTGCCAGCCTTTAACAAAGGGATGTAGCAATGCAATAAACGATTGTAGTAAAAGTTTTTAGGGAGTAACAGCCACTCAATTATTTCAAAAACTTGAATTTTACAAGTCGTATAAAATATGAATTAAGGTAAAAAATGAAAAAAAATGTTTTATGTAATGAATACATTTATATTACATTTGAAGGATTTACCTTTCAGCCTAATAGTGAATCAGATGTATCAGTTATTGAAAATATGCAAGCTGTTGGATTTGCATGTGCAAAAGATAAAAAAGAAGCATTTGAAAACTTATTAATTAATTCATCATATTTAAAGGATACTGTTTTTAATGAAATAATTGCCTTAGAGTTTCTTAATAGAGAAGAAGATGTTTTTACAATATAGCAATATTAAAATAGGTCTATATTTTGAGTGAAACAATTATAGGTCAAATAGACCGCATACTTTTTGAAGATGAAGGCTTTTTTATTGCAGTATTAAAAACTGGAGAGAAAATAAGCGGAACATATTATGAAAGTGATGTTTCACATATCAAAGATTCTGCTATTACACTTAAAGGTGCTTGGGAAGAACATAAAAAGTATGGAAAAACTTTTAAATTTGACTCCATTAAGGTAAATCAAAATCAACTTTTTTTCTTTTTAAATAAAATCGTTAAAGGTTTTACTAAAAAACTTACGGCTGAGCTTATTGATAAATTTGGTGCGCAAGAGCTTATTGATATTTTAGACAATGATATAGAGAAGCTTTTAGAATTTAAAGGCATTAAAGAAAAGCGACTTAAAAAGATTCAAAATTCATGGAAGAGGTTTCGTTCTATGCGTGAACTTGGTGAATTTTTAAGCCCTTATGATGTTTCTCCTGCACTTTTAACTACTATTGCATCTGCTATGAAAGATATTGATAACCCATCTGATAAAATAAAAACAAATCCTTATATACTTACATCCATAAACTCAATAGGTTTTAAGCGAGCTGATGAATTGGCAATTAAAATGGGAGTTGAAAAAGAGAATGAAGGTAGAATTAGTTCAGCAATGGACTATGTTCTTTTAAACTATTGTGAGCAACAAGGAAATTCATGTGTAGCAAAAGAGATACTTTTCTCAGGACTAAATGAACTTCTTGGATTTAATGACAAAAATCATCTATATGAAGCAGCACTTATTGAGAGAGTAGCTGAGCAAAGTATTGTTATTATGAAAAATGATAGAGTTTCACCTGCTAGACTTTATGATGCGGAGAAATTTTTATATGATAGTTTTACCACTCGTGCTAAACTTGATAGTGGTGGTTTTGTAAATAATTTAGATGAATTTTTACAAAAGAGTGATTTAAAACTCGGAGCGCAACAGCGTGAAGCAGTTCAAAAAATAAATAGTGGTGCCTCAATCCTTTTTTTAGTAGGATATGCCGGAACTGGTAAAAGTACAACATCTAAAACCATACTTAATCTTTTAAACACTCGCTATGAAAAACAAGAGATTATGACTTGTGCTTTGAGTGGCATAGCTTCTCAACGCATAGCTGACACAACGGGCTATGAGAGTGCGACTATTCAGTCCCTTTTGGTGAAACATGAAGCTAGAGACACTTTCCCATACTCTGTAATGCTTATTGATGAGGCTTCAATGATTAACTCATCTCTTTTTGCAAGATTGATGGCAAAGATTAGTAAAAAAGCTATATTGATTATAGTTGGGGATGATGCACAACTTCCCCCTATTGGTGCTGGAAATGTTTTGAGTGATGCTTTAACTCTTGGGCTTGCCCCCATAGTTAAACTTACTAAAATTTATAGGCAGAGTGAAGATCAAGCCATCACTCTCATAGCCAACGAGATAAGAAAGGGTGAGGTGCCTGAGTATAGAAAGGTGTATGAAGATTTTGAATTTATAGATGTCAATATACAAAACTATTATGCGCTTAAACAGACTATGACAAAAAGCGAATTACAGAATTTACGAGAAGAAAATTCACAAGCTATTGTTTCTGAGATAGTGCATAAAGTTTTAGAGAGTATAGAAAAGGCAAGATATAGACTAAAAAATAAAGAGATAAAAGAGTATCTCAACTATTTTCAAGTGATAACTCCAATGAAAGGTGGAATACTTGGCTCAAACAACCTTAACAAAGTTTTACAAGAGTACTTTAATCCAAATCCTAAAAAAAGTGTAAAAAGAGGAGAAAATGAGTTTAGGCTTATGGATAAAGTCGTGCATACAAAAAATGAAAACATGACATCTTGGAGCGGAGATGGCTTTAAAATGGGGGAAGACTCTGCACAAAGACGAATATTTAACGGGATGAGTGGACTTCTTTTTAAGATAGAAGAGGAGGAGAACCAAGTTTTAGTTTTTTATCCAAATGAAGATGTTGTTGTGCTTTATGAATATGAAGAGTTGCAATCACATCTTATGCTTTCTTATGCTCTTACTATCCATAAAGTGCAAGGTATGGAGTACGACATAGTAGTTATTCCGATGAGTTTTACTCATTTTATTATGCATAATACTAAGCTGATATATACTGCTATTACTAGAGCCAAGCATAAGTGTATTTTAATAGGTGAAGGTGGGGCTTTTGAGAGTGCTTGCAAAAAGTTTGAAGCTACACGAAGAGATACTGTTCTATTGGAACTATAAAGTACCATAAAGGTACTTACTTAGTTACAATTGCGTAAGAAAGATTATTTATCTCAGAGTGTTTTTTTATAAATTTATTAAGATCTTTTAGTTTTAAATTTTTTATTAGTTTTAACTCTTTTGCAGAATATCCTAGTTCTTTGCCTTTATAATATTCCATAAAAGTTCTGCTGAGTCTTTGGCTCATAGTCTCAACTCTCAAAGGTTCACTTCCAAGTAAAAATTTCTTTGTCTGCTCCAGCTCCTCTTTTGTTACACCATTTTTTACAAAAGTTGCAATTACATCATTGACAGTTTTTCTTGCTTCATCTAATGAATCGAGTTTTGTTTGTAAGTAACCGTTAAAATAGCTTCTTGATTTACTTACATGGACTCTTGCATAAGCAGAGTATGCTAAACCTCTTTTAACTCTTATCTCTTCCATGAGGCGTGAACCAAAGCCACCTGTTCCAAGTATGTAAGTAGCTACTCTTGCTTTGTAATAATCTTCTGAGTCAACATCCATGTGATAAGGAGAGCCAAAGTATATGTAGGCTTGTTCAGTTTCTCTTTTGAGTATGCTCGTTTTTATCTCTGCTGATGGCTTATAGTTTATTATCTTAGATGATTTTCCTTTTGGCATCTCATTTACAATTTTCGCTATTTTAACTTTGGCATCTTTGAGGTTAATATCTCCACCTATAACTATAATAAGTCTTGAGCTAACAAGGTGAGATTTTATAAATTTTTCAACATCACTAAGTTTGATACTTTCAACACTCTCAACAGTTCCTGAAGATGGATTTTCAAATACACTGCCTTTAAACATTAGAGCTTTGAGTTCATTTGATGCTACATAATCAAAATCATTTTCTTTTGATGTGAGTGAACCAATTGTTTTTGTCTTAACATTTTTAAGAGCCTCATCGCTTATGTTAGGATTTTTTAAAAGCATATTAAAAAAATTGAGCCCTTCATCAAACTGCTCCTTTAAGCAACTCATCTCCATAACAAAGGTTTCAGATCCCGTTGAAGACGAGATATGAATAGCTTTAGAGTCAAGAGCTTCTGCAAATGCAGATGAACCAAGTTCTTGAGTCCCTTCACCCATCATTTTCGCACTAAATTTTGCTAAACCAGCTTTATCGGTATCGCTTATGCTTCCACTATTTGTAAATACAAACTGCATTGTTACAAGTGGCAATCGTTTATCGTTTTCAAAAATCACTGGTATTTTTATACCTTTTAATTCAATATGTTCTATAGTTGCTGCCATTAGTATCTGTCCTAAAATAAGTAGTATTGCAATAAATTTCATAATTAAAATTTCTCTAAAATTTCATATGCTGTATTTCGTATAGCTGGAGTTTCTCCAACATCTTTAATGAGATGAACCATCTCCTCTTTAGCCATTGAGTAAGCGGCACCTGCACTACTTACTACATTTTCTTCCATCATTGTTGAGCCTAAATCATTTGCTCCAAATCTAAGAGCCATTTGACCGATATATGGGCCTTGAGTAACCCATGAGCTTTGGATATTAGGTACATTATCAAGATAAAGTCTTGCAACTGCTAAAAGTCTTAAGTAACGATTTGATGATGGTTTATCCATATCTGGAATGAGGCGTAAAAGTTCTGTGTTTTGACCTTGAAAACTCCACATGATAAAAGCACGAAAACCACCCGTTTCATCTTGAAGTTCTCTTATCATATCAAAATGATCAATAATATCTTCATCACTCTCAACAGTTCCATACATCATAGTCGCAGTTGATTTTATGTTAAGTTTATGCGCTTTTCTGTGTATATCTATCCAGACATCTGAGTCGATCTTTTTAGGTGCGATAATATCGCGAACCTTATCTGAAAGTATCTCAGCCCCAGCACCAGGAATGGAGGCTAAGCCTTTTTTTTGAAGTCTTTCTAAGACCTCTTCAACTGTGATTCTTGAAACTTTGGCAATAAAATCAATCTCTATAGAAGAAAAACCGTGAATTGTAATCTCTGGATATTTTGTATGGATGTGTTCAACTAAATCCTCGTACCACTCTATCTTTAGCTTTGGATGCACTCCACCTTGGAAAAGGATTTGCGTGCCACCTATCTCTAAAAGTTCATCTATCTTTTCATCTATCTCATCAAAAGTTAAAACATACGCATCTGCATCTTTTTCATGTCTGTAAAATGCACAAAACTTGCAGTCAACCCAGCAGATATTTGTATAGTTGATATTTCTATCAACTACAAAAGTTGTTATCCCTTTTGGATGGAGCTCTTTTTTTCTTATTGATGCCATGCGACCTAACTCTTTTAAAGATGCATTTTTTATAAGATCTAGTGCTTCTTCTTTAGTTAGTCTGCTTGTATTAGTATGCAACTATTTCCATCCTTTATTTCGTGGGTTTATCTCTTTTTTCTTAAAAAAATTAAGGCAATATTAGTTATTTTTACTCAAGTTTATCTTTAGAAATAGCGTCAAGAACACCATTAATAAATTTAGGTGATTGTTCAGTTCCAAATGCTTTTGTAATCTCTACCGCTTCATTAATAACGACAGCAGAGTCAAGTTCACCAAATAGTATCTCAAATGTTGCAAGTCTTAGTGTAGCACGCTCTATGCTTCCAAGTCTCTCAAAGTCCCACTCTTTTAAGTGCTCGATTATCGCTTTATCACAAGCTTCAAGATTTTCCATTACACCTGAAAAAAGTCCTAGTGCAAAATCTTTTTGTTTATTGCGGATTTTTTTCTCTTCTAAGATTTCATCTGTATGATCTGCTATGTTTCCATTTCCTAAGTCATAAGCATACAAAAGACTTACTACTGCCATACGAGCGTGATGCCTAGTTGCCATTATATTGCCTCATATAGGTCAAGCATCTCAATAACAGTAGTCATTGCTTCAAAACCTTTGTTACCAGCTTTTGTTCCTGCACGCTCTATAGCTTGCTCGATGGTATCAGTTGTTAAAAGACCAAAACTGACAGGTTTTTGATACTTCAGACTCATAGTAGCGATCCCTTTTGTAGCTTCAGCAGATACATAATCAAAGTGAGGAGTAGCCCCGCGGATAACTGCGCCTAAAGCACAAACAGCGTCATATTTACCTGATGCTAAAAGTTGATCAACAACCATTGGAAGTTCGAACGCTCCAGGGATTAAAATATGGGTTAAATCATCAGATTCACCACCATGACGGTTAAATGCATCCTCGGCACCCTCTACTAATCTATCAACGATGAAGTGATTCCATCTTGTACTAACGATAGCAATTTTTTTGCCGTTAATTACTTTTAATTTGCCTTCTACTAATCTCATATTATCTCCTTATATTGCTTGAATTTTTTGAATTTTTATTATTAGTTTTTCTAAAGTATCTAGTTGTATCATATTTGGTCCATCGCTTAGTGCTATACTTGGATTAAAATGTGTTTCCATAAAGAAGCCATCAACACCAACTGCAGCAGCCCCACTTGCTAAATATGGAACCATTGAGCTATCTCCACCAGTTTTACCATCTTTTGCAGTTGGCATTTGAACAGAGTGTGTAGCGTCAAAAATAACGGGTGCAAAATTTCTCATAGTTACAAGGTTTCTCATGTCAACAACCATGTTCCCATATCCAAAAGAGTTTCCGCGCTCACACAGATAGACACCATTCTTTTTGGAATTTTCATATGTTGCTTCAGAGCACCCACGAGTTTGGAGCACTTTAAGAAGTGGATAGATCATAGCATCACCACTTAAGAACTGCCCTTTTTTTATGTTTATTTTACACTCTGTTTTTGCACACGCTACTAACAGGTCTGTTTGGCGGCATAAAAAAGCAGGGATTTGAAGCATATCTACAACCTCTGCCACAATAGGCACTTGAATAGGCTCATGTACATCTGTAACAATTTTATATCCAAAATCATCTTTGACTTTTTGAAGTATGCGTAAACCCTCATCTATCCCAAGCCCTCGAAAACTCTCTAAAGATGTTCTGTTTGCCTTGTCAAAACTAGCTTTAAAATAAAAATCTATTGCTTCATCATTGTGATAAGATTCTAAAGACTTAGCAATTTTAAAGATATTTTCTTCACTCTCTATAACACAAGGACCACTTAGTAATATCATGTTTTTACCTTAATTTAAAAGTTAGTGATTATAGCATAATGGGATTAAAGTAAGTTAATTTTACTTAGCCCGAGCTACCATAATGCCTGCAAAGATTATGAGAACTATACCAAAAGTAGTTGCTATACTAGGTAGTGCATCACCTAAGAGAACCCCAACAAAAACAGCAAAAATGATGTTTGTATAACTCACTGTTCCAACGATAGCTGCTTTTGTTTCACCATAAGCTTTTGTCATGTAATACTGAGACATTGTTGCTAAGATACCCATCGCTACTATGTAAAACCATACAATTCCTTGAGGCATCACAAACTCACCAAGCATAAAATCGAGTGAAGGGATGTAAAAAAATGATGAGATTATTAAAAGGATTAGTGGTCCAACGGTTCCAACAACCATAAAAGAAAGCACAATAGCCCTTGTATCATAATACTTTCTAAGTTC
This sequence comes from Sulfurimonas sp., assembly GCA_026988315.1. Taxonomy (GTDB): domain Bacteria; phylum Campylobacterota; class Campylobacteria; order Campylobacterales; family Sulfurimonadaceae; genus Sulfurimonas. Next base: position 5,332 of record JALSLJ010000062.1, on the reverse strand, counting down.
TCTTACTGATGTATAAGCTAAAGCAGCTCCAATACCGCTAAATATGCCTAGAATATCATACTTATCAAAACCTCCGCCACCAGTTGGTTGTGTGATAAAAACTATCCCTACAAACCCTATGGCAACTGCCATCCAACCCTTTAGTGGAAGCTTTTCATTGAGTAACATCCATGCAAAAATAGCTGTAAATATGGGAGCTGTTTTAGAGTAAGTTGCGGCATCTCCTAGAGGGATGTTTGCAATGTTGTAAAAGTAAGCCAAAAGAGCGCTAAAACCCATAAAACCTCTAAAGAAGAGTAAAAGAGGCTTGCCTCCTATATTTTTCATAGGAGATTTCCAAATTGCAAAACCTATGATAAGTACACCAAAAATATTTCTAAAAAATACAACTTCTAGTGAGCTCATATGCTCACTTGCAAGTTTTGCAAAAGCCCCCATAATGGCAAATAAAAATGATGATAAAAGCATATACTTTATGCCGCTGTTTATGTTTTTGATTTTATTCATTGATGGAATTATAACCAAGAAGTCTAATATGTTTTGTAGATAGCAAAAAGAAATATCAAAATATTAAATGACAAGAGCAACCAAAGAAAAAGTTTTTTATAGATACTAAGCAATGAGAGTACAATATGCACTCCCAACCATTTAAGTGGCAATACTACTAATATTTTATGCTCCCCTAAAGAGATGAAACTCTCTAATGTGCTATCAAAAACACTCCCTAGACCAATGATGTGAAGTACAATACTTAGTGGATAAAAAATACTAAAGAGTGAAGTCCAAATGATAGAGAGTGGATGATAGATGCTAAAACTTTCAAAAATTGCTAAGGAGTATGGCAACATAAGAAGATAAACCCAAATTGGAACCAATATAAATTGCCATACTTTGCTTAGATGTTTGAAATGGATTAGAAACAAAAAAATATAAAAAACTCCACTAACAGAGAGCCAAAATCCAAGTGCAAAAAAGAGCTTTGGAAAAAATGCTAAAAGTAAAACAACACTCAACAAAAGAGTTTGCATAGAGATGATTTTAAAACCTCTATCGTAAAGCACAAAGCCAATAATAAGCATCCAATAAGCGCGCATAAGAGATGGAGGTGAATCTAAAAATATCATATAAAAGAGTAAAACAAAAGCAATGATGATAAAGATGTCTATTGTAAAATTTCTATATGAAAAATAGCTGTTTTGTAATATTTTATATGGGTATTTTAACAAAAAAAATAGCACGCCACTTAAAACACCAAGATGAAATCCACTAATAGCTAAGAGATGTGAAACGCCAAGTGTAGAAAAGCTTGAGTAAAGGTTTTGAGTCATTGGTGTTGCACTATAGAGGGCTTTATAGATGTTTGCAATCTCATCGTTCTCATGAGTGTTTTGAATGTAGTTGTTTAGTTTTTGCTTTAGAGTTTGCTTCTCATGGATGTAGATAATCTTCGTATAGGCATAGAAAGTTGTTAGGTACTCATAAAAGCTTTTTTTTCCAGCCCAAATTTTTAAATCTACTTTTTTCCCTTTTATATTTTTTAGGGAAGATTTAGCGGATGTGTAAAACACCGAACCATCATCACCTCTCATCTTTAAAACTTGATACTTTGTATCGTTTTTTGTTTTAGTGTATTGAGATAAAACAGTTGCTATGATTATGTTGGAGTCAAATCGAGTTAAGTTTTTGTAGTTTTGATACTCTATGAGAAGTGAGTAAGTGAGTACAAATAAAGAGAGAGCAAAGAAGTTTAAAAAGTCACTTCTCTTACTAAAGAGTGAGACTTTTTTTATCATCTTTTAGAGCGTTGGCATTGAGACTGAGGGCTGACCTACATCAATGTTAGCCGAGCGAGTATCAACATTTTCATACACTGTCTCAACCCCTCTTGCAAAAGATGGAGCATCGACAAAACGGGTAAGTTTTTTCTGAAAAACTAGTTTTACATGACCAGTTGGACCATTTCTTTGTTTTCCTATGATAATCTCAGCTTCTTCTTCCTCTTTTTCTATATACTCAGAGATAAATTCTTTCCCCTCAGCTTTAGCAGCTTTTTCACGCTCTTTTTCCTCTTTATAGAGATACACATCATCACGATACACAAAAAGAATAATGTCTGCATCCTGCTCGATTGAACCTGATTCACGAATATCACTTAGCATTGGACGCTTATCATTGCGTGATTCAAGTCCACGGTTGAGTTGTGAGAGTGCAACTACAGGCATCTCTAATTCACGAGCAAGCATTTTAAGTCCACGAGAAATCTCAGATACTTGCAGGTGTCTGTCTTGAGAGCCAACACCTTGCATAATCTGGAGGTAATCAATCACAGCTATCTCTATCTCTGGATGTTGGTTCTTTAGTTTTCTAAGTTTTGAGCGGAGTTGGTTGATGTTGATACTCCCTTGATCATCCACAAAAAGTTTAGCATCATTCATCTTGTCAATAGCACTGTTTAAAGAACTCCATTGGTCATCATTCATATCACCAAGACGAAGTTGTTGTAACGGGATGGATGTTTGAATGCTTAATAGTCTAAGCATAAGTTGTTCTGCTGGCATCTCAAGGGAGAAAAAAGCTACCCCTTTCCCCTGCATAATAAGGCTGTTTACGGTGTTTAGTATAAAACTTGTTTTCCCCATTGCAGGTCTTGCTGCGATGATTACTAAATCCCCTTTACCAAACCCAGTTGTCATTTTGTTTAGTTCATGAAATCCTGTATCTACACCAACAAGCACAGAGTTTCCACGAGCTTTCATCTCTTTGATATACTCCATGGTGTCATATGTCATAGTTGGTGAGTCTTTAAAATCGCTTGTTTGATTGTCTTGTGTTATCTCGTAGAGTTTTTTCTCAACTATATCTACAACTTCAGCAGAGGGGAGCTCCTCCTCTACTGTTACTCTTTTTATCTCGGTAGTAAGTGTTAAAAGATGGCGTTTGAGTGATTTGTCTTTTATCTCATTTACATACGCTTTGGTATTTGAGATAGGGTTTGCAGATAAAATCTCAAGCATAACCTGCTCATCAAACTTTTTCATCTTAATAAGCTCTTTTTTTATAAACTCTTCATCTATAGGCTCATCTTTTTGTAAAAGTGTCATCATCGATGCAAATATATCTTGATGCGCAGGCAGATAAAAGTCATCTTTTTTCAGTGCAGTACTAAGATCATCAAATTGTTGAGGTTCAAATACTATTGAACTTAATATTGAGCGCTCAAAAGCTAGGTTGTATAGGTTGTCTTGCATTTATCTCTCTTTTTGTAAAGTATTGAGTAAAAGTAAAATATTTTTATTTTTAGCATATTCATAATTAGACATAAATAATAGTATCTTTTATAGAATCTTTTATAAAAGGGCGCATACTTTTTTCAAGCCCTAAATCAATACTTTTTTTTAAATTTAATTCTAAAAATCTTTTAAATCAAAAAAATTATCAAAACTTGATGGCATATGGACAATGATATCAATATCACTATCTTCATTGGCTGTATCACTTGCATAACTACCAAATAAGCCAATTTTTGTAAGAGCATAAGTTTCTTGCATCTCTGTTTTATGTGTTGTTAAAAAGTTTAAAATATACTCTTTTGTCATATTATGCTCCTACTCTTAAACTGTTATTATATTGATATAGCGATTTTAGCATAATTGTTTTAAACAACTACTTGATTTATCTTGTAATAATTGAAATTTTTTATGAAATTTAAGCAGGTTAATAAAGTTTTTTAAGGTTAGTTAATATGCACTTATATCTGTAATATACTTTGAAATAATGGGATAAAATAATGTATATAAAAAAGTTAATATTATTTGTTTTATTAGTATTTTTATTTCATGGATGTAGCTCTTCAAAACAAGAATCTGTCACTATACAAAAGTGTGTAGAGAGCGTAACAGTTAAAACTGATGTACCAAACTGGATTACAAATCCAAGTAAAGAGAACTCTATTTGTTCCATTGGTTCAGCTCCAATTGCAGATATGAAAACAACAAGAACAATAGCTCTGATGAGTGCAAAAGCAAATATTTCAAAAGAGATAGAAGTTTATGTAGATACATTCTCTAGTAATAAAACAGAGTTCACATCTTTTTCAAGTGAACAATCAACGAATATGCTTAAAGATGTAAAGATAGTTGATAGGTATGAAGATAATCTAAATCATATTTATTATCTCAGAGCATGTATTACATTAAAAAAGGAACAAAAAATATGAAACTAATAACCTCACTTCTTTTATTGTTGTCACTCGTAAGTGCTAGTGATAAATATACAACTATGAAGACAAGTTGTATTCAGCAGTCTGAACATTCAGGTAAAACACTAGACCAGCAAAAAGAGATCTTGATTAATCAAGCAAAGCAAGAGGCACTTAGTGAACTGTACGGTCAACTCATCTACTCTAAAACAGATTTGAAAAATGGTGAGTTGATTTCAGATGAGATACGACAAAGAGCGGTTGGCAGTATAAGAGTAGATGGAAATCCAAAATTTTATAATGGAGATAACTTTGGTGAGGTTTGTTCGGATGTTATAGCGTACATCACACAAGAGGATTTAGAAAAGTACTCACCTAAAACTGTAAGACTTGAGAAATACTGTTTTAACGATCCAAATGTACCCATGAATAAAATCAAGCAAGAAGCAAACTATGGAGCATATAAAGAGATAATAGCTCAGTACAAACCATCATTAAAAGTCTCAAATGAACAAGCGGAACAATTTATCCACGGGTTTAAGATAAGTAATGATGATTTTGATTTTGATACTGCATCGTATTGTTTTGATGCGGTTGCTACTATACTTCCTTATGAGTTTGAGCTTAAGCCATCTCAAATGAAGCAGATACAAACAAAAGAGAGTAAAAAAAGTTCTCTAAAACCAAAAAAAGTAGATGAGAACGCAGAGGGTAAAATATATGACAAAGCTTACTTGGATATTTACATAGGTGATGAGGTTTTGTATCAGTATGTGACATATAAAGGGAATGGATTTAAGGTTGTCGGTAGAGAGCAAAATAAGGTTTTTGATGAGTATAAAAAGAGAGAGGTGTATAATGGCAAGGTTATCATTAGTGGAAGAATTGAAATACCTAAAAATGTAGGTATGAATGAATTTTTACTTATGTCTAATAAAAAAGGAAAAAAAAGATATAACAATAGTCGCCATAGCAGTTATTATGGATTAAATGTGATAGTAAATGGAATAAAGTTTTCTGAAAAACAAAGAAAAGTAAAAGCATTAAAAGATAAAAATGGAAATTATTATCTTGACTTAAAAATAGATACTTGGTTTAAGTTTGAAGGTGACAAAAAAAGTAAAACTTTAACAA
>JALSLJ010000061.1 GCA_026988315.1 Sulfurimonas sp. | reverse complement strand
CCTTTGGGCATTCCTAAACGAGCCTACTTAACAGCGACAGGGGTGGCGAAGAGTTTTAAGATTGAGAGGTTTACGCAGAGGGTGGTGAAGTATGATTAGGTATAATAGTATTAAAAAAAAATAGGTATGACAATGGCTAACAGACTTGGTAGGCTTAATTCCTTACAGATTAATGGGTATAAATCTATTAAATCATTAGATTTAGAATTAAAACCATTAAATGTTATTATTGGTGCAAATGGTGTTGGTAAAAGTAATTTTATTGGTTTTTTTAAGTTTATGAAAAAGATAGTTGATAAAGATTTACAGTTTTATGTGGCAGAACAAGGTGGAGCAAATAAAATACTTCATTTTGGTATAAAAAAAACAGACGCTCTTCAATTTTCTTTAGATTTTCCTCCTAATCAATATAGTTGTTCTCTTGTTCCTAATAATGATGATAGATTTATTTTTAAAGAGGAGATAGTTTATTTTAAAGATGAAGATGAGTTAAAAGAGGAAAAATTAGCGAAAGGTGGAGAACTTGAATCTAAACTACCTAACTTAACGCGTTTTTATTTTCATTCAATATCTGGACATATTATTAAAAATTTAAAAGATTGGAAAGTTTATCATTTTCATGATACAAGTAAAACAGCTAAAGTAAAACAGACTTGTAATATTAATGATTGTGAAACCTTAGCTTCTGATGGTGCGAATCTATCAGCATTTTTATTTTGTGTCAAAGAGTATAATCCAAAATCATATAGACAAATCGTTAAAACCATTCAAAGAGTAGCCCCATTTTTTCATGATTTTATCTTAACACCTGAACACCATAATCAAGATACTATAAAATTAAAATGGAAGCATAAAGGAATAGATGAATATTTTGATGCTAATGATTTATCTGATGGAACATTACGCTTTATGTTACTCACGACATTGCTGTTACAGCCCAATCTACCAACCATTATCCTTTTAGATGAACCAGAACTTGGACTGCATCCTTTTGCTTTAAAGCTTTTGGCTTCTATGTTTAGAAAAGTATCACGCAAAACACAGATTATAGCTTCTACGCAATCTGTCACCTTAGCTGATGAGTTTGATATTGAAGATTTGATTGTGGTGGATAGAGTTGATAACCATTCAGAATTTAAGCGTTTAAATGCAAAAGATTATAAACAATGGCTTGAAGAGTATAGTCTTGGAGATATTTGGCAAAAAAATCTTATTGGTGGAGTGCCAAGTTATGATTAGAGTAGCCATTTCAGTAGAGGGACAGAGTGAAGATGAATTTTGTAAACAGATTTTAGTCCCTTATTTCCAAGAGAGAGGGATTCAACTTACGTCTATTATTGTTGAAACTAAAAGAGAAAAGTGTGGAGTAAAGTATAAAGGTGGCTGTATCAATTTAGACAGAGTTAAAAGTGAAGTCTCAAAACTCTTACCTAGTTTTGATTATGTTACAACTTTTTATGACTTATATGGATTTGGAAAAATAGATGATATAAGTGCTGATGAATTAGAACATAAAATGGCAGAGCTTTTTAAGAGTAGAAAATTTATTCCTTATATCCAAAAATATGAGTTTGAAACACTTCTTTTTAGTGAACCTTTGTATTATGGAGACTATTTTGATAACCCTCAAGCAACATTAGATATTCAAGAAATTGTCAGTTCATGTGGTGGAAACATTGAAGAGATAAACAATTCTAAAGAGACAGCACCTTCAAAAAGAATGATGAAATTTTTTGATGATTATGATGAAGGTTTTGATAAAGTTTTTCATGGATATAGTATTATTGAAGAGATAGGACTACAAAAAGTCTTAGAAGAATGTCCAAGATTTTCAAAATGGGTAGAGAAGATTGAATTGTTAAGATGATAATTAAAAAACTAATAGAAAAAATAGAGGGTGAAGCCCAACTGGACTTCTCTTTTGACAAAGGTCGCATAGACGATGTCAAAATAAACTTTGGATTTTACAGAGGGATTGAAGATATTTTAG
>JALSLJ010000060.1 GCA_026988315.1 Sulfurimonas sp. | reverse complement strand
CTTTTTCCAGCTACATAGGAGGCTTCTATCATATTTTTGTTTATGGACTCAAAACCACTTTGAAGAGGTTGCACCATAAATGGAAGAGAGTAAAAACAGCTTGCAATTACAAGCCCTGTAAAATTAAAGACTAAACGCACTCCAAAGTACTCCTCAAAAAAAGCTCCAAGTGGAGAGTTTTGAGAGAGAGCGACCAAAATATAAAACCCTAAAACTGATGGGGGTAAAACGATTGGCAGGGCAGTAACAGCTTCTAAAAAAGGTTTTATTTTTGAGCTTGTTTGAGAGAGATACCAAGCAAGTGGCAAAGAGATGATAAACAAAATCAGAGTTGTAATTGCTGCTAGTTTAAATGAGAGTAAAAATGGTGTAAATTCCATGCTGAGTAGTGTTTCTATCATTGTAAAACCTTAACTATAGAAAGGTCACTCGCTTTTATAAAGGCTTTCACTTCATCACCAACTCTTAAATCCATTCTTTTGCTTGAGTTGAGAGTGATAATAGACTCTAATGTAGTATTTTTTATTTGTAGTTGGATGCTACAAAGAAGTTGCCCGTTTTGTATAGAAACTATTTTGGCTCCTATCTGGTTGGAGTAGCTTATGGTTCCACTAAACTCTTTTGCAATAGCTATATGCGTTGGTTTTGCTGTGAGCTCTATGTTTACACCAACCTGAATAGACTCATCTAAATCCAAACTCATCATACTGAGAGCTTCACCGTAAAAGTCAAAACTTACAATATTTAGGCTATCAACATTATCAATATTTGTCACAATGGCTTTAAGAGAATTCATGGGGTAGTATATCCAAAATCTTTAAATATTTTTTTTGCACTTTTAGAGAGGATGAAATCATAAAATGCTTGTACTTCAGTGTTGTTTTTACCCTCTTTGAGTATAACAATCCCCTGATTTATAGGGGTGTAGAGTTCTGCTTCAACATCCATCCAGTTTATCCCTTTTTTAAACCTACTCATTTTAGGTGAGAAGAGTGATGACTTGGCAATGAGTCCTATATCTGTCGCTGTTACTGTGTAAGATACTGTTTGAGATATGGACTCACCATAGATAAACTTCTTTTTTATATCTTCATAGATGTTGGCATTTTTTATAGCTTGCATTGCGGCTATCCCATAGGGTGCTGTTTTTGGATTTGCTATGGCAATTCTTGATATCTTTTTACTTGTAAGAAGTTGCATCCCTTGGCTTAAGTCAAGTTTTTTTACACTGAGGTAAGCTAATGCGCCCTGAGCATACACTACAGGTTTTGTGATAGCATCTGAATTTTTATATAAGGCTTGCGGGTATCTCATATTTGCCGACATAAAAAGGAGATAGGGTGCACCATGCTTTATTTGTGCGGTTAATTTCCCACTACTTCCGAGTATCACTTTAACTTTTATCTCTGGATGTTGTTTATGAAACTCTTTTTTTAAATCATCTATGGCATAACTAACATTGGCGGCTACGGCGATAGTTATAGTGCCTGCATTGAGTGAAGATAGCATAAGGGTTAAGAAGATTAAAGTTTTTTTCATTGTACGGTTAAAAGAAATAGTTGAGTTCAAAGCGATATTCATTGTATGACACATCACTTTTATAGCTAATTCCATCAGACATTAGTATAGAATCATCAGCGGTTACTAATCCTACTCTTATCTTAGCTTCTAAGTTTTTGGTGACATTTTGGCGTGCATCTATATGGATAATATTACTGTCTGCTTGAACTCCATCTTTAGCGTCATCAAAATCTTCAATAGCATACCTTGCCATGATGCTAAAGCCAGGGATAATTTTAGCTTTTGAGAAATCATAACCCGCTCTAATCATGTAAGTTTTTGTATTTGCATACCAGTTGTATTGTGCCATGGCACGAGTAAATCCACCCGTAGGAAAGCCTCTCCAAGGGGCAATTATATCTGCTTTATCTGCTATATTGGAGTAGCCAATGCGAGCTAGAAAGGCATCACTTTTTACATCTAGCCTTAGTGCAAGCAAACTAGAATCTAGACTCGTTGGATTTTTGTAACCAATATGTGTGTCATTTTTAAGAGATGCAACATTTGTATCAGAATTTAAGTTATCAAACTGTTTCATATATCTAAGAGCTGGTACGATTGTCCACTCTGATGTTATAGGGATGGAGTAATGCGATTCAAATGTTGCATTACTCACAACATCTACAACACTCATATAGCTTAGATTTAGTTTTAGATTTTGTAGAGAGTTATTTGTAATCGCAACTATGAAAAGAGCATTGTTGTTGCCAATTTTTTCAACTGTCAAGTTTTTATTTGCGGCAGAGTCATCATTGTTTGTCCAGTCCCCATAGGCTAAAACATCGTGCGATACAGTGTGGTCACGGAGTTTTTGTTTTGTAAAGTAAGCGAGTTTTATATCTGTTTTGTCAACATCTTTTATGGAGGCGCTTATCCCCTCAAATGTGTTTGGTATCATTTTTGTATCGTTTGAAGCAGTAAATACAGACTCAAAAAGTTGACGCCCTGCAAATATGGAAATTTTTGAGATGTTATACTGTAGATAACTTTGAGCAACTACACTCATCCCATAGTTGCCGGTGAGGGTGGTATCACTTCGGCTTAAAGTATCTTTTCCAGCTTTTAAATTTCCCAAATCAGCGATATCTTCTCTAAAAAAAGAGGGGTTTTGTGATGTGTACATCCCTAGAGTGGCACTTAAACCAGAAAGCGGAGCAGTTTTATAGATAAGGCTTGCTCCAACTCCTAGAGCCTTATTGTCCGTGCCGGTGTTTCCTTGCCAGTCCCATAAAAATATATTAGTTCTAAGTCGTCCATACAATATCCCCTCAGAAAATATTTCAGAAAAAGTGTTTACAGAATTTGGAACTTGCTTATACTCGACAATCATATTGCCCTTAAGGGTGATTTTGTCTGTTTTGAGCGTCGCATCTAAAGAGCTAGTAAGTATGAGCATTGGAAATATTGCTATAAGAATTTTAAATTGTGTCATATTTGTTCCCCAATAAGAGCATAAAAAATTATTATAACAATTTTATCAAATTGTAATTATAATTCTTATTAAAGTGAAACCCCTAAATTATAATATTTATCTTTAATAGTTGAGATATATCAATTTAGCTATAATTTCAAACATAAAAAACAGTAGGAAAAACCAATGATATTTACACATACTAATAACTCTAATTTTGCGGACGAATTTGAAGAGCTTTTACAAAGAGGTAAGATGGATATAGCTCATGTTAGTTCTATTGTTGCAAATATTATTGATGAGATAAAAACTGATAAAAACTCTGCATTAAAACTGCATATTGCAAAGTTTGATAACTGGACACCATCAAGTGATGCAGATTTGAAAATCTCTACAGAGTTAATGGCAAAGGCTTATGAAGTGCTAGAGCCAAAATTAAAGAGTGCTTTGCATTTAGCATATGATAGAATTAAGCTTTACCATGAAAAGCAAAAGCCAAAATCGTGGTTTGACACAGAGGCTAACGGAACAATACTCGGTCAAAAAGTAACTGCTGTTGATAGTGCAGGGCTTTATATCCCTGGCGGTAAAGCTGCTTATCCATCTTCACTTTTGATGAATGTTATCCCCGCACAGGTTGCAGGGGTTGAAGAGATAATAGTGTGTACACCAACACCAAATAATGAGCCAAATGAGCTTTTACTTGCTGCTTGTCACCTTTGTGGAGTGAGCGAGGTTTATAAAGTTGGTGGAGCTAGTGCAATCGCTGCAATGGCTTATGGAACAGAGATTATACCTAAGGTGGATGTAATTACAGGACCAGGGAATATTTTTGTAGCGACTGCAAAAAAGATGGTTTTTGGTGAGGTAAATATCGACATGATTGCAGGACCTAGTGAGATTGGCATTTTGGCAGATGATAGTGCAGATGCTTCTCACATGGCAGTAGATATGCTCTCTCAGGCTGAACATGATGAGATGGCAAGTTCTATTTTAATCACCCCATCACAGAAGTTAGCAGATGCAGTAAAAGTGGAGCTTGAAAACTGGTTAGTGAAACTTCCTAGAGAAGCGATAGCAAGAAAGTCTATAGAGGAGCGTGGAGCTATAATAGTTACATCTAGCATGGATGAGGCTATTAAACTTATGAATGAGATAGCACCTGAACACTTAGAGATTGCTACAGATAATGCCTTTGAGTATCTCCCATTTATAAAACATGCGGGTGCAATTTTCTTAGGGCATAATACTCCTGAAGCTATTGGCGATTATGTGGCTGGACCAAACCATACATTGCCAACAGGTGGAACAGCGAAGTTTTACTCTCCTCTTGGAGTTGAAAACTTTATGAAAAAAACTTCAATAATCTCTTTTTCAAATAAAGCTATCAATGAGATTGGAGAAGAGTGTGCTCTAATAGCAAATACTGAAGGCTTAACTGCTCATGAGCAATCAGTTAGAGTTAGATTAACAAAGTAGTTTTATTTTATAAGAAAAAATTATAAAATTAAGATGTAGAATATCCTTGTATTTTAGCAAAAGGATATTTTATGTTACACCCTCCCGTTACTCATTTCGCTATCGTTTTACCAATTATTTCTCTCGTTTTAGGTCTTGCTTACTTATATAAGTCAAGTGAACTTATGTCAAAAATCTCCACTCGTTTTATGGCTATAACAACTATTTTTATTATTATCGCTTTTTTCACAGGTAAAGAGGATGCCTCAGATGTATATGTCTTCCTCTCAGGTGATGGACAAACATTACTTAAAGAGCATAAAAATATTGCTCTTTATCTTATGATTGGGATGATTGTAGTCACCATTATTAAACTCTATGGATGTTACAAAAAAATCATCAAGCTAGAAGTTATAGCTATTGTTTTGCTTGCACTCATCGCAGGTGGAATTTTGTATCAAGGAAAAATGGGTGGAGAACTCACCTATACTTACGGTGCAAATGTTCAAGATCACTCAGATGGTATGGAATGTTTAGATGACCCAGAAGAGTTTCTTCAAGAGTGAAAATTGCTAGTTAGTGTTATTTTGGCTCAGGACTAAATTAGTTTTTCTAAATTACCCATAGAGTTAAAAATATCAAAATTTTATCACTTATCCGCAGAAAGTTTAAGGTTACTTTGATAATATTTTTACAGTTCAATTATAAGTTTACTAAATATAAGACCTTGTTCTTTTGTTAATTAGTTCTTATAATATGTAAAAAATAGTCATTTTAGTTTAGCTCAAAGGAGAATATATGCAATTAGGTTTTCTAGTTGATTTACACCTGTGTATGGGTTGTAAAGGGTGCGAAATCGCATGTAAAGTGGAGAATGAAGTCCCACTCAGTACATGGAGACTTCGTGTTAAATATGTAGATGTGGGAACTTTCCCTGATACTAAAAGAACATTTACCCCTTTGAGGTGTAATCATTGTCAAAATGCTCCATGTGAGAGAATTTGTCCAGTATCTGCTCTTCATTATCTTGATAATGGAATTGTAAACATTGATAAAGAGCGTTGTATCGGTTGTGCTGGTTGTGTTATGGCTTGTCCTTATGGTGCTATATATATAGACCCACAAACACAAACTGCAGATAAATGTACTTATTGTGCACACCGTATTGCTTCATCTATGATGCCAGCTTGTGTTGTAGCTTGTCCAGTTCAGGCAAATATATTTGGTGATTTGGATGATCCAACTTCAAACATATCTAAGTATATTCAAGTGAACCAAGGAAATGTTCAAGTTCGTAAGCCAGAAAAAGGGACAAATCCTCACCATTTTTATGTTAATGGTGGCAATGTAAGTCTTAACCCTCTTGCTTCTAAAAGAGTTGACGGGCATTCATTGTTCGGAAAAATTACAACACTTCCTGTAGGGGGACACCACTAATGGCAGCACATGAAATTTTAGCAGCTACAAATGCTGTGGTAACTTTAGATGTAGCACTTCCAGGTACAGTTTGGCCTTGGCTTGTTACAGTGAATATGTGGGCAAAAAGTATAGGTACTGGTGTGATTTTTATGTTGTTTTTACTTCTTAGAAAACATCCCCAATCAGCAAAAGATTTAAGATTTTCTACAACTGTGGTATCTCTTATCTTTATCCATATATTTTTACTCTTTACTCTTGCAGATTTACATCAGCCATTTAGAATGTGGCATATATTTTTCCATCCTCATTGGACTTCAGCTATTACAGTTGGTGCATGGATGGCAACGCTTTTTGTTGGTTTATTATTTTTACTTGCATTCCTCTCTTCCATCAAAAAAGACAATGTAGCCTTTGATAAGGCTTTAACATGGGTAGTGTTACTCGCTATTCCAGTTACGCTTTATACTGCTGGACTTATGGCTCAGTGTACAGCAAGAGAGTTATGGCAAATGCCTACAGAATCAGCTCAGATGATATTTGCAGCTTTACTTTCTGGTTCAGCTTTTATGCTTTTACTTGGGGGCTCGAAACTTCAAGGGGATGCGCAAAGAACTCTAGGTACTGTTCTTGGTTTAAGTGCATTGATGTCGTTTATTTTATATATGGCGGAGTATATATTTGGTCCTATGAAAGCCGAAGAGGTTGCGGCAGTATTAGAGTATATAAAAGGTGATGGTCCATATACTGTAATGTTCTGGTTAGGTCAATGGATAGCATATCTCCTTCCAATGGCACTTATCTTAATGTATAGAGCTACTCAAAAAGAGAGCCTATTAAAACTTGCGGCAATTTTAGCCTTAGCAGGTCTGTGGTTAGTTAAACATGTTTGGCTAATGATTCCACAATTATTACCAATGAGTTAGGGAGAGATAGATGTATTTACAAAGTAGAAGAACATTTTTAAAAGGTGCTGCGTTTAGTGTTGCAGGTGCAGCAATTGCTAAGGGCGTTTTCACAACAGATGCTTTAGCAGAGTCCGTAAGTGAAAGTAAATTTACAAATACTCCAGATTCATTATCATTTTATCCTCCAATGGATGAGTGGGCAGACTTTAAAGAGCTTGATGGAGATGACTGGAAAAGAGGTGGAATTGACCGTAAAGGTGTAAGAAGCGAAGATAATCCAGATGGAATCGAAGTAAATGATTATATGATTATTCCAACTGCTTGTTCAAACTGTGAGGCTTCTTGTGGTTTAACAGCGTGGATTGATAAAAAAACTTTTACAGTTAAAAAATATATGGGTAACCCACTACATCCAGCTTCTCGTGGTCGCAACTGTGCAAAAGGTTACGCAACTCAAAGCCAGATGTATGATCCAGATCGCATAGCATTCCCACTCAAAAGAGCTCCAGGTTCTGCTCGTGGTGAGGGTAAATGGATTCGTACTACTTGGGATGAGGCAATGACTACTATCGGCAAAAAGATGGGAGATACATTGGCTAAAGGTGATGAGTTATCTAAAAAAACAGTAATGTTTCATGTTGGTCGTCCAAATGAGAATGGTTTTACTGGAAAAGTATGGCATACACTTGGGTGTGATGCCTTTAACTCACATACTAACATCTGTTCATCTGGTGGTCGTACACCAACTATTCAGTGGGCAAATGATGATAGAAGTTCCCCAGACTGGGCAAATGCGAAACTAATCTTTCTTAACTCTTCTCACGCGGCAGATGCTGGACACTACTTCCAACAATCAGCTTCTTTTATAGCAGATGCAAGAGCTAAGGGTGCAAAACTTGTAGTTATGGATCCTCGAATGAGTAACTCTGCTGGTATGGCAGATTTATGGATAGCTGCATGGCCTGGAACTGAGCCTCTTATCTACCTTTATTTAGCACAAAGAATTTTGAACGAAGGTAAGGTAGATAGAGATTTTGTTAAAAAATGGATGAACTGGGAAGTATTTTTGGATAATAAAAAGTATTTACAGTTTATGGTTGATAAGGGGTATATCTCTAAAATCCCAACTAAAGATAATTTTGACGCATTTTTAGATACTTTGAAAGAGTTATACACTCCATATACACTTGCGCATGTCTCAAAAGAGACTCGTGTTCCTTCTAACAGACTTGAAGAGCTTTATGATATGTTTATTTGGGCTGGAACAGCTGTATCTACATATTTCTGGAGAGCAACTGCAGCGGGTAACCGTGGTGGTTGGATGAGTGGTCGTACAGGTTTCTTGCCATTGGCTCTTCGTGGTGCTATTGGTCCAGAGGGTGGTACATTTTTCCACCATTTTCATGTAATTTCTGTTGCTGGAAAGGGTGGTTCTGCTACTGTTGGTCAAGGTAAACGGGGCTCTAATATCCCTAAGGTTGATGTGTATAATGAGCTTTCTTTCCCACCAGAGTGGCCACTCTCAACATATGAGATGTCATTTTTACTACCTCACTTACTAAGTGATAAAAAATGGCAACAAAAATGGATAGATAAAGGACTTAATGTTCCTCAAAAATTATCTGTTTGGATCCCTCGTATGTATAATCCAGTATGGATTAATCCAGATGGTTTCAGATGGATTGAGACTATTAAAGATGAGTCTAAGATGGAGCTTACATTTAACCTATCTCCAGTTTGGTCTGAGACTAACTGGTATGTTGATTATATTCTTCCTGTTGGTTTAGCGGGTGAGAGACATGACCAACACTCTGAAGCTACAATGCCAGCAAGATGGACATCGTTTCGTCAGCCTGTTATGAGAGTTGCTTTAGAAAAAGCTGGTTGGAAACCAAATAATCCAGCCAGAGCAACACTTGAAGCTCATATCAAAGCTGGTCTTGGTGAAGTTTGGGAAGAGAATGAATTTTGGTTTGATATGTGTGTGAATTATATTGACCCTAAGGGTGATATCTTCATTGATGATGCTAAAACAAAGTCTATCAAATCTATGTGGGAATCTAAAAAGACTCCTGGAACTCCTGTAACTATTGCTGAGTGGTATGATGCTGCATTTGGTGACAACTTACCAAATCTTAAAGCTACTGCTACATCTGATAGTCGTTACAAAAATGCTGAGTTCCCAGTATATGAGTATATGAGAGATCATGGTGCTTGGATGGAGGAGAATAAAATCTATTCTGCACAAGAAAAAGAGATTAAAGATGATGGTAAAAACTACATCTCTCACGGGCATAAGTATGATAAAAAACATGTTCATACTGATACGCGTACAGGTGTAATGACCGCTAAATCTCACGGTAAAGAAAAATCTATCGGTATTGAAATTGATGGCAAGAAAATGGAAGGTTTTGCTACGCTTGACAAGAAACTTGACTTCTTCTGTGAGTGGTTAGCTGATGATTGGAAGTGGCCAGAATATGCGATTCCTTTTTATCCTAGAACTCCAAAAGAGAAAAAAGAGATGGTTCACATCGTGTCTCATGTTGACCACTCTTATATGACTGAGAAAAATTCATATGCGTTAAATACAGTGTTCCGTCTGCCGTATAACATCCATACGCGTTCTGCAAACTCTAAGCACCTGATGGAAATTTCACAAAATCACGACCCTATCTGGATTTCAACTCCAGATGCTGCTCGTCAAGGCTTTAAACGAGGTGATGCTATTCGTGTGAGAATTACAGATAGTGTAACAGGTTTAGAATCTGGTTACTTTGTAGCTATGGCAGTGCCAACTGAGGGTGTACTTCCGGGAACTCTTGCTTGTTCACATCATGGTGGTAGATGGAAACTAGTAAACTCTGTAACTATTCCAAATGGTGTAACAGACGGTAAAGTTGATTCACAACCAGTTGCAAGAGATATGAACGACCCTAAGTTTATGGCTCATTCACCTGCAAATGTAGGTAAAGAGGGTGGACAGATTAAGATTGAGGATTATAGTGGAACTGCTGGACTCAATAGCTTTGGTGTTCCTACTGCCGAGATTCAAATGGATGGGAAAGAGGGTAAACTCAAATATGTTGAGGGTATCGTGCCATTCAAAGCTGAGAGATTTGCTGAACAAAACAAAGATAGTGGAAATATCTGGTGGGATGGCTTAAGTGGTTCATGGCAAAATGCTGTTGCTGCTGCACATCCAGACCCTATTTCTGGTATGCATTGTTGGCACCAAAAAGTTATTTTAGAGCCTGCTCAAAAGGGTGATAAGATAGGTGACATCTATGTAAATTATGAAAATAACTTCAAAATTTACGAAGGGTGGAGAGATGACTTAACTCGTGGTTTAGATGAAGACTCTACGAAACGCCGTCCTCAACATATAAAACGCCCATGGGTACCACTTTCTGATAAGGCGTATGCTGTAAAGATTAAATAAAATGACCACTTCATATTCAGCGAGCTTTGCTTGCTGGATATATTTGGTTTCCAACCAGCTTTTTTAAACACTTCCTTTAAAGGTAAGTCCTTAGTATAGTTTAAAACTCAGCCCACCACATTCTAACAAACAATCCAAGAGTGCTTGTATATCCAACCTCAGAAAAAACCAGATTTTTATCTTTATCATATATAAATGTAGTCGGGTAAGCTGCTATGTTGAAATCTCGTGCTATAAAAGCATTTTTATCATTTATAACTTTAAAGTTAAGGTTGTTTTCTTGCAGATATTTTTTTATATTTTCATCGCTTCCTGATTTTACGGCAATTGTTAAAACTTCATAGTATTGTGAAACTCTTTGGATGTTGGATGCTTCCATAGAGCAGGTTGGACACCAATCCGCCCAAAAGTGAACAAGTAAGGGTTTATCTGTTTTTGGTGTGAATTTTTCACCATCTAATAGAGTGATATTTGTCAGATTAAACTGCTCTTTTTTTAAATCAATGCTTTTGTAGAGGCTTATTGCATTTGCTAAAACAGTCATAACTATAAAGAAAATTATGATCTCTTTGAGGTAGTGTGTTATTTTTGATTTCACTGCTTATCCATTTTTTATCTAATTATAGTGTAATTAACAAAACTGTAATTATTTGTTGGTAAGCTTATGCAATATTAAAAGGAAAAATGATGTTTAAAATATTTACAACAGTTGTAGTTGCACTCTTAATGCTTGGATGTGGTCCTGAGAAAAACCCACATGTAAAATCTGGAATGTTTCAGTCAGTTAGCGAAAATGAAGCTACTTTGGTTCAAGAGGGACCAGATAAAAGGTATTGTGACAGATGTGGCATGGATTTAGTTAAGTTTTATAAAACTTCTCACTCTGCAACTGTAGATGGCGAAAAGCATCAGTATTGTTCTATCCATTGTCTTGAAGATCATTTGGGTGATGGTGTCACAGTTAAAAATCCACAAGTTGTAGATGTAGAGTCTTTGAAGTTTATAGATGTAAATAAAGCCTATTATGTTGTTGGTAGTAAAAAAAGAGGTACAATGAGCAGAGTAAGTAAATATGCCTTTGCAAACGAAGAGATGGCAAGAAAATTTCAAGAAAAATATGGTGGAGAGATTATGGACTTTACGAATGCACTAGAAAGAGCAAAAGAAGATTTTCGATAATAGTGTTTCGCATACTACAGTGTTATTTAATAAAATAAATATATTAATATAAAAACATACTATAATTTTATATTTCCATATTGTAATGTTACGAAAAATTTTATTAATTTAACAGTGGATATTCATGAAACAGGTAAAATATACAAAAATAAACATAATAGTAGAAGGATTACAAGAGAGTAATATATTTGAAAATATTCTTGAGCATCTCAAAGCGTACTATGATTTAATACCTATAATTTATTCACACAATTATAGGTTTGAAGAGACATCAGCAGCAACTCTTACTTTGTTGTATCTTAGTGATGATGAGATTAAAATATTTTTTAAAAATCATTTAAATATAAATTTAAAAATTGGAATTATTTCAAATGAGCATTGCCCTGGGGCAACAAAAAATTATGCTATCTCTAAAGATATTTTTGAAGCAATTGATGATGCTTTTAATCATAATCTTTTAAGTTGTGTAGATTTACTCCAATGTAATGAACTGATTGCTTTTAACCGTGTAGTCATTGGCGATATGCATGGGATGAATAAAGTAAATTTCAATGAACTTAGCAGGCTTGAAAAGCTAAAAATATTCTTTTCAAATCTCTTTCGCATAGAGTTTAAAAGCTATACATTTATCACATCCAAAGAGCATAAAATTCAAACAGCAGCTTCTGGTATCACTATACTTGAGCATACTATAGCGAATGAAAAATCAGCTATAAGTGATGAGCTTTCTATCCACGATGGAAAACTAAATGCATTTGTTTTAGCACCAAATTCACTTCTCTCGTATATATGGTATCTCCTTAGTATTTTTGTGTATCAGCGCATCTCTATACTGAGCTTACCAAAAAGTTTAGGTTTTATTCAAACATCCAAACTTACAATCAGTTCCGATCAGCCAATGGATTATATACTCGATAGCAAGCTTCTTAGTGCTAAGAAAGTTGAACTCGAAGTGCTTCAAGACGCAATCGTCTTACATCTAGGAAGAGCTTTGATTGATAATGTCAAAAATGATGATAATTACATAGTGGAAAAAGATATTATCAAGCTCAATACTTTACCAAAAGGGGAGTTAAGTACTATTTTAATAGGGGGCAAACTTCCATTATTTAAAAAAGCAAGTGAAGATGACTTTAAAGAGCTATTTGCAAGTTTACGCAATAGTGCTAAGTTTTCGTATATATATTTGATTTTAATGGTTTTAAGTAGTTTACTTGCTACTACAGGTCTTTTTGCAAATTCAGCTCCTGTAATTATCGGGGCAATGATATTAGCTCCTCTAATGGCACCAATAGTATCTCTCTCTATGGGAGTTGTAAGAGCGGAAAAGTTTTTACTCTTTGAGAGTGCTAAAACACTCACCTATGGGATAGGGATGGCACTCTTTTTCTCTGCAATATTTACATTTTTAATACCACTCGAGCATATAACTCCTGAGATGCAAGGAAGGCTAAACCCAAATCTACTTGACCTGATGGTTGCTATATTTTCAGGAATTGCAGGTGCTTATGCAAGTTCTAAAGAGGAAGTAGCAAAGTCACTAGCAGGAGTTGCCATAGCAGTTGCACTTGTCCCACCTCTTAGTGTTACAGGTATAGGGATAGGGCTTGGTGATCTCAATGTTATTTATGGCTCCTTTTTACTTTTTGTTACGAACCTTGTCGGTATAACTCTTAGTGCGGCATTAACATTCATAGTGCTTGGTTTTGCCCCAGTTACAAAAGCAAAAAAAGGTATCATTTATACATCTGTTATGATGGCAATTATTGCAATTCCCCTTTTTATATCTTTTTCGGACATGATAGAAAAAAATGATTATTACAAAAAACTTGAGATGATTAGATATATGGATTTAGAAAAAGAGACAATAGAGCTAAATGTTTTAAGTATTCAAACACAAGATGAATCAGTTCTAGTCGATTTAGAATTAATCTCAACTTTTGGGCTTACTCACAAGGACTTACAGACGGTAAAGAGTGCTATTGAAAATACAATATCAAAGAAAATCACTCTCAAAATTACACCTAAAATTCTTTTAAAATAATATTTAGTTGTAAAGTGCTTGGAAATGAATTTTTATTTTAAGGTTACTCCGCTTATAATAGTTATATACACGATATCAAGGAGATTAAAAGGTGAAATTAGAAAATGTAGTGCCTTGGGGAAGAAATCTTGAAGAGTACCAAAATATGTTCCAACTCTCAAAAAAAGATTTACAATCTAAAATACTAGGGTGTGGCGATGGCCCATCTAGTTTCAATTTTGAAGTTACAAAACTAAATGGAAACATTACTTCAATAGACCCGATTTATCAATTTACAAAAGATGCAATACAAAAAAGAATAGATGAAACTTCACAGGTTATTAGTGAGCAACTAAAACAAAATCAAAATGATTTTGTTTGGAAAAATATAGAAAATGTTGATGAACTTATAAATATTAGATTGACAGCTATGAGTAACTTTATCAAAGATTATGAAAGTGGTAAAAATGAAAAAAGATATATTCATAACGAACTACCAAAACTATCATTTGAAAATGATAGTTTTGATTTAGTGTTAAGTTCACACTTCCTATTTTTATACAGTGAACACTTTGATTTACAGTTTCATATTGATTCAATACTTGAAATGTGTAGAATATCAAAGAAAGAGGTCAAAATATTTCCATTACTCAACTTAAAAAATGAAAAATCAGAATATTTAGCACCTATTTTAAAAATACTCAAAGAGAAAGGCTTTGAAAGAAAAATTCTTAAAACTAATTATGAGTTTCAAAAAGGAGCGAATGAGTTGTTGAGCATCAAAGTGT
>JALSLJ010000059.1 GCA_026988315.1 Sulfurimonas sp. | reverse complement strand
GTGGAACAGGAGGTATTGGAAGTGTGAGTGTAAGTGGCACTAGTGGCATAAGTGGTGCGTCTGGAACAACAAACTTCTAGTAATTACACTAAAGTGGGATGGGCGATAAAAGAGGATGATTGTGGATGCTTTTTGAGCATCCTGAGAATATTTTTAAGTTAAGAGATCACTCTTCAATAGATTCAAAAAGAGTTATTGAGCGAGATATATGGTATATCTAAGAAGGCTTGTTTATGCAAGATATAAGTTCCTTATCGAGCGTGTGTGAAGTGTTTACCACTTCATTTATACTTTTATAAACAAAGTCATTTTTAGTATGACAGATCACACTATTGTTTTCCCCATTTAAAAGACCATCAATTGCATAAGTGACAAATTTATATGCCATGAGTCTATCATATACACTAGGGTTTCCACCCCTTTGAATGTGACCTAAAATACTTACACGGGACTCTATCCCAATTTTTTCTTCAAACCAATTACTTATCTCATCTGCAGAGTTATCAATACCTTCAGAAATTACAGCCAAAAAGTATCTTCTTCCATTTTTCATTTGAATTTTGAAATCTTCTTCGTAGGAGTTTAAATCATATTTTATCTCAGGGATAAGACATAACTCCGCTCCTGATGTAAGAGCAGTGACAAGAGCTAAATAACCACAATCTCTTCCCATAGTCTCAACAACAAAAGCGCGCTTAAATGAAGAAGCTGTATCTCGAATGGCATCAATAGATGTTTTTATAGTATTGAGTGCTGTATCTACACCTAAACAGTAATCTGTTCCATTTATATCATTATCAATCGTAGAGGGGATACCGCAAAATTTTACATTGTGTTCTTTGTAAAATGTATCGAGTCCTCTAAAGGAGCCATCACCGCCGAGAACTACTAGCATCTGGATGTTGAGTATATCAAGATTTTGTTTTGCAATTTCTCTATACTTTTGACTCATAAATCTTTTAGACCTAGCCGAGCCTATTTTTGTACCACCTCTATTAATGATGCCAGATACATCACTATAGCTTACTTTTTCAATATTATTGTCAATAAGCCCTTCATAGCCATCATAAATAAAGTATGGGGTCAATTTTTTTTCTAATGAATATTCTACAAAGTGTTTTAAAGCTGGGTTCATGCCTGATACATCTCCACCAGAACATAAAATAGCTATGTTTTTCATCTTAAACACTCCTATTATAGTAGTAGTTTTTTTGTAGTTTACCATCTTCTAAACTCATTTTAGATAAAATGCAAAAATTATTTTAGGGTTACCCTTCTATCAAGGATTAAGATGAAAAGAGCATTAGTTAGCGTAAGCGATAAGAGTAACATAGTTGAGTTTTGTGAATCACTAGTTATCAATGGTTATGAGATAATTTCAACTGGCGGAACATATAAAAAACTGGTAGAAAATGGTGTTAAAGCTATCGAAATAGATGAAGTTACAGAGTTTCCCGAATGTTTTGAGGGGCGTGTTAAAACTTTAAACCCTTTTATTCATGGTGGTATTTTACATAGAAGAGATAAGCAGTCGCATTTAGATCAAGCAAAAGAGCTTGGCGTTGAAGCGATTGATTTAGTATGTGTTAATCTTTATCCATTTAAAGAAACGATTGAGAAAACTGATGACTTTGATGACATTATAGAAAATATTGACATCGGCGGACCTGCTATGGTGCGAAGTGCTGCTAAAAATTTCAATGATGTTTTAATAGTTACAAATACTCAAGACTATGCTCCTGTAATTGATGCAATAGAAAATGGAAAAAACTCATTAGAGTTTCGTCGTTCATTGATGATAAAAGCGTATGAGCATACAGCTGCATATGATGGGATGATAGCAAACTATATGAACGAGCGTTTTAATGAGGGCTTTGGTGAGAAGCAGTTTGTAATTGGAAGTAAAGTTATGGCTACTCGTTATGGTGAAAACCCTCATCAAAAAGGTGCATTGTATGAGTTTGATAAACATTTTACAAACAACTTCAAAACTTTAAAAGGTGAAGCAAGTTTTAATAACCTTAACGATTTAAGTGGTGCCGTTAAAATTGCCTCTGCTTTTGGCGGAGAAAATGCTGTTTGTATCTCTAAGCATGGAAACCCTTGTGGGTTTGCAATCAAAGAAACTCTTTTAGAATCCTACATAGAAGCTCTTAAATGTGATCCAGTTTCTGCATTTGGCGGTGTAGTAGCTGTTAACGGTACAGTTGATAAAGAGTTGGCTCTTAAGATGAATGAGATTTTCTTAGAAGTTGTAATCGCTGGTCGTATCACTCTTGAAGCTCAAGAAGTATTTTCTAAGAAAAAGCGTATCAAGTTGTTTGAGCAGGGTTCTGATAAGTTGGTGCTTGCAAATGATACAAAAGATTTCAAACACATCGATGGTGGTTTTGTGTATCAAGATGCTGATAAAGTTGGTGAGACGGAAGTAAAAAATGCAAAACTTGTAAGTAAAAACAAAGCTACGGAGCAGGAGTTAAAAGATATGGAGATAGCATATAAGGTTGCATCTCTTACAAAGTCTAACTGTGTTGTTTATGTGAAAAATTCTGCAATGGTAGCTGTTGGCATGGGTATGACATCTCGTGTGGATGCATCCCAATGTGCGTTGAAAAAAGCAAAAGATATGGGTCTTGATGTGACTGGTGCAGCTCTTGCATCAGAGGCATTTTTTCCATTCCGTGATAGTATAGATGCTGCCGCTGCTGCTGGTGTGAAAAGTGTGATAGAGCCAGGTGGTTCTATCAGAGATGAGGAGATTATAGAAGCTGCAAATGAGTTTGGAATGAGTCTATATTTCTCAGAAGTTCGCCACTTCCTTCATTAAAATTAAAATAGCAACGCATTTACTGTGTTGCTTCTTTCATCAGATACAATAGTATTCTTCCTCTTTTAGCCCTTGCAACTGCATTACTCTTTTGATTTTCATCCCGAAGAAACTGCATGAATATCGTTTTTAAGAACTCGAAACAATTTTTCGTTGATAATCCTTGATTGACATCCACTCAACTCTTATGATATAATAGCACTTAAATAGATATAATAAATAATTTAGGAAACATTATGAGTAAATCACTATATAAAACACTTGAAATTTCAGATAATGCGAGTGAAAGTGAAATTAAAAAAGCATACAGAAAATTAGCAAGACAGTACCATCCAGATGTTAACAAAGATCCAGATGCAGAAGAAAAATTTAAAGAGATAAACTCTGCATATGAAATTTTAAGCGATAAAGAGAAAAAAGCACAGTACGATCAAGTTGGTGATGGGATGTTTGGTGGACAAAACTTCCATGATTTTTCCCGTTCACATGGTGGTGCTGGTGCATCAGACTTAGATGAAATTTTGAGAAGTATGTTCTCTGGTGGAGGAGGCTTCGGCGGATTTAGTGGTGGAGCTTCTAACTTTGGTGGCGGCGGTTTCAGCGGTGGTGGATTTTCGCAACAGCAACAACAAAGAAACTTAGATATTGAAACATCTGTAACAATCCCTTTTCATGTATCGATTTTAGGTGGCTCACACTCCGTTTCAGTTAATGGGGAAAGATTTGACATTAAAATACCTGCTGGAGTTAAAAGTGGTGAGAAGATGCGTGTTAAAGGCAAAGGTCATGCACAAGGTGGTGTTGCAGGAGATTTGTTTTTAAAGATTATAGTTGCATCAAATCCAGAGTATGTAAGAGAAGATGACAATTTAGTAAAAAGCTTTGATGTACCACTTTATGCAGCACTTTTTGGCGAAAAGATTGCCATACAAACATTAGAAAAAGAGATAAAATTAAAAGTACCACAGAACACTAAAAATGGACAAAGATTTCGCGTAAAAGAGATGGGTGTGATGAATAGAAAAACGAAGGTTCGAGGTGATTTGTATCTTAAGGCAAATATAGTTTTACCTCAGGTAGAGGATCTTGACGAAGAGTTAGTTGAGATGATGAAAGAGAAACTTCCTAAAGAGGTATAAAATGATACACCAGTATGATGAACCAGTATATTTGATAAGCATAGTAGCAAAAATCTTAGATATACATCCGCAAACTTTGCGTCAGTATGAGAGAGAAAACCTTGTTTGCCCTTCGCGTACCAATGGACGGATAAGATTATATTCCCAAAGAGATATAGATAGAATTAAACTCATTTTGAGACTTACTCGTGAGCTTGGAGTTAATTTAGCTGGTGTAGATATTATTCTAAGACTAAAAGAAAATGTTGATGAGATGGAACAAGAGATAGCAGAACTGAGACATGAAGTTCAAAAAGCTAAGAACTCTTACTCAGTCTCTCCAGATAAAGCACTAGTAACAAAAAGAAGTGTTTATGAGATGATTATATTTGAAGAATAAAATAAATAGATAGCTACTTCTTTTTTATTAGACTTCTTATATAATCTCAAAAACTAGATTCCGTGTCAAGCACGGAATGACGAGATACTCGTACTTTCGTCATTCTGAACTTGATTCAGAATCTAGGTTATGCTAGAAGTCTATTCTTTAAGTCTTTTAATATTTGCTCCAACACCCTCTAGCTTCTTCTCTAAAGAGTCGTACCCACGATCTAAATGATAAATTCGGTGTATATCTGTCTCTCCATCAGCAACTAAAGCAGCCAATACTAAAGCGCTTGAAGCTCTCAAATCTGTTGCCATAACATCTGTACCACTTAGTTTTGTAGGGGCATTTACTGTAGCAACATTTCCATTAAGTGATATATCAGCACCCATTCTTTGAAGCTCACTCACATGCATAAATCTATTTTCAAAAAGTCTCTCTTCCACTATAGAAGTTCCATTGGCTTGAGTTGCTAGTGCTAAAAATTGGGCTTGCATATCTGTTGGAAAACCTGGGTATTCTTGAGTGACTATTTTTACTGGCTTAAGTGTTTGTGCTGGATGTAAAGTGATGGTGTCTTTAGTAGATGTAAAGCTACATCCCATCTCCTCAAGTTTTGCAAGAACCGCACCTAGGTGTTTAGCATTTACATTTTCTAGTGTTAGTTCAGATTTTGTGATGGCACCTGCACATAGGTAAGTTCCTGCTTCAATTCTATCTGGAATAATCGAAAATTCATCAATCTCTAAAAGTTTGCCATCTGTTCCACAAATAGTTAATATTGCAGTTCCTATACCGTCAATTTTCACCCCACTTTGGTTAAGAATTTCACAAAGTTGAACAACCTCAGGTTCTCTTGCGGCATTTGTTATGGTTGTGTTGCCTTTAGCTAAAGCTGCTGCCATAATGATATTTGCCGTACCAGTAACGGTAACTTTATCAAAAATTATCTCACATCCGACAAGTCCATTTGGTGCAGTGGCTTCTATATAGCCAGCTTTTATATCTATCTTTGCACCCATCTGTTCTAGTGCTTTTAG
Organism: Sulfurimonas sp.; assembly: GCA_026988315.1. Lineage (GTDB taxonomy): Bacteria > Campylobacterota > Campylobacteria > Campylobacterales > Sulfurimonadaceae > Sulfurimonas. The sequence continues at coordinate 8,896 of JALSLJ010000059.1, read as the reverse complement.
ATGCAGGTCAATTGGTCTTTGACCTATCGCACATCCACCAGGTAAAGAGACTTCACAGTGACCAAACCTAGTTAAAATAGGACCAAGAACTAGGATGGAAGCACGCATAGTTTTTACTATGTCGTAAGTTGCTTTTGTTTGAGTGAGTGTTGAGGTGTCAACAGTGATACAATCATCTTTAGAGTCACACTTTGCACCAAGATTTGAGAGAAGTTTTAGAAGTGTCTTTATGTCAACAACATTGGGTAGATTTTTGATTACAACACAGTTTTTAGCAAGTATAGTCATCGCAATAAGTGGTAAAGATGCATTTTTTGCACCTGAAATTTTAATAGTTCCGTTGAGGGATTTAACACCCTGTGCCTGTAAGTAATCCATTCGTCTCTTTTATGGTTAGTTTAATTATTGACATTATATCTTTTTTGATATACTTCGTCAAAGGATTATACTTTATATGGGATTATACAGATGAGTTCAGCTTTAGATAGACTAAAAAAATTAACAAGCAAAATATCTAGTTACGAAATGGCTAGAAAAGAGAACTTGATAGTTTTAAAAGAGCTATATGAAGAGATAGGTGTTAATGAAAAAGTAGAGCCTTTTTTATCTATTTTTAACTTTAAAGCCATTAATCTTTCGGGAGCCTCCCTTTTGAGTGAAAATTTAGGTGCAATCAAAGAGGGAAAATATCTACAAATCCTTGCAATCTCTTATGATAAAGAAGCGGTTGTTAAAAGCAAAAACATATCATTAGGCTACTATGGTCGAGTTGAAAATGTTGATACACAGTTTAAAGATAAAGTAGTGGAATTTATTATCCGCTATAGGTTTGAAAAAAGCTTTATGACACTAGAGCATTATCATACTATGTTAGAACCATATAATAAAAAAACAGATGGCTAAATTTTATCTTTTTTTGTGGCTGAGATGGGCTATTAGGGTAACAATATGCAGTTTTGTTTTGGCATCAATAATATCCTCTTTAATCACCACACTCATATACTTTAATCATGGTGCAACATCTATCAATAGTGAAGTGAGTGCAGCACTTTTTGATATTTTTAAATTTTGGTTTCCGATAGCTTGGAGTATTGCCCTCTTAATCGCATTATTTAGAAGTACAAAATATATATTTAATTCTTGCATGAATGGGTATGAATTAAAGCTACTAGAGTGCCAATCGAAGCAAACTGAAAAAAATGAAGCTAAAATTTTAGAAAATATCGGTTATGGTGATTTAGTAAAAGTGTGGAGAAAGTGGTTTATGGTGATTATTTGGCTTGTTGGGGTTCAGATGATATTTGCTTTGTTTTTTACCTACTTATTTAGCTCATATCAAAGTGTTTTTGAGTGGTTTAGCATATATTGGTTGTTTGCTTTTGTATTGAGTGGCGGGTATCTATCATTTATTTTACTTGGCGCTAGATGCAAGCGAGTTAAGGTTCAAAAATGTTGATTTTTTTTGATGTAGAAACAACTGGGCTGGAACAAGATGATAAAATCGTTTCTCTTGGAATTATCGCTGTTGATAGTGAAAAAATCACTGCAAAGTATGAACTAGTAAATGAAGGTAAAAAAATTCCTGCAGAGGCTTCAAGTGTTAACCATATAACCAATGAGATGCTTCAGGGTAAATCAAAATTTAAAGAGAGTGAAATATATAAGTTTTTACAAAAAAACAATAATGAAAACATAACTTTAGTGGGACACAATATAAAGTTTGATATGGAAAAACTCTCTGCTAGTGGAATAAGGTGGAGAGGAAATGTTATTGATACATTGAGAGTAACAAAGCATCTTATTACTGAATGTGAACATTTTTCTTTGCAGTTTTTGAGGTATGAGCTCAAACTTTACAGAGATGAAAAAGCATTAGCTTTAAGATGTGGTTTTGAAAATGAGTTTGTTGCACATAACGCACAATGTGATGCATTTATTGTTAAATTACTTTATGATTATCATCTGCAAAGTGTCAGCAAAGAGCAGATGATGGAGCTGAGCTTGAGAAATGTTTTGTTAGAAAAATTAAACTTTGGGAAATACAAGGGTAAGTATATTGAAGAGATTGTTATGAATGATATAGGATATTTACACTGGATGTTAGCAAATGTTATGGATTTAGATGAAGATTTGCGATATAGTATCGTTGATTATTTAGAGGGGCAATCATGAAAATAGCTGTTGAGTGTAAATCACCACTATTGCAAAAATCATTGGAACTTTTTTTAGTGAAGTATTTAAGTTCGCCTAAGCACTGTGATATTTTAATCAGAGATGTAAAGTGTCTTGGAGATGAGAGATGTTTTTATATCTCTAGTGATTCAGATGCAGATTTAGTAAAGCCATTTTCAAAATCAGGATTAATTTTAGCTTTAGAAAAAAGATATAAGAGTTTAGATAAGGATGATAGTTCTGAGTCTTTGGATGTTGCAGATGGCTTAGACTTCGCTATTTTGGAAAAGAGGATAGACTCATTAACTGAGGAATATAAGCAAAATATTTTAAAGGCTGTAAGAGCATTTTATGAAAAGTAATAGCAAGCAACTAACGAAGAAAATTATATCTGGAAAGTTTAAAGGTAAAACTCTTAAACTACCATCAAAAACTACAACAAGAAGTTCAAAAACCATTGTATTGGAATCTTTTTTTAACACCATACAGTTTGAAATCATAGATGCTACTTTTGTTGAGGTGTTTTCAGGAAGCGGTTCCATAGGGCTTGAAGCACTGAGCCGAGGTGCCAGTGAAATAATCTTTATGGAAAAAGATAGAGATGCTTTGAGGGTTTTAAAAGAAAACATTGCCCTAACAGATGTAAATTCATGTGAGATTTTTTCTGGAGATAGCTTTACAAATATAAAATCTGTAACATCTAAACTAAAAAGAGAAAATAAAGATGCTTATTTTTACATAGACCCACCTTTTAGTGTGCGTGAAGGGATGGAAGATATTTATGATAAAACGATGAATCTAATAACTTCTTTGCCAAAAGAACTAGTAAAACTTATAATTATAGAACATATGACAGGTTTAGAAATTCCAGAAAAACTTGGAGAGTTTTCTAAGAAAAAATCTAAGAAATTTGGGAATACTACTTTAACTTATTTTGAGATAATATAATTGGAATAATTCTTGCTATTTCTTTACTAACTAAAGGACTAGTAATGAAGAAAATTATTTTATTTTTACTTATATGTACAACTATTTATGCTACAAAAATCACGGATGTTTCAAACATTGTTGGTGTTCGTGACAATCAGATTATCGGTTATTCACTAGTAGTAGGTCTTAAAAAGACTGGTGATGGTACCACTTCAAAATTTACTCTGCAGTCAATTGCAAACATGTTAAAGTCTATGAATATAGATATGAACTCTATAGATATCAAATCAAAAAATGTTGCAGCAGTTGTTGTTACTGCAAATTTAAAATCTTTCACACGCCAGGGTGATAAGTTTAATGTTACAGTATCATCAATAGGGGATGCAAAATCTTTAGAGGGTGGAACACTTTTGATGACTCCTTTAAAAGGGGTGGATGGAAAAATTTACGCTCTAGCTCAAGGTGCTGTAAGTATTGGTGGTAGAAACTCAAGGGGTGATAGCGAGACACATCCGACAGTTGGAGTTGTATTTGAGGGTGGATTTGTAGAGCGTGAGATAAATATAGATCTTTACAATCAAGAGTATATAACACTCTCTTTAAAGGAATCTAACTTTAAAAATTCTGTTGCTGTTCAAAAAGCTATAAACTCTTTTTATAGCACGCAAGTGGCAGTTGCAATGGACCCTAGAACAATTAAATTAAAAAGACCTCAAAATAAATCTATGATAGAGTTTTTAGCAGAAGTTCAAGAGATAGATATTGAATATAAACCTAAGAGTAAAATTATTATTAATGAAAGAACAGGAACAATTATTGCTGGAATAGGTATAGAATTGAAACCAATAATTATAACTCATGGAGATATAACTATCAAGATAAAAGAGCAGTCAAGTCCTGCTCAGCCTGATGGGGCAGTTGTTATAGATGAGTCATTGGTAATTGGTTTAAATGAAAACGAGCTTTATACAAAAAAAGGAACTACAACAGTTGCAAATCTTGTTCGTTCTTTGCAAAAACTAGGGGCTACCCCAAAAGATATAATATCTATATTGGGAGCTATGAAAAGTGCAGGTAGCATATCTGCTGATTTGGAGGTGATTTAATGAGTTTTTATGGAACCAGTGCTTTAAATACTCAGGCACTTCAAATATCACAGCAACATGTGATGCCTAAAATAGATCCAAAAGCAGAAGATGCACAGCTTAGGGAGCAGACAGATGCTTTTGAAGCTGTAATAGTAAAAATGTTAATGGATAATGCTATGAAAGATGAGGAAAATATTTTTTCTCAAGAGAATGATCCAGGTGACAAAATATACAAATCTATGTATAGAGAAGAGTTGGCAAATGCTAGTTCGGGTGGATTTGGATTTTCTCAGATGCTTTATGATTTTCTTAGTCAGAAAAAATAGGACAAGTTATGTAAATTATTAATTATTTTTAGTAATTTGTCGATATAGTTGTAGGTAAAGAAACTTATAGCGACAAATAAAGGAAAAATTATGATTTCACAGGTCAGTAGTACAGGTATCCGTAATGCGTATGCCAGTAATTCAGGTGAACAAAAGGTTTCGCAAAAAGGTGATGCAAATATTTCCAAGCAAGGTGATATGAGCAAAATAGAACAACTCAAAGAGTCTATCGCATCTGGCGAATATAAAATCAATTTAGAAGCATTATCAAAAAAAATTGCTGAGGAATTGATGTAAACTAAAAAAAAATCAGGGGTTTATTATGTTATCACATCATCTACAAAGTGCTTTAAGTGATTTAAGGGATTTGGTTAAATTAACTGAGTCAGATATAGCAGATATAAAAGAAGCAAAAAATGACCCCCAATTTGATAGACTTTCTCTTAAAGAGGAAAAAATAAAAAGCTTTGAATCAAAAAAAGCGATGATAGATCATGAAATATCTACCCTGATGACCTCAAACCCAGACAAAGAATTGCCACAACTCTTAACACAAGATCAACATGCACTTTTGGATGAATTAAAAGTTGAACTCTCTAACTTAAGAGATACAAATAAACATTATGCTAAATTAGTTTTAGTAGTTAGCAATCTCTACAACACATTTTTAGAACGATTAGTGCCAACGGAGATGCAGGGTTATAACAAAGTAGCATCTAAAAAGCCATCTTTTTTGGAAGTTAGAGTATAAAATGGCCTCCATATTTAACACGCTTAATATTGGCTATTCTGGACTCAATGCATCTCAGGTAGGGATAAATACTACTTCTCAAAATATTGCCAATGCTGAAAGTGACGGCTATACGAGACAAAGGGTGGTGACAGCTGCTTCTGAACCTCTCAATGGCTTAGTTGGAAATGGTGTTGATATCCTTGAGATATCAAGAGTTTTTGATAACTTTGTCTTTGATAGATACACTGGTGTATCTGCAGATAAAGAGTATAGTGAGTTTGAAACTAAAACATTGAATGTACTATCAACTTATTTTCCAGAAATAGATGGGGTTGGTATAAAAGCCGACTTGGCAGATTATTATGATATGTGGCAAACTCTTTCTGATAATCCAGATAATGACTCTATAAAGCTAGCTTTAGCGAAACAAACAGAGACACTTACAAATCATATTACAGAAACAACTGCTCAAGTTGTATCTTTGCAAAGTCAAGTCAATAATGAGCTTGAAGTAAATGTAAATGAGGTAAATTCATTAGCAAAAGAGTTAGCGTCTTTAAATAAAAGTATAGATCTTGCTGAGGCAGGTGGTGAATATAGTGCAAACGATTTAAGAGATAAAAGAGGTGTAATAGAGCGAGATTTAGCTAAATTGATTGGGGCTGAAACAAATATAGGGTTACTAGAATCAAACATGCAGATTGATAGTTCATCAAATACAGCAACTGGAAGCTATTCAGTGAGTGTTGGCGGATTTAATATTGTTGATGGCACTACATACCACCCCATACATATATCTTCAAAAGAGAATGAAAATGGCTTTTATGAGATTTCATATGAGAGACAAGATGGTGTTCTTATCCCAATGGAAGATGACATTAATAATGGTAGGTTGGGTGCTATTTTAGATCTTAGAGGTGGCAGTATTGATGCAACCTCTGGAGTTCCAACTGATGGAATACTTCAAAATACAATATCTCAATTAAATGCTTTTGCTAAGGGCTTGATAGAATCAACAAATAATGTTTATGCTCAAACTACAACTACAAGAATGGAATCAAATATTTTAGATATTAATCCAACAAATGCACTTACAAGCTCATCAATGAACATTAACAAAGGTTCTTTTGACATAGTGATTTATGACATAGATGGTAATGAAGCTGGAAGACGAGCAATAACAATCGATGCTGCTACAACAATGACTGGCGTTGCAGGCTCTAACTCAATTCAAGGGCAGATTGAAGCAGTAGTTGATGATAATGCTGATGGAAATGCAACAAACGATATTGATGATTTTATCACTTTTAATTGGGCAACTTACGCAAGTGGAGATACTGCCTTAGAATTTTCCATGGACCCACTTTCAGAATCAAGAGGATATACTTTCTCAATACAAGATACTTTAATAGATGACACATTTTCTTCTGGTACTAATTTCGCTGGTGCCTTAGGTATGAATAAATTCTTAGAAGGAGATAGTGCAAGTAATATTGGGTTAAATAATAAGCTAAAAACTAATCCAACATTAATCTCATCAGGTTCAACACCGCTCTCTGGCGATAATAATGTAGCCCTTGGTATGGTGCAACATCAGTTTGAAGAGTTTACTTTTGATACGGGAAACATCGCATATAGCACTACAACATATGGGATGTTTGATATTATCGCAACAAATGTTGGTACAGCAACAAACTCAGCTATATTAAAACAAGAAACAGTGACTACACAGTTTAATGCAACTGAGCTAGAATATTTTTCAGTTTCTAAAGTGAGTATAGATGAAGAGATGACAAATCTGATTAAATATCAAACTGCTTATAGTGCATCCGCTAAGGTAATTACAACAATAGACCAAATGATGCAAACCCTGCTTGGAATGAAGCAGTAAAGAGAGCTTAATGCGTTTACCAATATTTAGTATATTTGTTTTGGTGTTTGTATTTTTCTTCTCTTTTGTGGGCACTTATATATACAATGTAGATGCTTACTCCTTAGATGTAAATGCTATTTTGGTTCCCCCTTCATTTGAGCATTTTTTAGGCACAGATAGATTAGGAAGAGATTTGTTAGCTAGACTTATGGAAGGTGGTCAAATCTCTCTCATCATTGGTGTTGGTAGTGCTTTTATAGCTTCTTTTGTAGGGCTCATTCTTGGTTCAATGGCTGGATATTTTAAAGGGATTGTTGACAAAAGCTTTGTGATAACAGTCGATTTGTTTTTAACCTTTCCAACATTTTTTTTACTATTGGCTCTTGTTAGTTATGTGAACGCATCTGCATGGGTTTTGATAGTTATCATATCTATCACTGGATGGATGACAACAGCAAGGCTGATTCGTTCAGAGAGCTTTAGTATTACTAGCCAGCCATATATAAAGATTTTAAATATTGCGAATGTGAGTAAAATGAAAATCCTGTTTAAATACTATGCACCTATTTTAGCACCCATATACTTTGTTAGTTTTACATTTGGTGTTGGTGGAGCGATTTTAGCAGAATCAGGATTGAGTTTTTTAGGGCTTGGGATAGTAGCACCACAGATGAGCTGGGGAACTATTTTAAGTGGTGGAAAAGATGTTGTTGAAATCGCTTGGTGGGTGAGTTTTTTTCCAGGCTTGATGATATTTTTAGTAACATTTTCTTTGATAAATATATCAAATTATCTGCAACAATTAACAAATCAAAAACAGATTCAGAGTTAAGCTTCAAAATGCTCGATATAAAAGTTCTAAAAGCACATGAGCTTGAATTTATTTTTAAGCATGTGAAACTTGAGGGTTGGGATGTAGAAGAGCTACATATCCGCTGCCAATATAAGGCACATCCAAAAGATTTTTTTATTGCATACAAGGATAATAAAGCTATAGGCTTCATATTGGCAATTAAGCATAGTGATTATTTTGGATTTATAAGTACACTCTTAGTTTTAAAAGAGTTTCGTAAAAATGGCTATGGCACAGAACTTTTACAATATGGGATAAAACATCTTGCTGGATGTCAAATAGCGCTTAACAGTGTTAAAAATAAAGAATCTCTATATGAAAAATTTGGTTTTAAAAGCTATTTTGATCAAATTAATTATAAGTTTATTGTTGGTAGTATTGTAAAAGATGTTTCCCATACGCTTGATGATTTTGATTCCAAATTATCTCTAAATGGTAGAAGTAAATATGAAGAGTGTATATTTACAAATAAGAATATTAGATATAAAGCTATTACAGCTAACAATATTATTTCCTCTTTTGGAATATCTTCTAAGTATTTAGATGGATATAAAGTTGTTATAAATTCAAAAAACATTGATGAGGCATTATCTTTGTTTTTTGAGTTAATAAAAGAGTTTGACAATGGTGATGCCATATATATTGAATCAACAAAGATGGAAGCAGTCACAATAAGGCTTGTAAAATATCTAAATATGATTGAATACTCCTCTTTAACAAGAATGTACAACAAAGTTTTAATATAACAAGCTATAATATGTACAATAAAATAAGGTAGATGTACAATGATTTTGATGATAGATAACTATGATAGTTTTACTTATAATATAGTTCAATACTGCAAAGAGTTAGGTGCAGATTTAAAGATAATTAGAAACGACGAGATGAGTGTAAAAGATATAGAAATACTCAATCCAGAAA
>JALSLJ010000058.1 GCA_026988315.1 Sulfurimonas sp. | reverse complement strand
TTACACCTGATAGGTGAAAGTTTTAAGTGTGACTTTTTCGCTTTAAAGTACCTAATTATAGAGCAATCAAGCTTGTTGTCTAATTTGGTATGGAATTATTGGGGCATAGGGCTTTTCGAATCTCTCCTTCTCCACCACGAAGTCCTATTTTAAGTGCTTTCAAGCACTTTTTAAATATTGCCTATCCTGTTATTTGTCAATTTCAATACTATGTTTAAAAGCTATAAGGAAGATCATAGCATTGAGAGAGATGAATTATCTATGGTTGAGAGTGGATTAAAAACACTTAATAGGAACTATTTATCAGTTTAAGATAACTTTGAATCAGTTTATAGAGTACTCGCTCTGCTTCTTGTATATCTCTTCCAAATGAGATGATGCCATCTTCATGCCCTCTCATAACAAAGATATTGTTCTTAAAAGGATTTTTATTTTTATAGAGTGTAGCAATCTCCTCTACCATTTCTACGGTACCATATTCAGCTCTTGTACAAAATGCATCTTCATCTTTCATATAATTCCAAAGTGGTTTTGAGTGGATGTGTATAACGGCATTTATTTTTGGATCTATCTCATAAATCATTGCATGACTCAGTGCTTCGCTACTAGGTTTGTGTAAGCCTTGAGAGAAGAGCTTAAAGCTAGAAAAGTCATAATCATTTATGTATGTATAGTGTTGGTTTAAGAGAGTTGATTGTGATCCTGTTTGAGTAGCAGTTATAAAAAAAGTTTTCTCTTTCTCAGCCCTTAAAGAGAGGTTTCCAAAACCGATGCCATCTTTTTCACCAATCAACCCTAAAGCAAAAAGTCGTCCACGGAGTGCTTCAATCTCATCATAGTTTGGAAACTCAGGAGTATTTTTAGTTTTGTGTTCTATAGAATACTTTATTACACCATCAATCATCTTAATCTCTCTATAGCATTTTTATTTGCTCCAACCACTCCAGATTCTGTTATCAACCCAGTGATAAGTCGTGCAGGGGTAACATCAAAACCGTAGTTAGCCCCTTTTGTTCCCTTAGGTGTTATACGAATCTCTTGAGAGTTTCCATCGGAATCAAGTCCTCTCATGATATGAATCTCATCTTCACTTCGCATCTCTATCGCAATCTCTTGAACACCATCACAACTCTCAAAGTCAAAGGTGCTCAATGGTAGTGCTACATAAAAAGGGACATCATTGTCTTTTGCAGCAAGTGCTTTTAGATAGGTTCCTATTTTGTTGGCAACATCCCCACAAGCAGTTACTCTGTCTGCTCCAGTGATGACCATATCTACCATCTCGTGTTGCATAAGATGTCCACCTGTATTATCAGCGATAATTGTATGATCTATATTAGCATTTAAGAGTTCCCAAGATGTAAGGTTAGCTCCTTGATTGCGTGGACGAGTCTCATCCACCCATACATGAACATCTATCCCCCTTCTTTGTGCTTCATATATTGGTGCTAAAGCTGTTCCATCATCTATGATAGCGAGCCATCCCGCATTACAGTGAGTTAGGATGTTTATTTTTTTAAGGTTATTCTTTTTCATGATTTTTTCGATTATTTCACATCCGAGGTGTCCTATTTTTTTACTTCGCTCAACATCCTCATCACAAATCAAAATAGCTTCAGCTTTAGCATCTACTAAAACATTATCGCTTTTTTCTATTACATCTAACATTCTATCAACTGCCCACATGAGGTTTACGGCAGTTGGACGAGAAGAGCGTATTTTATGTGCCTCTTGAGAGATGCGTTTTTTATCATCGCCAAATTCTCGTGCAAGTAAGTAGATCCCCATCGCCGCAACATTACCAATAACGCCAGCCCCACGAACAGTCATATCTTTTATAGCTTCAGTTGCATCTGAACCACTCTTTAGTACGCGTACTTTGTTTTCATGTGGCAGATAACGCTGGTCAATCACTTCTAAATCACCATTTTCATTTAACCATAGAGCTCTGTATTTTCCTTGCATTTTAAGCCTTTAGTAGTTTAGATATATCATCTATTTTTGTAATATTTTGATGTTTTTTAATGAATGTTTCACCAACACTAAGAGCAAGACGATTTGCTTTTTCTCTTAAGTGTGAATCCTCTATCCCTCGGATATCTTCAACTCCTGCAATGCCTAGTTGACGACGCATAATCTTGCATCCAGCAAAACCGATACTCTCTTGAAGAAGTGTCTGCATATACTCTTTTTGATACGCCTTAAGCACATCACTATTTGCAAAACCATCAGTAAGTAAAGCACTCTCCTGAGTTTCATCCCATAAAGCACAAAATTCAAGAACAAAATTATTCCAAATTTTTTCAATACACTCTAGTATCCACTCTTGATAAGTTTCATTGTCATCTTGAATCTTATGGGAAATCCACGACATAATAAGATTAGCAATGAGTGCACCAATGTCAAAACCCATAGGCCCAACAAAAGCAAATTCTGAGTCAATAACATAGGTTTCTTGCTTGTTAATCATAATAGAACCAGTGTGTAAATCACCATGAAGGAGGGCATCACTCTGGTTCATAAACTTATTTTTTAGCTCTAGTATTTTTACTTTTAATTCTACATCATTAGCAATTTTTTCTGCAACATCGCTCAGTTCAGGAAGGTGGGCGTTAGTTTCGTGCTTCATAAAGGGTGCAGTAAAAACAAAATCTTCTGTAAGTTTGCATAGCTCAGCATTACCAATATACTCAGAAATTAATGAACGCTTATCGGCACTTGACAAGTAGAGTGAAGATGTTTTAAAGAGAGTGTTTGCCATATAAGAACTGATGTGTTTTGCAAAATTAGGATAGATTATACTCTCTATCATCCCCTTACGCATAATGATATGCTCCCCTAAAAATTCCATAATGATAACACTCATCTCTTCATCACTATGATAGATTTTTGGTATATGTTGGCTTAGTTTACTAAAAGCCTCTAAAGAGCGGATTTCATAGGTCATACGCTCTTTGGATAGTGGGTAAGATTCACCTGCACAACGCAGATATGGAACAGCCTGTTTAACAATGAGTTGTTTGGAGGAGTCAGTTGCAGATGTTGCTAAAAAAACAAAATTTAGATTTCCATCACCAATTTCACTGATGATGAGTTTTGTAGCATTAAAGTAGTTTTTTATCTCTGGTAGTGAAAATAGATACTCTTGTAAATTTGAGCTATCAAGAATTTTATATCTCATTGTACATCCTAATTATTATAATTTGCATCTCTTTGAAAAACTAGATTTTTTAAACTTCTTTCTTCGTTTGCACTAGCAAATTCTGCTACATTTTCAAGTCTCTTCACAAATGTAAAACTTGGTGCCCACTCTTGTAAAAGTTTGATAACAAACTCACACTCTAAGTCAGGTGAGTTGAGACAAGCTAAAACTATACAATCATTCGAAGCAATTTGAGGTAACTTTTTTATGATTTTTTCATAATCTTTAGTCGCTTCAAAACTCCCCTTTTGAAAAGTTGGAGGATCTATGATAATGATATCATAAGGAGCTTTTTTCTTTATACGGGAGAACGATTTTAGTATGTTATAGGGATGAAAACTGATACTTTTAGTATCTATCTCATTTAAGTGGTGATTTGCTCTTCCTGTTGTGAGAGCACTTTTGCTCATGTCGATGTTGGAAACACTTTTTGCTCCACCTAGACTCGCAGCAATGCTAAAAGCACATGTGTAGGAGAAAAGGTTTAAAACACTTTTATCTTTAGAAATTTTTCTTATAAATTTACGCCCATTTTTCATATCGGCAAAGTATCCGCTGTTACGGTTTGAGAGTAGGTTGAGCTTTAGCTTCATCCCGTTTTCAATAACAAAAAGATTCTCAGGTATCTCGCCAACTAAAACTTCACTTGGAGCACCTTTGATATAGCGTCTTTGAAGAACTAAACTCTTATGTCTGCTAGAAGATATAAAGTTTTTGAACATGGAGACAAGCTCTTCTTCGAGCTTCTCTTGCATCTCAAAGTAAAGAGCCACACTCAAAATCATGTCAATAGAATCAACAGTTAAAAAATTCCAACCCTCATAAAGCCCACCACGACCATGAAAAAGTCTTTTAAATTCCTTAGTAAGATTTTTAGAGTTTACTTCTAAGTGTGTTTGTATATCTGCTATTGTCATTGCTTTTAGATTTTTTCCCAAAATGTCCCTTGTGGAGTGTCCATAATGCTTACGCCAAAAGCTAAAATCTCATCACGAAGTTTGTCGGAGCTTTCAAAATCTTTTGCTTTTTTTGCCTCATCTCTCGATGCTATAAGTTTTACAATTTTTGTTTTTGTTTCTTCTTCCACACCAGCCTGGAAATACTCAAAAGGATTTTTAACACCAAAACCTAAAACCTCTTCAATATAAGCTAAGTTTGAGATTGTCTCACGCTTAAGGAGTTTATGTTTTCCAGCAGTATCTAGTGTTTCATTTGCATTGGAAATCATCTCATCAATGAGTGCTAGCGATGTAGATATATTGAGGTCATCACTCAATGCCTTTAAAAGCTTCTCTTCAAAGGCTGTTTTGTCTCTATTTTCTGCCAATCCAAAAAGACGCTTTTTAAGTCTGTAAATTTTATCTAGGCGTTTTTTTGCAAGTTCTAAATCTTGGGTATTGAAGTTGAAGTTACTTCTATAGTGGGTGCTTAGAAGGTAAAATCGTAACACCTCTCCATCATACTCTTTGAGTGCATCTTTTAAGAAAAAACTATTGCCTAAACTTTTTGACATCTTCTCACCGTCAATGTTTACAAAGCCATTATGTACCCAGTAGTTTGCTATCTTGTGGTTTGTTGCACATCTTGTTTGTGCGGCTTCATTCTCATGGTGAGGAAAGAGTAGGTCGGCTCCACCACCGTGGATGTCAACGGCTGCTTCAGCATTTGGGATTGCTAAATGTTTTTCTATCATCGCAGAACACTCTAAATGCCATCCAGGGCGACCCTTGCCAAAAGGTGAGTCAAATGTAACAGAAGATGGCTTGAAGCCATCTTTATCGCTACTAACGGGCAAGTCGTTATACTCTTCTTTTACGCTCTTCCATAAAGCAAAATCAGCACTATTTTTTTTAAGTCCTGAACTTTCCACACGATTTTGCTTGTCTCCTTCATCCTGAACTCTATTTGAAAGGCTTAGATACTCACTGTCACTAGATGTATCAAAGTAAACATCCCCCTCAGCAGTTGGATAAGCATGGTTGCTGTCTATAAGTTTTTGGATAAGTTCAAACATAGCCTCTAAAGATTCTGTTGCTTTTGGCTCGAGGTTGGGTTTTTGTACGCCAAGTGCAGACATCTCAGTATGGAAAGAATCTGTATAAAACTCTGTAATCTCTTTTATATCTTTGTTTTGAGTAATTGCTTTTTGAATGATTTTATCATCTATATCTGTAATATTTCTAGCATAAATTACTTCGTAACCATTTGCTTTGAGTACACGAACAAGTAGGTCAAAAACTAAGCTACTTTTTGCGTGACCCAGATGAGCGTCATCATAAACAGTTGGACCACAAACATATAATGATGCTTTGCCCTCTACTAAGGGGATAAATTCGCGTTTTATTTTTTTTGCTGAGTCGAATAAGTGCATTAGTTTTCCATATCATAGATTAAATTTTTAGTATTTTAGCATATTAGCTATGCGTTTATAATGGTACTAATAAAATTTTTAAATATTAGAAGTAAAAATATAAATACAATAGAACTAGCTAAAAGATAAACGATGTTTTTGCAACGCAAAATATTTAAAAAGTTATCTACTCCAAAAACTTTGATAGTTAAAGTAAAACTTACAAATCCACCAACTGTTCCGGCTAATGCTAAACCACTTACTCCCATGGGTGAGATGAGGGCTAGGGCAAATATTATGTAGGTGATTAGAGAGTAGGTTGCTATTTTGGCTGCTTTCATTTGCATCTCTTTTGCGTATAGCCAGAGGATAAAAAGTTTTTGAAGTCCAAAAGGGAGTAAGCCTATCATGTACATTTGTAGAACTGCAGTTGTGTTTAGTGTATCTTCTGCATTGAATGCACCACGCTCAAATAATAGCCATGTTATTTCCCTAGAGAGAATAAAGCCACCTATGGCACTTGCACTCAGTAAAAAGGCTAAAAACCAAAATGCCTTGTGTAAAAATACAAGAGCTTTTTCTTCATCTTTATTTTTTATATATCTGGCAATTCTAGGAAAAAGAGCTATGGATGTTGCTATGGCGAAAAGTGCTAGGGGGAGTTGAAATATACGGTTGGCATAGTAAAGGTAAGAGATAGAACCTGTTACAAGAAATGATGCTAAAAAAGTATCTAAAAATGCACTCACCTGAGCAGTGGAGTTTCCCCACATTGCAGGGAAGAAATTGTTTCTAAATGCTTTTGTATCTCTTTTTATGATTTTAGACTTTACTCTTAAGTGCTTGAACCCACCTATGAGAAGCTTAGAGAGTCCATGTTTATATATGGCAATGATATGAACTGCGAGCTGTAAAAGTCCACCGATAACTACACCAAAACTAAGATAGTAAACTATTTCGCTTTGAGTTTTATCTTGAGAGAAATATAGAGCTAAAATAAGTGAAATGTTGAGGAGTGCAGTGGAAAAAGCGGATGTAGCAAAATGGTGTTTGTACTGAAGCATTGTACTTAAAAATGTAACGGTAAATATAATTGGTAAATACCAAAAGTTTATGGCTACAAATGGGGCTGCCATCTTTATGGTTGCATCATCAAAACCTACCGCCATTGTTTTGGCGGCTAAAGTAGGGAGTAAATTTACTAAGAGTGTGATTAAAATTATAATAGATAGAAAAACTATAAAAATATTTGCGGAAAACACACCCTTATGGGAGGACTTGGCAAATGCTGGAATGAAAACTTGTGTAAAAGCCCCCTCTGCAAAAATACGGCGAAATAGGTTTGGAAGCTTAAAGGCGATGAAAAATATATCGCTATATATGTTTGCACCAAGTACGGATGCTGTAAATAAATCTCTGATAAATCCTAGAATCCTAGAGATTAAAATTCCAAAACTGTTTGTAAATATGGCTTTAAACATGGGCTTCTTTAAGTGCTTGATTGAATTTTTTATTATTTTTACGATATTTTAACAAATATTTGATTAAAATATAGTCTTAAAATTTGCCTTGGAGGTGAGTGTGCCATTTTTTAACTCTGATAATAAATCTAATACATCTTCAAAAAAAATTCGTCCAACTGTTGTAAGGACAAAAAATGTTGCTAAGGAGTTGATGAGTTTAGCAAAATTATATGATGTAAAAGTAGAAACTTTAGATTTTACCATTTTAGATGTTCAAACTTTTACCCGCATGAATGAAGAAAAAAAAGAGGTTGACTGGGAAGAGATAGAGGTTTATAAGCTTTATGAACTAGATGATGAAACAGCACTTCTAAATAAAAATTTTCAAATTATGCAGATGTATGAAGTGGAGATTTTTGCAAAAAATACTGAAGAAGACTTGTTTAAAGATTTTAAAATTGCAGTTGGGGCTAATGCTACAAAATGTAAAGTTTATCTAAGTATAAAAGAGGGATCACAGGTTAGTTATAATCCAAGGTTTGAGAAAGAACTTTTGCTTATGATTAATAAAAGTAAGGTTCGTGCAGGTATCCTTATAAATATTTTTGATGAGATGCTAAGTGGTGTTGTTTCTAAAATATCAGCGGAGGTACAAGTTGCTCAAACATTGACTTATGATAAAAATGAAACCATTCTTGTAGCGCAGAGTCTTGAACCTGTTAAAACTACAGATGATGCGTTGATATTTCATTATAGTAAAAAAGAAGAGGTTGACGAAAACACCAAGGTAGATTACGCTCAAAGGGGTTTTATACAGAGTGTACTCAAAGATGAACTTCTTATAGAGTATATTAAACCTCAAAATGGTAAGCCTGGTCGAAACTGTAGAGGAGAGTATTTAAGCCCAAAAGAACCAAGTGCAGATAAATTTCCTACATTTCAAATAGACGATACTATCAAGATGATTGAGACAGATAAAAGTATCAAATATAGCGCTAAAGAGAATGGCTATATTGCACTTGATAAGGACACATATCTCATTAAAACAGATGTTGACATAGGTGAAATCAGTTTTAAGACAACAGGCTCTATCTCAACTGGACTTGATTCGGATGTTTCCATAAGTGTAAAAGAAACAGATGCAATAAAAGATGCTGTTGGTACAGGAATGTTAGTTGAGGTGAGTGAGATTCATATTGAGGGTAATGTTGGTTCCAGCGCTAAGGTGAAAGCTTTAACTGCAACGGTTGATGGGCAGACTCATAAAACAGCCCAGATAAGAGCAGATAACTTGAAAATCAATACCCATAAAGGGATGGCTTATGGTAAAAATATTCATATAACCAGACTAGAACATGGCACGATTGATGGTGACATAGTTGAGATAGAACAAGCTGTTGGTGGTGATATAAGAGCCAAAGAGATTACTATAGATCTATGTGCCTCATATGTAAAAGCTACAGCTTCAAGATTTATAGAGATAAAAAAACTGCAAGGGAGTGAAAATGTTTTTACAATTGATCCGCTTCTTAAAAAAATAGCTCAAAAAGGTTTGGATGAAAATCAAGATGAGATACAAGAGCTTAAAAACGATATCCGTGATATAAAAAAAGAGATAGAAAAATATACACTTATCGTAGAAGATAACAAAGCGAGTTTTAACGATGTAAAAAAACGCTTACTCCATTACAAAAAAAATGGTGTCAAGATGCCTGCTTCTTTTGTGAAACAGTACAAAGAGTTTAAGAAGATTCAAGAACATCTTCTTAGTATAAAAAAAGAGTACATAAAAAAGAAAGAGCATCTTATCCTCTCAAGTACAAAAACATCATCTTTTCAAGAGAGTATATTTGATGCAAGAATTATAAATAGAGATAAATGGGTAGGTCATAATGAGATAAAATTTATGCTTGTAGAACCACCGATTGAACTCTCATACAAGCCTCAAGAGGGCTCATCTGAAAAGATTTTTGCTCTTGTTGAGGTGGATGAAGACCAATATGAAATACAGGCGGTAAAAGAGTGATTGTAGGATTAAAAGGAACGATAGAGCATAAAGAACCATCTTTTGCGCACATAGAGGTTAGTGGTGTTATTTATGAGGTTTTTATCTCTTTGCAAACATTTTCAGCATTGCCAAAAACAGAAGTAAAGCTTTTTACTTCACATATTATTCGTGAAGATGCCCAGCTTCTTTACGGTTTTTTAGATATTAGTGAAAAAAAGCTTTTTGAGAGACTTATAAAGATTAGCGGAGTGGGTCCAAAGGTTGCTATGGCAATATGCTCAACATATACCCCAACGCAATTCGCGACAGTTATCAACAACAAAGATATGAACGGAGTAAAAAAAGTTCCTGGCATTGGACCAAAGAGTGCAGGGCGGATTTTAGTGGAACTCAACGGTTTTGATATGGAGTTGGTTGCACCATCAGCACCTCAAAATTTGGCATTTTCTGAAGCTAGTGAAGCATTAGAATCTTTAGGATTCAAAAAAGACAAAATATCAAAAGCTTTAAGTAAATGTGAGGGCAATGATACTGCTTCACTTGTTAAAGAAGCTTTGAAATTATTACAAACAGTATAAGGAAGAAAAATTTGAAATTAACTATTTTATTTGGTGGGGCTAGTTTTGAACATGAGATTAGCATAGTAAGTGCGATAACTTTAAAAGAGAAACTATCAGGATTTGATGTAAGTTTTATTTTTTGTGATGAAAGTCATCTGTTTTATCTTATTGAGCCATCAAAGATGAAAGCAACAACTTTTAGTAAAAGTGAGTATAAAAAGATGCCACAACTGAGTATCTCTAATGGTGGATTTATTCAAAAGAGCATGTTCTCATCATCAATACATCAAGGTGTAGTTTTAAACCTTATTCATGGAGCAGACGGAGAAGACGGAACTGTTGCTTCTTTACTCGATTTTTTTTCTATTAAGTATATTGGTCCACGCGTTGATGCGAGTGTATTTTCATACGATAAAAGATATACAAAATACCTATGTAATGCTAAAGATATTAAGAGTGTTGAGTATGAAGTTTTAACATCTAATGAGCATGCAAATATCAATACACCTTACCCTATAATTATAAAACCTGCTCGTCTTGGTAGCTCCATAGGAGTAAGTATAGTAAGAGATGAAAGTGAACTTGATTATGCACTTGATAGTGCATTTGAATTTGATTCTAATGTTTTAGTAGAGCCGTTTATAGAGGGTGTTAAAGAGTACAACTTAGCGGGTTGTATGGTTGATGGCACTATGATATTTTCTATTGTTGAAGAGCCTCAAAAAAATGAATTTTTAGATTTTGAGAAAAAATATATGGATTTCTCAAGAAGTGAGCAAGTTCTCAAAGCAGATATAAGTGACGAGCTAGAGAGTAAACTCAAAGCAAACTTCGAAAAAATATATAGGGGTATGTTTGAGGGCTCATTGATTAGATGTGATTTCTTTGTAGTAGATGGTGAGGTGTTATTAAATGAGATAAACCCAATCCCAGGTTCAATGGCAAACTATCTTTTTGAAGATTTTAAAACTACCATAGAATCATTAGCACAATCACTTCCAAGTCAAAATAAAGCAAAAGTGTCATATGAGTATATTCACTCAATATCTTCGGCAAAAGGTAAATAATGGCTATCAAGTCTATCCAATATAATCAACATACTTTAGATATAAGTTATGAGATAATCAATCCAAACGCAAAGGTAGATTTGATAGTTCTCCATGGTTGGGGAAGCAATAAGAACCTGATGAAACAATCATTTGCTTCACATATGAGTGGCTTTCGCCACATCTATATAGACCTGCCAGGTTTTGGAAATAGCACTTGTAATCTAACACTTCAAACAAAAGACTATGCAAGGATAGTGGAGCTTTTAATGATTCACATCAATGCATCCAAGGATATTATTTTAGGTCACTCTTTTGGTGGTAAAATAGCACTTTTACTTGACCCTAAAGTTCTTGTTCTTGTTGGTAGCGCAGGGATTTCCATACCAAAATCGTTGAAAGTAAAATCAAAAATTATGCTGTTTAAAATGCTAAAAATATTTGGTATTGCAAAACTTCGTTCACTTTTTGTTGCAGAGGATGCTAAAGAATTAAGTGAACCGATGTATCAAACTTTTAAAAATGTAGTGAATGAAGACTTTTCAGATGAGTTTGCCTCATACACAGGTAAAGCATTGTTGTGTTGGGGGCAAGAAGACACTGCTACACCGTTAAGTTCAGCACAAAAGATATATGAACTTATAGATGATGCTACTTTAGAAGTTTATGATGGCGACCATTACTTTTTTATGAATACATCAGAAGATATATCTAAAAAAATAGAATCAACTTTTTTGAAAACTTTGGAGCACTAAATGGAAGAGTATAAAATATTATTTGCTTTTATTACAAATGTTTTATTTGTAACGACACTTGGATGGTACCTTATAACAAATTTACAATGGTATGATTATAAAATTACTCGCGTTGTCTTAAAACATCATAAACCCTCATGGCATCTTATCTACTTTTTTATACCTTTTATAGCTTACTATACAACGGGTCAATTTTTTGCTATTTTCTTTTACTTTGCAATGTTGCCTTCTATCTTTGTTTGGCATAAAAAACTTGATAAAAAATTAGTTTTAACATGGCGTGTAAAAAGATTTTTAATCCTCCTTGTTTCATTTGTTCTTTTTCAAAATGTTTTATGTACTTTAAAGGGTGGATGTGGAACATATGGTGTTTTTATGCCACTCGCTCTTGCTTATATAGGTAGTTATATGATTGAGAAATTTTTGTTTATGACATATAAAAAAGAAGCGTTGAAAAAATTATCACAGATGAAAGATTTACAAATTATATGTATCACTGGAAGTTATGGAAAAACAAGTATCAAAAATTTTGTAGCACAAATACTTGCAAAGAAGTATAAGGTATATGCAACGCCTAGAAGTGTCAATACTATTGGTGGAATAGTGGGTGATATAAACAACTCCCTTCCAAGTGATACAGAGATTTATGTTTGTGAAGCGGGTGCTAGAGAGAGTGGTGATATATATGAGATTACAACTTTTTTAGAACCGCAAAGTGTAGTGGTTGGTAAAGTGGGCTTAGCTCATATTGAGTATTTTAAAACTCTAGAAAATATAATTGCTACAAAATTAGAGATTATGCAATCACCTAAACTCGAAAAAGCATTTATACACACCTCTGTTACGGATGAGCCACATAAAAAAGTAACTTTTTTTGGTAATGAGATAGTTTGTTGTCATGCTACACTAGAGGGCACGAATTTTGATTTAAAGTTTGATGATGAAACCATATCTTTTCATACAAAAATTTTAGGAAATTTTCAAACTATGAATATCGCTGTTGCAGTTCGTGTCGCTAGAAGTTTTGGGCTTAGCTTTGAAGAGATAAAAGAGGCCGTAGAGGAGTTGGAACCAGTAGAGCACAGACTTCAAATGATTAAAGCTGGCGGGAAATTGATACTTGATGATGGATATAATGGAAACATTGATGGGATGCTAGAGGGTGTAAGACTATGCTCACTCCATAATGGTAGAAAAGCGATAGTTACTCCTGGTTTAGTTGAAAGCTCTCAAGAGTTAAATTTAAAGTTGATTGAAGCAATAAACAACACTTTTGATATTGTAATAGTTACAGGGTCATTAAATGCTGAACTTTTTGATAAAAATTTAAAAGTCAAAACGAAGATAATACTGCATGATAAATCATCACTTACAGATGTTTTAGCTTCGCAGACAAAAGCTGGTGATATTGTTCTTTTTGCTAATGATGCACCGAATTTTATTTAGATTATGATTATAGATAAAGCCATAAAATACTTAGCTTACCTGACAGCTTTTATTTTAATTATTTTAGTTTTACTTGTTGTGTATGATGCCACAGCAAGGTATCTATTTTCTACAGGTTCTATTGCTTTGCAAGAGTTGGAATGGCATCTCTTTGATGTTATCATACTCTTTGGAATTGCCTATACTTTAAAAGAGGGCGCTCATGTTAGGGTGGATATTTTTTATGCTCATTATTCAGCAAAAAGAAAAGCACTTATAAATATCATCTCATCACTTTTTTTTATACTTCCTTTTTCTTTTTTAATTATATATATCAGTATAGATTTTGTGCATATGAGTTTTCTTCAAAATGAAACCTCTTCAAATCCTGGTGGGTTAGAGTATAGGTACTTAGTAAAGGCACTTCTTCCTCTCGGATTTGTTTTTTTAGTATTGCAAGCTATAAGAGATACCCAAATTAATTTTAAAGAGTGGCAATCATTATGATTGCAATGTTTATGTTTATTGTGGTATTGGCACTACTTTTAGTAGGTATCCCTGTGGCATTTGTATTTGGAACTGTAGCGATTGTTTTTGCTTTTTTTGTTCCAGAACTAGGGTTTGATGTTTTCTCAGTGCTCCCTTTTAGAATCTACGGAATCATGTCCAACACCACTCTTATGGCAGTACCACTTTTCATTACAATGGGATTAGTGTTAGAAAAGTCAAAGATGGCAGAGAGACTGTTAATCTCAATGAGCGCTTTGTTTCGCGATGTTCGTGGTGGTTTAGCTGTAAGTGTTGTTTTAGTAGGTGCAATGCTCGCTGCCTCAACAGGGATAGTCTCAGCATCGGTTGTAATGATGAGTGTTATAGCTCTTCCTCTTATGTTACAGGCAGGTTACAACAAAGGCTTGGCATCTGGAACAGTAGCTGCAAGTGGAACACTAGGTCAAATCATCCCTCCATCAATCATCTTAATCATCTTAGGTGATGTTATGAGTGTTAGTGTTGGTGAACTGTTTATGGGTGCAGTTTTACCAGGGCTTGTTTTAGTGGGTCTCTATATAACATATATTTTGATTCGTTCTTATTTTTCCCCTGAGATAGCACCAATTCCAAAAGATATACAAAGTGTTAGCACCAAAGAGATTCTTATCGCAATAATCCCTCCAATGCTTTTAATGGTATCAGTTCTAGGTAGTATATTTGCAGGAATAGCCTCACCAACAGAATCAGCAGCATTTGGTGTAATAGGTGCACTTTTACTTTCTGTTTTAAATAAATCACTTAATTTTGAGATGATAAAGTATGCATCTTTAGAAACAGTAAAGCTCACTGGCATGATTTTTATGATTCTCATAGGTGCAACGGCTTTTTCTTTAGTGTTTAATGAGCTTGGCGGAAGTGATTTGATTTTAGAGTTTTTCAGTGAAGATATAGGGGATGTTTGGGTGTTTATTGCTATTGCAATGTTGAGCATCTTTATACTTGGTTTTTTTATAGACTTTATTGAGATAAGTTTTATAATAGTGCCTATTTTGGTTCCAGTTATGAATGCTTTTGGAATTGACCCTATTTGGTTTGCAGTTTTAATAGCACTCAATTTACAAGCTTCATTTTTGACCCCACCTTTTGGACTCTCACTCTTCTTTTTAAAAGGTGCAGCAGGGGATACTATAAAGACACTAGAGATATATAAAGGTATTATCCCCTTTATATTTCTCCAGCTTTTAGGTTTAGGTCTTGTTATAATATTTCCAGACTTAGTTTTTGCGTTTATATAAGGATTTGCAGTGGAAGATGTTTTATACGCCCCATGGCGAGATGAGTATGTTACAAGTAAAAAGATTGATGGGTGTGTTTTTTGTCATATAAGCACCCATTCACAAGATGATAGTGATTTGCATGTGCTTTACCGTGATGAACATTGCTTTATAGTGATGAATCGCTACCCTTATACTCCTGGGCATTTTATGATAATTCCACATATGCATACGGATAAACTTGAAGAGTTACCGAGTGAGACATGGCTACATATGAGTGCTTTGGCTCAAAAATGTGTGAGGCTTTTAAAAGAGGGGATAGATGCTCAGGGTGTAAATATCGGGATGAATCTCGGTGGTGTTGCAGGGGCAGGGATAGCTGAACATATTCATATGCACCTCGTACCCCGTTGGGAGAGAGACACAAACTTCATTACATCCATAGCCCAAACAAGGGTTTATTCTACAGATTTTGAAAAGATATATAAAAAAATTAAGAGCTTAATCCCTAAATATATTTAGGGCACCTCTTTTTGTACTTCTTCCAACAGTACTTCTGCTATAATGTTGAGACATATTAGGGTTATTAGAGATGCCCTTATATTTACTGTAACATTAATTGTTAAAACAAGGATTTAATAAAAATGAAAAATGCAATAAAACTAATAGCAGTAGTTGGAATGATATTTTTAACTTCAGGATGCTCTACATCATCGCAAGCAAAATTAGAGCAGATGAATTCTGGAGTATGTAATAATCCTAAATGTCAATGCCCAAAACCTTGCCAATGTGGTTCAAGTTGTCAATGTGGTCAAAATGGAAACTCTACAAATATGAGTAAAAGTTAAAAGTAGAAGGAAAATAATGACAAGTGTATTACTAGAGTTCAGTATGTTTCCTACATCAGATGATTGTAGGGATGGAGCTTCGGTTTCAAAGCAAGTGAGTAAAGTTATAGATGCTATTGATAAATCGGGTGTACCATACCAGTTAACACCTATGGGAACTGTTATAGAAGCTTCAAGTATGAAAGAGGCTTTAGATGTAATTGAGTTAGCTTATAAGCAGTTGGAGGGGTGTGAGAGAGTATATTCTTCACTAAAATTTGATATCCGTAAAAATTGTGAAAATAGACTCAAAACAAAGATAGAATCTATCGAGAAAGTTTTAAACAGAGAAGTAAATCACTAAGAGAGTGTTTTACTTTTTGTCCTCTTTTTTACCTTTTAATACAAAATAAAATATTCCCAAAATTACGACAAGTACGATTGTTCTTATTGTTAAGTCAATTGGATCAGAAGTGTCGCCCATTATGAAGCCTTTAAATATATGATTTGATAGTTGTTGAATTGTGGATGGGGTAGAGGGATTCGAACCCCCGAATGCCAGTACCAAAAACTAGTGCCTTACCGCTTGGCGATACCCCAAAGTGTGATAAATCTCGAAATTTTAGCATAAAAAACTTAAATTATTTTTATTTTAGTTGTAGAATTTTGTGTGGTGTATGATTGGTTGCGGAAACAGGATTTGAACCTGTGACCTTCGGGTTATGAGCCCGACGAGCTACCGAACTGCTCTATTCCGCGATATCTAAAATGTTACTTTTAATTTTACTCTGCGTTAGAATTTTCGTTCACATACTAAAGTATGCTTCCCTCGATTCTGTCTTGATTAAAACTAAAATTAATCATTTTATATCAACTGTTGATGTTGATTTAAAAAAGGTGGATGGGGTAGAGGGATTCGAACCCCCGAATGCCAGTACCAAAAACTAGTGCCTTACCGCTTGGCGATACCCCAACATTGAAAATTGAAATTGGTTGCGGAAACAGGATTTGAACCTGTGACCTTCGGGTTATGAGCCCGACGAGCTACCGAACTGCTCTATTCCGCGGTGTTTATACAAGATAACAAACTTGTCTATCATGTTTGTTGGAGCGAAATTATAGGTAAATAAGATTTCTTTGTCAAGTGTTTTATGAATAAATTTACAAAATCTTTTTACGCTGTTTTTAATCAACATTTATATATAATGCCCTAAATTATTTTAAAGAGAATTAATGACACCGATTGATAGAGTATTAACAGCTATAGATGAGATTAAAAAAGGCAATATGGTCATCATGATTGATGATGAAGATAGAGAAAATGAGGGTGATTTAGTATATGCATCAGCATTTTCAACTCCGAGACATGTTAACTTTATGGCGACTCATGCAAGAGGCTTGATTTGTGTTGCAATTAGCAAGACTATCGCGACGAGATTAGACTTAAACCCAATGGTTAGCTCAAATACATCATCATATGAAACTGCCTTTACTGTTTCAGTTGATGCAAAAAATGCTTTAACTGGTATATCAGCAGGGGAGAGAGATGATACCATTAAGATATTAGCAAACCCTATCAGCCATGCAGATGACTTAGTAAAGCCAGGACATATTTTTCCTCTAATAGCTAAGGATGGTGGAACGCTTGTAAGAACTGGTCATACTGAGGGTTCAGTTGATTTATGTAGGCTAGCTGGCTTGAGTGAATCATCAGTAATTTGTGAAATCATTAAAGAAGATGGAACAATGGCAAGGCGTGATGACCTTGATATTTTTGGTGAAGAGCATAATCTAAAAACAGTTTTTATCTC
Organism: Sulfurimonas sp.; assembly: GCA_026988315.1. Taxonomy (GTDB): domain Bacteria; phylum Campylobacterota; class Campylobacteria; order Campylobacterales; family Sulfurimonadaceae; genus Sulfurimonas. Next base: position 34,936 of record JALSLJ010000058.1, on the reverse strand, counting down.
TGATATAGTTGAGTACCGTTTAGCGAATGAAAGATTAGTCAATGAAGTAGATGTTCAAGAGATAGATTTTTTTGGTGTGAAGGTGAAGCAACATACATTTATAGATCATGATGAGGTGCAACATACTGCCATAGTGTTTTATAGTGCTGGAGAGGTAGCTAATGTGAGAGTTCATAATGTTATTCCAGATATTGAACTCCTTTTAAACCAGAAAAAATATAATAATTTAGTAAGCTCCATAGAGTATTTAAAACAAAATAGTGGAGTTTTAGTTTTTATCAATAAAACCAATCATCAAGATAATGCTGCAATGAAAGAGTTCGGCATTGGGGCACAGATATTAAAAGGCTTAGGTGTTTCAAAAATGAACCTCATCACATCTATGGCTCGTACTGAGTTTGTAGGTTTAAGTGGATTTGGATTAGAGGTACATGAAATTATAGATATTTAGTAGAGCTTAGAATTCTACTTTGTAGCTGTAAGTAAAAATATACCAAATTCTCTATTTGGCTTGTAGATGGTGTTGATATTGTTAAACTTTACACTTTGAAATCCAGCATCTTTTGCAATTTTACATAGCTCTGAATTATCAAATCCAAAATGATATACACCAGTGTTATCTGAATGAAAAGTTCCATCTTCATTCTCTAAATCTGCAATAGCGATAAATCCGCCTTTATTTATATTTTTATACATTGTTGCAAAAAAAGCTTTTAAGTTTTCTATGTGGTGTAGAGTCATAGAACTTACCATACCATCAAAAGTTTTTATTAGTGGCTCTTTTATAATATCTTGACAATAGGTTTCTATACTGAGTTGTGTTGTGTTTTTTGCTTTTAGTTTTTCTAACATATTTGCAGAAGTATCGACACCATACACTTGTTTAACATGTTTTGCTATCTCGAATCCCAAAAGTCCTGTTCCTACACCAAAATCCATTATCTCCATATCTTTTGTGAGTCTTATTTGTCTCTCTATAGCATCCGCTATCGTTTTAGCACCTTTTACACGGATGCTACCAGCATCCCACTCTTTTGCTCTATCTTTAAAATGATCTTGCATTATAGGTTGCCTATCCAGTAATCCGCATATTGTTGCTCTTGTTTAATAGTGGTTGTTCCACCATGCCCTGGATAGATTGTTTTATCGTAATCAAGTTTTTTAAATCTTTGTAATGAATCTTTCATATCCTGCGGAGATGAATATGGAAAATCTGTTCTACCTATGGAGCGCTCAAAAATAAAATCACCACTAAACATAGCGTCGCCTATCTCTATGGTTGAACATCCAGGACAATGACCTGGGAAGTGACGGAACTTCACTTTTACACCATCAAAATCAAACTCTTCATTTGGTTCAACTTCCACATCAGGAGTAGAGGGTGGTAAGTCTGGCATCCAGCTATTAGAAGTGAGCAGCATTACATCGCCTTTTGGAGTGTAGAGTTTAATGCCAAGTCTCTTTTGTAACTCTGCATTTGACCATACATGATCAAAGTGACCATGTGTATTTAAGATGGCAATAGGATTAGTGACATTTTGTATCACCCACTCTGTTGCACCTACTCCCGGGTCAATAATAAAATCTTTTCCATCAATTGTAGCAATATAGCAGTTTGTTTGGTAAACACCCATTGGTTGCACTTTTATTTGCATAATTTATCTCTTTTTTAGTGTGATTATATCATGATACTCTTATGAATTTTTATAAAGAATTAGAGCTAATTATAGAAGCTAAAAATCCTGCAACAAAAATAGAACACTTTAGGGAGTTTTATCACACATACAAATCAGATGAGATAGCATTTGAAAAAGTGTTTAAAGCAAAAGAGTTTACTGTTCCCTCATATGATGCTATATGTAAAATAGTCCCACCACAAGATGTTCCAAAAAGAAGCAACCTAACAACAAAAGAGGGGCAGATAAATCTCTTACATGCTATAGCACATATAGAATATTCTGCTATTGATTTGGCATTGGATGCTGCATATAGGTTTGTAGGCTTACCAAAAAAATATTATGATGACTGGTTAGAGGTTGCAGATGATGAAATCAAACATTTTGTCATGCTAGAGACCCTTTTAAATGAGCTTGGTACTAATTATGGAGACATTGAGGTGCATAATGCTTTGTTTGAAGCATCCCAAAGAACACAAACTTTGATAGAGCGGATGGCAGTAGTTCCTAGATACTTAGAAGCTAATGGCTTAGATGCTACACCAATGATTTTAAAAAAACTTAAAAAACTTCCTAAAAATGAGATGATAGAGAAAATTATTAGTAAGCTAAATATAATTTTAGAAGAAGAGATTGACCATGTAAAAAAAGGCGATGTTTGGTTCAATTATGCATGTGAAAAGGATGATGAAGATGTCGATGTATATTTTGAAATAATAGCAAAATACTACCCTCAAGGTTTTTTAAGAGCAAAAAAATTAAATACAGATGCAAGAAAAGAGGCAGGATTTTCCTGTAAAGAGCTAAATATTATGGCCCATAAGCACATCTGTTAACTTTAATTATATATTTGTTACAAAAATTAGATATAATATTTTTTGTTAAAGTTTTTTAAAGGTTATAAATAATTATGAGTAAATATGAGCAGATTACAGACTATCTAGTGAGATTTTTAGATAATGAAGTTCGTAAGACTGGAATTAAAAAAGTTGTTATTGGTTTAAGTGGTGGAATTGACTCTGCTGTTGTAGCTGTATTGGCTCATAAAACTTTTAGAGATAATCTTTTATGTGTGATGATGCCTTCGCAATACTCCTCACAAAGTTCATTAAATGATGCCTTAGCACTATGCAAAGATTTCAAGATGAATGTTATCACAGCTTCAATAGAACCGATGTTGCGTGCTTATGAAGCCTTGAATCCAAATATGGATAATTTAAGAAAAGGCAATTTTTCTTCTCGTATGAGGATGTCAACGATTTTTGATATTTCAGCGAGAGAAAATGCTTTGGTTTTAGGTACTAGCAATAAAAGTGAATTGATGCTTGGATATGGAACTCTATATGGTGATTTGTCAAGTGCATTAAACCCCATAGGTGATTTGTATAAAAGTGAGGTTTATGAGCTTGCAGAGCATTTAAATATAACTAAAAATATAATAGACAAAGCCCCTTCTGCAGATTTGTGGGATGGACAGAGCGATGAAGATGATTTAGGCTATACATATGCCCAGTTAGATGAAGCACTAAAACTTTATGTAGAAGATAGAATAAGTAAAGAAGAGATAGTAAAAATGGGTGTCGATAAAGATATGCTTGAGATGATAGTGAGTAGAATTTTCCGTAACCAGTTTAAGCGAAAAATGCCAGTTATTGCGAAGTTGACATCCAGAACAATAAACCATGATTTTAATTATCCAAGAGATATAACTTTATAAAGGAAAGAAAAATGAAAGTTCCATTTAGCAAATACGAAAGCGGGCGTGAATCTCACTCAAATGTAAGTGATGTTTTGGATGGTGAAGATATAAACCAGATAGAAGAGTTGGAAAATGATTTTATCTCGTATATAGGTTCTAAATATGCATTAGCAACATCGCACGGAACATCTGCTTTGCATTTAGCAATGCTTGCTTTAGAGTTAAAAAGAGGGGATAAAGTAGTGTGTTCTGTAAATGCACACCCAAATGTTCCTGAGGTTGTTCGTCACTTTGATGCAGAGCCAGTTTTTATAGATATTGAAGAGAAAACTTACAATATTGATATGGATAAACTAGAGCAATACTTAGAGAAGCATAAGTCTAAAAAATTAAAGGCTGTTATTTTAACTCATGTGGCTGGTGCTTGTTTGGACCTTGATAGATTATACTCAATGGCTAAGATTTATGATGTGAAGATAGTTGAAGATGCTTGTGATGCTTTAGGTTCAACATATAATGGAGTAAGAATTGGTGCTACTGGTGCTGATATAACTTGCTTTAATTTTTCTCCACATTTAAAGAAAAATATATGTAATGGCGGGATGCTAGTGACAGATGATGATGATATTATAGAGCGTGCTAGACTTTTAGCAAACCATGCGATAGTCCGTGATGAAGATGCTTTAGAGTACATTTATGATGTGGTAGATATTGGTAATGATTACTCTTTGAGTCATCTCAATGCTGCGTATATTAGAGCTCAAGTTCAAGATCAAGATAAAAATATACTCAGACAAAAAGAGATTGCTAAGATCTACTCTGATTCTTTAGATGGGGTTGAACATATAACAATTCCAGAGATGAGCTGTCAAGAACATCCGTACTCTTTGTATATTATTAAGATAGATAAAAATCGTGATTCATTTGCTTTAGAGTTAAAAGAAAATGGGATAGATACAGGATTACATTATATCCCATTGCATCTTTTAACCTATTATAAATCAAAATACTCTCTGCGTGTAAATGATTTTCCCGTAGCTCTACGAGCGTATCAGCAAATTTTATCTCTTCCTGTCTATCCTACTATGGAAGATAAAGAGGTGAAATTTGTTGTCGATACAATCAAGAAAATAGCTAAAAATAGAGTTTGAAAAAAAGTCTAGTTTTTTGGGTTGAAGAGTATTTCTACAACCCTTCTGGTGTTCAAAGATTAGTATCACTCCTGCTTTTACCTCTTAGTCTTCTTTATTGCTTTGGAATGTACATCCGTTTTAAGAGTAAAAGAGTAGAAGATTTTAATATTGACATAATTAGCATTGGCAATCTAAGTGTGGGGGGGAGTGGTAAAACACCATTGGTGTGTGCTCTCGCGAGCAGATATGATAATGTGGCGATTATTCTTCGTGGCTATGGCAGAGAGAGTAAAGGTCTTCATATTGTTAAAGATTCGAAAAATATTTTATGTGATGTTAGTGTTAGCGGTGATGAAGCTATGATATATGCTCACAAAGTAAAAAATGCTCTCGTTATAGTGAGTGAGGACAGAAAAAAAGCTATTTACAAAGCTAAAGAGATGGGTGCTAGAGTTGTTTTTTTAGATGATGCTTATTCTAAACATGATATTAAAAAGCTTGATTTTCTTATAGAGGTTCACTCAAAAAACAGTTTTTGTCTTCCCTCTGGACCTTTTAGAGAGCGGTTATGGAGTTCTAAAGAGGTTCATATATTAAAAGATGGAATAGATTTTAAAAGAGTAGTAGAACTTAAAAATAAAAGTGCTAAAATGTCATTAGTAACAGCTATTGCAAGACCAGATAGACTAGATGAATTTTTACCAAAGGTGGTGAGTAAAAACTATTTTGAAGATCATCACTCTTTTGTTCGCTCTGAGCTACTTGAAGTTTTGAAAAAAGATGCTTCGGACTCAATTTTAGTGACATATAAAGATTATGTTAAATTAGAGTCTTTCAATCTTCCCCTGTCATTATTAGATTTGGATGTAGAAGTTGATGAAAAAGTTTTTAAAATAATAGATAAATATACAGGAGGGCTTAATGCAAAAAAAGATTGAGACAGTTAAAACACTTCTTGAAGCTTTACCATTTATAAAAGAGTTTAATAAAGAGATAGTAGTGATTAAATATGGTGGTTCGGCTCAAACATCTACACAATTAAAAGAGAAGTTTGCTGAAGATATCTTACTTATGTATCTTGTAGGCATCAAGCCTGTTATAGTTCATGGCGGTGGCTCAAAAATCACTGAAATGCTCGATGATTTAAAGATAGATACGAAGTTTATAGAGGGACAAAGAGTAACAACAAAAGAAGTTATGCGCATAGCTGAGATGATTTTAAGTGGTGAGATAAACAAAGAGATAGTTTCTCTTTTAAACTCTCATGGTGCAAAGGCTATAGGTGTGAGTGGTAAAGATGCGCACTTTATCACTGCTAAAGCGAAAAATTTTGCAAAATGGGGGCTTACGGGAAATATCACAGATGTAAAACCAGATGTGTTATCTAACTTAATTCATGAAAAATTTGTACCAGTTATAGCACCCATAGCAGCTGGTGAAGAGATGGGACATCCAGGCTTTAATATAAATGCTGACCTTTGTGCTTCCTATGTTGCAAAAGCTATTGGTGCAAATAAAATTATATTTTTAACAGATACAGCTGGTGTTCTTAACAATGATAAAGAGCTTTTAAATACACTTACAAAAGCGGAAGTGCAAGCTCTTAAAGCTGATGGCACTATTCATGGTGGTATGGTACCAAAAGTTGATGCGTGTTTAGAAGCTATAGAGGGTGGAGTGCATAAAGCTCATATAATCGATGGAAGACTTGAACACTCAATGTTACTAGAATTGTTTACTTCTGAGGGTGTTGGAACGCAAATCGTTAAATAATGTCTGTTTTATTTGCTTTTATTGTATCAAACAGATATAATAATTCCCGATGAAAGATGAGGTTCGAATTCATCTTTGGTAGGGTATCTTTTTATCCTGCAAAAGATTCCTCAATTCTGATTCCATTTCGAAGAGAAATGTATTTTCCCACAGAGGTATTATAATGGCAGAATTGCTAAGCGGAACTGTAAAATGGTTCAATGAAGAAAAAGGCTATGGATTTATCCAACAAAATGATGGCGGTGGTGACTTATTTGTACACTTTCGTCAAGTAAACAGTACAGGTCCAGGTCGTGTTTCTTTAGACGAAGGTCAAAGTGTAACATACGAAATTGGTGAAGGTCAAAAAGGTCCTCAAGCTGAAAACGTAACAGCACAATAAGTGCTAAAATATTCCCCATATCTTTTTTGAGATATGGGAAACTTTCTATTTTTTTCCTTTATCCAGATTAACTAAAATTTCATACTTAAAGTTCAGTAGCTTTTTTATAAGCTTTTTCTATGGCATCTATACAAGCACTTCTTACATTACCATTTTCTAAAGCGCCATAACCAGCAGCAGTTGTACCACCTGGGCTCATTACACCATCTTTTAATAGTGCAGGGTGTATATCTTGAATAAGTACTCCAAAGCCACCAAAAAGACCTCTCATAATTGCCATCGCATCATCACGCTTGAGGCCTTGTTTGACAGCTCCATCTGCAAGAGATTCTGCCATAAGTGCTAAATAAGCAGGACCACTCCCAGCTAGTGCAGTAGCTATATCTATCTCTTTCTCACTATTGAGCCATAAAGTGGAGCCAATAGCACCTAAGAGCTCTTTTGCTTCCTCTTTAAATTCAACATCACCAGTTAATGTAGTCATAGATCTATTTACACTCGCCGCAAGGTTAGGCATAGTTCTAACAACTGCATATGGGTTTAGGTTTTGTTTGAGTTTAGAAAGTGATGTGCCAGCTAAAACAGAGTAGATAACTCTCGCTCTACCACTAATATAATCACTAATCTCCTCTACATTTGCAGGTTTAATGCAGAGTAAAACAGTTTTATTTTCAGCATTAAAGCCGTTTATAATATGTTTATCTATAGCTACCCCAAGGTCTTTTTCAAACTGTTCAAGTTTTTCTAAGTCTCTTCCAACTACTTCTATTTTGTAGTTATCTTTTAAGCCCTTAGCTATACTAAGTGCCATATTTCCATTTCCAATAAATGTTATAGTTTTCATCATAATCCTTAATTTTATTAGATAAAAGTTAATTTATTTTATGTTAGTATAACATTATTAGACTATAAGGCATAAAAATGGAACAATTTTTACAAGAAGCAAAATCTGCAAGTAGGATACTTTCTACTATTAGTGGAGCAGAAAAAAAGCGTATATTAAAAGAGATGGCAAACTCACTGAGAGTCAATACTATGAATTTACTTGAAGCAAATGCACTTGATATGGCAGATGCTGATAAAAACAACTTGACACCAGCACTTAAAGATAGACTTCTTTTGGATGAAAAGCGTATAGATGCTATGGCGGTGGCGATTGAAGATATAGCTGCATTAAAAGAGCCTGTAGGACGAGTTTTAGATGGATGGGTTACAGAGGATAACTTAAAAATAGAAAAAGTTTCTATCCCTATTGGAGTTATTGGTATAATTTATGAATCTCGTCCAAATGTAACGAGTGATACAGCAGCTTTATGTTTTAAAAGCTCGAATGTTTGTGTACTAAAGGGTGGAAAAGAGGCTGAAAACTCTAATATTGCCATTGCAAAAGTTCTTCAAACAGTTCTGGAGAAAAACAACTTACCAATATCATTAATTTCACTTATTCCAGATTCTTCAAGAGAGGGTGTAGCACAACTTATAAAGATGGATAAGTATGTTGATCTTATCATCCCTCGTGGTGGAGCAGGGCTTATTAAATATGTAAGTGAAAATGCAACAGTGAGTGTCGTTAAACACGATAAAGGGCAGTGTCATACATATGTAGATAAAGATGCTAAAATTGATGATGCAATAGCCATTGCTTTAAATGCAAAAGTACAAAGACCAGGTGTTTGTAATGCAATGGAGACACTTCTAGTTGACAGTGCAATTGCTCAAGAGTTTCTTCCAATTGTAAAGCTTGAATTTACTCGAACAGGTACAGAGCTAAAAGGGTGTGAAAATACTCAAAAAATTATAGAGGTTGCAAATGCAACTGAAGAAGATTACGATACTGAATATTTGGCAAATATTTTAAACATTAGAGTTGTTGATGGAGTAGAGGGTGCGATAGAGCATATTGTAAAATATGGTTCAGGTCATTCAGAGTCAATTATCAGCCAAAACATAACATCATCTGAGATATTTTTAAATGCTATAGATGCCGCTGCTGTTTATGTGAATGCATCCACTCGCTTTACTGATGGTGGTGCTTTTGGTTTTGGGGCAGAGGTTGGAATCAGCACAAACAAACTTCATGCCCGTGGACCAATGGGGATAGAAGGGTTGACAACCTATAAGTTTAAAGTTTATGGAAGTGGGCAAACTAGATAGTTTGCCCCTTTAGTAGCTAAAGATAAACTTTAATTACATCTAGTAAGTTATGTAAGTGTTCCTCACACTCTTTATATTTGGTCATATAGGTAAGTTTATCTCCATCGCGTATTCGTTGTCTTAGTTCCGTTGTGGCTTCGTGTAAAAGTTCCGCACCAATATTTGCGGATATACCATTTAAGTCCAATAAAAGTTTATCTGCTTCTGTCATTTGTTTGTTTAACAGAAGTGTGTTGAGTGTTTTTGCAGAATCTGAATAGCTAGAGACAAATTCATTTAATATTTCAAGGTAGAACTCTTTGTTGCCGCCACATATCTCTAAACCTTTTTTTATGTTTAACTCTTTTTTTTCATCTTTTTTGTATAAATAAAGAACTTTATATAATTCAACTATGGACAGTGGCTTGGCAAGGTGTTCTTCCATGCCGGCTTCTTTCATTATTTTAATATCATCCATCGCTGTATCACCACTATGGGCTATAATTGGGATATGATTATATTTAGGATTTTGTTTTATTTTCTTAGACGCTTCTCTACCATCTAAGACAGGCATATTAGAATCCATTAAAATCACAAAGAAGTTATTATCTTTTTCTAAAATATCTAAAGCTTCTTGCCCATCATTTGCAATCACCACCTCTACTCCTGAGTTAGCTAACAAGCCTTGGATCACTTTTTGATTGATGATATTATCCTCAGCGACCAAAATTCTTAAACCTGAAAATATTTTAAAGTCATCTTTTGTGACTACTAAATCTTTAGGTATCTCTCTTCTTTGATTTTTTCTTCTATCTGGTCCACTTCTTGGTGTAGCTCTTCTTTGTCTTACTCTTCTGTCTGTTCCTTTTCTTGGACCATCAATTCTAGTGACCTCTTTTTGTGTTGCTTCCTCTTGTTTTGGAATCTCTTTTTTTTCTACTTCTTGTACATCATACACATCATCAACAACTTCAAAATTTTCAATTATTTTATCAACTTTTGTTTCTACTTTTTTTCTGTTATTTATTACTATCTTTATAAGTAGTAAAATAATCACTGTCCCAATTATCACCGCAATCATGGTTAAATTTTCAAGCATAAAACAACCCTTTTTATTAATAATACTGTAACTAAAATTAAATTTTACAAAATTAATGTATAATCTCTTTAAAATATATATAGAGGTTTTTTTTGCAAAACATCCCACATGTTCCAGTATTATACCGAGAAGTTATAAAATCTTTTGAAAAAATTGATAGTGGTATTATCATAGATTGTACTATGGGGTATGCAGGGCATTCCTCAATGATACTTGAATCAAACCCAAATATTACACTAATTGCAATTGATCAAGACCAAACTGCGATAGACTTTTCTACTCAACGCCTTGCACCATATGGGGATAGAGTTAGTATCCGTAAAGGTCGTTTTTCATCGGTAATAAAAGATATTATCAATGAATATGGTGTGAGTGAGATTAAAGGTGTTTTAGCAGATATAGGTGTCTCCTCTTTGCAACTTGACCAAAAAGAGAGAGGTTTTTCATATGAGAGTGACAACCTTGATATGAGAATGGATAAAGATGCGCCTTTGAGTGCTTTAGAAGTTGTTAATGATTACACAATATCCGAGTTAGAAGAGATTCTTTTAGAATATGGTGAGCTAAGAAACTATAAAAAAATTGCATCTTGTATAGTTGCTAATCGTCCATTTAGTTCTGCTAAAGAGTTAGGTGAAAAAACTAAACATTTGATGCCAAGAGGTAAAAAGATACATCCAGCTACTCTTTTAATGCAGGCTATCCGTATAGAGGTTAACGATGAATTAGGTGAGTTGAAATCATTACTTAAAAGTATGCAAGATGCTAGGCTTGAAGATGCAATAATTGCAATTATCTCCTTTCACTCCCTAGAAGATAGGATTGTAAAACAAACATATGTTCAATGGTCTCAATCATGTATATGCCCCAATGAAGCTATGAGATGCACTTGTAGTAGAGATAATGAGCTTGGTAAAATAATCACTAGAAAGCCAATTATGGCAAAAGATGATGAGTTAAAAGAGAATCCAAGAAGTAGAAGTGCTAAGATGAGAATTTTTAAGATGAGTCTTTGATGCATGATAAAACTGAGTTATTAGATGAAGTAGGATTAGTTTTAAATCCAGAAAAAAAACTTGATTTTACTTATTTTGCATATGTTTTATTAGTATTAACACTCATTTGTGTAGTTTTATTTCCAAAGATTTATATACAACAACAAATATACTACAAGAGTAGAGATATTTCTAAGTTAAAAGGTGAGTACGACACCTTAAAAGAGGAAAACAGGTTAATAAATGCCTCTGTTGAGTCTATTAAATTTAAAAACCAAATACTTGATACAATTTTTTAGGATAGATGATGATAAGAAAAATTTTAGAATTTGCAATAGATAAACCATTACTAAATCATATGCTACTCATATTTATTGTAATGATGTCTATTTTTGCATATATAAATATTCCAAAAGAGATTTTTCCTCCGATGGCTATGGATAAGGTAACTGTGACTGGTGGTTACGCTGGAACATCTGCCGATGTTTTAGATAAGATGGTTGTCAAAAATATAGAAGATGATTTACAAAATATTAGTGAATTAGAAAGTATCAAAAGTACCATAAAAAATGGTTCTTTTGTTGTAAGTATGGATATCAAAACAGGTTCAGACAATATAAGTGTTTTAAATGATGTAAAAGATATTGTTAGTGCTGCAAAGAAAGATTTGCCAGCAGATATGTCTGAGCCTATTGCAAAGATAAAAACACACGCTTTTCCCCTTGTTCTCATAGCAATCGCAGGTGATAAAACAAAAAAAGAGTTACTGCAAAAAGCTGATGAACTTAAAAGTCAACTTAGTCAGTTTAATGACTTGAGTGATATTACCATCCGTGGAAATGCAGATGATGAGCTGGTTATTAAACTCAATGAGAAAAAACTATTTGCCTTAGGTTTGCAACCAAGTCTAGCCATCAATGCACTAAAAAATATAAGCTCAATTTTTCCAATTGGAACCATAAAAGAGAAAGGTTCACATCTATACATATCCACCTTTAATGGTGAAAAAACGAAACAAAATATAGAAAATACCATCATCGGCATAGGCTCCTTTCGAGTTCGCATAGGAGATATAGCAGATGTTTCGTTTGAGCTTAGCGATGAGTCTGAGCTTTCCCATTATAATGGGCAAAGAAATATCTCTATAAATGTTTCAAAATCTGAGGATGGGAACTCTATAGCACTTGTAAAAGAGATACGAGAGCTTTTAAAGAAAAATGAACTGAAATATCCAGATATGAAATATGAAGTATATACAGATACATCAATATGGATAAAAAATCGTCTCAACACTGTTTTTGCAAATATTGTGTTTGGCTTGATGCTTGTGTTTATAGCAATGCTGATTTTTATAAATCGCGGTATTGCTGTTGTTGTTGCGATTGGGATACCTGTTAGTTTTATGATAGGTCTTATTGTGAGTGAAATAAGGGGTGACAGTATCAATATGCTTTCGCTTCTTGGGGCTTTAATAGCTTTAGGGATGTTAGTAGATGAGGCTATAGTTGTTGCTGAAAATATTTATAGACACTTAGAAGAGGGGATGGATAGAAGAGAAGCTGCCATTCGTGGTGCTACGGAGATGTTTCCAGCGGTACTAGCCGCTACTCTTACAACTATTTTTGCATTTTTACCTATGCTTTTACTGAGCGGGGAGATGGGTACTTTTATGAAGATTATACCTATCATGATAACCGTACTTTTATTGTCATCCCTTTTTGAAGCTTTTTACATTTTACCACTTCATGCACATGATTTTTTAAGAGTTTCACACAAAGATAGTATTAGTAAAAGTTTATGGAATAAGCTATGGTCATGGCATTTGAGTATATTGCATTTTGTTTTTAAAAGAAAACACCTCTCATTAATAGTAATCGTTGGAACAATTTTGGTGCTAAGTGTTGTGCTTATTAAAAACTCTAAGTTTCAGTTGTTTCCAGATTTTGATACAACACAAATCTACATAACTGGAAAAGTAAATATAAATAATGAACTAAAAGATACTGAGGTTTTAGTTACAAAATTAGAAAAAATTTTATTAGAAAATCTCAAAGATGAAGATGTTTCATCTGTGACATCTGTGATAGGCTTTAAGATGGATGCCAAAAATAGAGTAGATACTGGAGAGCACCTTTATCATATATTTGTAGATTTACATGAGCGTGCGCCTACGAATCTTTTTGAAAGGTTTATAAGCCCCCATCTTTCTATAGAGTATGACCCAGAATACCTAATAAGAAAAAGAGATGCTCAGAGTATAGCATTAGATATAGATGAGATGATGGAACCTTTTAGGAGTTTAAAAGACAAAGATGGACTCTTATTTGAAGAGATAGTTATTAAGGTGCCTGGTGCTGGGATAGTGGCACACGATATTGAGATAAGCTTAAATGCTAAAAGTGAAGAGGAAACTCTAAGGGGCTTGAAATACTTAAGTGAGTCCTTATCTGCAATAGAAGGTGTTAACAACATTGCAGATGACGCAGATGTAGGTGAGAAAGAGTTAAAACTTCGTGTGAATGCTTATGGTCAAGAACTAGGTTTCAATGAGGAAATTATATCAAAAGAGCTTCGTTCTTACTATCTAAAGGGTGAATACGGAAAAATGTTCAACAAAGATGGACTTATACGCATAAAGATAGAGAGTGGAGCAAACAAAGATATAGATTCTATTGAAGAGATTGAGGTGCAAGTACCATCAACTGACCAATATGTAGCAGTAAAAGATATATGTGATTTTGTTATGGTTCAAGGGTTTGTAGCACTTTATAAAGAAGATGGTGTTAGGTTGAGAAGTGTTTTTGCTTCTTTAGATAAAACAGTTATAACATCTTCTGAAGTTATGGAGAGATTAAAACCTGCTATTGAAAAGTTAAGTAATGAGGGGATTAATATTGAGATAAAAGGGGAAGAAAAAGAGAATAATAAAAACAAAAAAGAGATGATGCAATCAGCAGTAATAGCTATCTTTTTAATCTTTATAACCCTTGTATGGCTTTTTGATTCATTTGTGAAACCACTTATCGTAATTAGCACTATTCCTCTCGTTTTATTGGGAGTATATTTTGGACATATGGTGATGGGGATTAACCTTACTATGCCAGGGCTAATAGGGATAGTAGGACTAGCTGGAGTTGTTGTAAATGATGGGCTGATTATGGTTAGCTTTATAAAAGGTGCTAAAGATACCGAAGAGTTGATGCAAAGGGCAAAAAATCGTTTGAGACCTATTTTACTTACATCTATAACAACTGTTTTAGGTCTCTCAACTCTTATCTTTTTTGCATCAGGTCAAGCGATGATACTGCAGCCAATGGCTATTTCACTTGGCTTTGGTATTGCATGGGCGACTGTGCTAAATCTTATATATGTGCCACTGCTGTATGCTGTAGTATATAAAATTAAACCACCAATAGAAGGAAAAAATTGAATTTAAGTATAACAAAGGCTCCATTTGGAGTGAGACCACCAGTATCAAAACCAATTCCAGAATTTTTGATAGAAGTCACAGAGGAGGGAACAAGAGAACTAGTGTCTAAGCATTATGATGCTCTGGTGCAAAGTAGCATATCCAATCTCTTTCCAAGTGACAAAAAAGATATAGAAGAAGCGAAGAAAAATGCAGCAGATTTTCTCATTCAGATTTGTGGAGGAAGGGCTTACTTTAACGAAAATAGAGGTGCACCAAGAATGGTTGGAAGACATGCCCCATTTAGAATTGATAACAGTGCTAGAGAGGTATGGCTAGAGCTATATAAGCCATTACTCTTAGAGTTAAAAGATAAAGGTGTTACAGAGACATCACTACGCTCAATGTGGAACTATTTGGATGTTTTTTCTATATGGATGATTAATACAAAATAATTGCAAAAAATCAGAAAAATATAAGGTGCAGTTGAGTATAATTGCGCCCTACAAAGAAATAGCTTCTTTAAAATGTGGGTCTTTAGCTCAGTTGGTTAGAGCCCTCCGCTCATAACGGAGTGGTCATGTGTTCGAGTCACATAGGACCCACCACTTATATATTCCCTAATAAAACGATATTATAAAAAAATAAAACTTAGCTTTTTAAATTTTATGTGCTCCATTTGTGACTGAGGAGTTATGATTAAGAGGGGTGTGAAATAGATAGAGTAGTAAGCCTACTCCATATTGCTATTAGCAACAAATGTAGCAAACATTTTCACATATTCATTCTCATGAGAGGTTGAGAGTTCAATGGCTAGTACTTTATCTGTACCCTCACCTAAAATTCTCTTAAAAATAATTTTTATATCTTCTATGTCGTCTTTGTTTTCTAGTCTGCGTCTGAGACCAATAACATTGAGTCCTTTTACACTTGCGCGGTTCCCTTCAACAAGAGTAAAAGGTGGGAGATCATGGTTTACATATGATGCACCACCTATCATAACTCCTGTGCCTATTGTGTTGTTCGCTTCAACTGTACTAAGCCCACCAATAACTACTCTCTCTTCACATACTACATTATCATATAGTTTTACTGCATTTGTAATTATGCAAGCGTCACCAAGTTTAACACCAGAAAAAAGTTGTGCGTATCCCATTATAAAGCTATTTGCACCAACAACGATTTTTTTGTATGCTTTGGTTTCATCTTCTCTTGAACCAATTTTTACAAATTCACGGATGTGTGATTTTTCACCTATGCTAATCTCTGTATCTTCATAACCGATAGTTGTAAAACTAAAGATTCTAACATTTTTACCAATACTGAGTTTGCCATTTAATATGATATTGGACTCCAATCTACATCCAGATGCGATTTCTACATCTTTACCGATATTGCAAAATGGACCTATGGTAACATCAGGAGCTATTTTTGCACCATCTGCTATTATTACGCTTTCATGAATTAATGACATCTATTTACTCGCTATCTCTAAAGTGATTATACTATCTTCTATAGAAGCTAAAGAGCCTCTGTTTCCAGTATTTAAGTATGAAACAAAGGCTTGTAACTCATCATTTAAAGCGTCACTTCTTTGAATAAAACAGTTTCTTGTACTGTGAGAATTGTTATCGATGTTTATATATTCTTTTAGAGATTGTGAGATTAAATCAGCTTCGAGGTATTTTATCTCAGCTTCTTTGTCAGTTCTGCAAGTAACGATGATGCTTCTTTTTCTAAAAGGAGTAAACCAATTAGTTGTGATATCTCCAACTATATTTCCATCGAGTTCAAAGGCTAATATGGCATTATCTTCATGCGTTTTATGGATTTTTTGAGACTTAAATACAGCAGTTCTAGTTATCTCTTTTTGAGTGATAAAACGGATAAGGTCACTATCATGAACAGAGAGATCTGTAAGGATTCCAACATCTGCTATACGCTCAGGAAAAGCTCCGCTACGAGTGATAGAGATAGACATGATTTCATGAGCGTCTATCTCATTTATAAGAGCTTTTACAACAGGGTTAAATCTCTCAATATGCCCTACACAACTTTTGATGTTGTTAGAGTTTACCGCTTCAAGCATCTCTCTTGCATCAGCTACATTTGAAGCAGCAGGTTTTTCTATAAATACATTTATCCCTCGCCTAGCACAACTAAGAGTAACACTTTTATGTAAAAAGGTAGGGGTTACAATGATTACGGCATCAGGTTTAATTTCGTCTAGCATTGTATCTAGGTCTGTAAAAAATGGTTCCTTAAAATCATCATTTTTTACCACATCACAAAGCCCGATAATATTGACATTTTCTATGTTTTTTAAAATACGGTAATGATTTTTACCCATTGCACCAAGTCCAACTATAGCAATATGTACCACGATTATCCTTTTATCGCTTCAACTATGAAGTCTTGTTGTGCCTCAGTTAAGTAAGGACTCATCGGTAATGACATGATTTGTGTAGATACCTCTTCACTTACTGGAAAGTCCCCTTTTTTATAACCCAGTGGAGAAAAAGCTTCTTGAAGGTGAAGTGGCACAGGGTAGTGAACAGCAGTAGGAATCTCTTTTTCACCCAGTTTTGCAATCATAGCTTCTCTGTCTTTGACTCTAATTGAGTACTGAGCAAATACACTTACATTACCCTCTGCAATTTTTGGAGTGATAACACCTACATCTTCAAGAAGGTCAGAATATCTAGCACCTATATGCTCTCTAGCTATTGTTTCTTTGTCGAAATGTTTTAGTTTTACATTTAAAACCGCTGCTTGAACAGCATCTAAGCGACCATTCATCCCGATAAATTTATGTTTATATCTCTCATTTTGCCCATGATTGAGAAGCATTCTAATTTTTTGAGCTATCTCTTCATCATTTGTAAAAATTGCCCCACCATCACCATAAGCACCTAGAGGTTTTGATGGGAAAAAACTTGTACATCCAATGGTTGAAAGGTTACAAGATTTTTTGCCGTGATAGGTTGCACCAAAACTTTGACACGCATCTTCGATAACGGGGATTTCATGTTTAGCAGCTATTGCATTAATAGCATCCATGTCGGCACACTGACCATATAATGAAACAGGGATGATAGCTTTAGTTCTATCTGTAATAGCATCTTCAATAAGGCTTGGGTCAATGTTATAAGTATCTTCATCGATGTCAACAAAAACAGATTTGGCACCTAAAAAAGCGATAACTTCCGCAGTAGCTATAAAAGTAAATGGTGTAGTGATAACTTCATCACCAGCGCCAATATCTAATGCCATGAGAGAGAGTATAAGAGCATCAGTTCCACTGCTGCATCCGATGGCATGTTTTGCACCTGTGTAAGTTACTAGTGAGTTTTCAAGCTTGTTTAACTTCTCTCCACCAATAAACTGAGCAGAAGAGAACACCTCTAAAACTTCACTATCTATCTCTGTTTGGTACTCTTTATACTGTGCTTTTAAATCTATAAAATTTATTTTCATTCTTTTCCCTAAATTAACTTTCTAATATTTTGGCTACATTTTTTGAACTACCATGTTGCAGGTAGGCTCTTAAAGCTTTAGAATCATCCAAAAATGTAGTTCTATCATACTCTTTATATGCTTTTATGAGGTTATCAGCGGTTACATCTTGCTGAATAAACTCTGGGTGTAAATCTCTATCATTAAACTGAGTAAACATAATGTTGCTTAGTCCTATGTGGCTAAGCTTTACAAGTCTGCTCGCGATAAAATAATCTAGTGGTTTTGCAATATAGCTAAGCACAAAAGGGATCCCTATAAGTGCTGCTTCAAGTGTTGCCGTTCCACTACAGATAAACGCAAAATCTGCCTCATAAAGTGTTTCGTATGTATCATGAGCAGTTTTAAAACCTGATAGGTTACCGTAAAGTTCATTTATATCTTCTTTAGTGAAGTGCTTTGGGATAATAATAGTTGCATTCACATCCAGTTTTTTTACTACTTCTTTAAAAATAGGCATAAGTTTTTGTATCTCACCTTTTCTACTTCCAGGCATAAAGGCAATATGCTTGACATCTGAGTTTAGTTGCTCTTTGAACTTAGGGATGATATCAAGTAGTGGGTGTCCAACATAAGTTATGGGAGCATTCTTAGAGTAATACTCTTTCTCAAAGGGAAGTATAGAGGCTAGCGTATCAATAGTGCGTTCTAAAACAGGGATTCGTTTAGGTTTCCATGCCCATGCCTGAGGTAAGATATAGTAGATTATCTCTTTATCGGGGTACTTTTTTTTTATTTTTTTTGCCAAAGGAAGATTAAATCCAGAGGAATCAATGAGTAAAACTTTATCAACATCTTTTGCTAAGTCAACCATTTGAGCATTGAGTTTAAAGAAAAATCGTAGTTTTTTGAGAGCATCCACAAAACCCATAATGGCAAGAGAACGCAAATCTATAATAGGCTCACCCAATTCACTATCAAATATACCAATAAATTTTGTTCTCGTATCAAGCTCTTTTTTTAATGATTTTAAGTGTACATTCGCTGAGTGCTCCAAAGCGCTTACAAGTATCGTTGCCAACTTAAATCCCTTGCTATTATATAGATAGCGTATTGTATCATACTACAAACAAAACTTAAATGAAGAGTTCTAAAGTGGGTATAGGGTTCACCTGAACCATCTAAGATGGAAAATCAATTCCATCTGTGCTTCGTTTTGATTTATTGATAAGGTTTTTATCATATTCAAATATCATGCTTTGCTTATACCGTAATTATAACCCTTATGGAATTTCATGGAAATTTTTTTATGTATAAGTGCCCTTAAATAATAATAACTTGATTAGATGTTATTAAATCTCTATTTATCATCATAGATGTGGAAAATACACCACTCTCTACACAGTTACTAGAGATAATACTTACTGAATTTTGCATCTTCTTTGAGTCATCTTTTGTGATGATATGTGAATATGTTTTTGAGCCTATTGTATAGTTTCTTTCATAAGATGCAGAAGTTGTTAGCGCTTGGTCTTGGAGTGAAACCTCTGTAGCAAAGAGTTCTCTGTTTTTTGGGTCTTTAATCCCTATAGTAAATTGAGATCCATCTGGTTTTTTCCCTAGTGCATAGATGTCTCCAGAGTAATTTACAAGTGCAGAGGTTATTTTATGCTTTTTTAGCACAACAACAGCTCTATCAACTGCGTACTCTTTAACGAATCCACCTAAGTCAATCTTTGTAAATTTATTGTCAAATACAATTTTATTTCGCTTGATACTAAAGTGCTCACATCCGATAAACTGTAGTAAATACTCTTTTTTACTTTTAAACGCTTCTAAGTTTTTTTCATTTCTATACAGTTCTTTGATAGTTGCAATAGTTATGTCAAAAAGTCCATCAGTGAGTTTATAGTACTGCTTGGCTCTTTGAAGTATGCTTTTTGTCTCAGCGTCCAACTCCTGTGTAGTTCTAGAGTTAATCAATGAAACTATGGAGTTTTCTTTGTAATAGTTATATTTCTTCTCTAGTCGTTTTGTCTCTAGCAGTACAGCCTCGGCTGCTTTATCTGCTAGAGTTTTTTTATCTGCATAAAGAGTAAGTTCACATGGACTACTCATCGCTTCAAATTTGTAAATATACTTTTTCATTTAAAAATTATAAGTGATTCCAGTTACAAAATATGTGGCACTTAGTCCTGTGCTTTGGTCATAAAAATTTGCATCAAAATTTACACTTAAGTCTTTGTCTATCTTGTAATCAAGGCCTGTTTTATATGTAAGAGCATTAAAGTTACTAAGCCTTTGGTCACTAGAAGCATATATTTCATTTGTAAAATAATCTTTTTCACCACTATAAAATTTTGCCTCACTTTGGGTATAGCTTCTTAGCCCGAGTTTAAACAACCAATCGGCATTTGCTTGATAATAAATATCTGAGTCTAGTGTATGTGAAGTTATATCCCAATCATCATTATAGTATCTATATGAAAGATGTAAAGCTATCTCATCTGTCAGTGCATTTGCGTATTTGAGTGCTACACCACTTGCTATTTTAGAGTCAGGTCTAGTATCAGCAACTATCTCAGCAGTGCCACCCTCAGTATAGTTTCTCACCACATTGAGATAAGGATTACTCAGGTATCCATCATCATTTGAGTAAAAGAGTGAGATCTTTGCATAACTCTCAGAGTCAATGTTTTGAAAGTAGCTCACTTGTGCATTGAGAGCTGTTACATCCATAGATTCACTCGCACCACTACATCCATCTACTCCAATCGTTGGGCATTGTCTTAATACCTGATTTGATTGGTATGATACACCTGCAGTTATTGAGTTGTTTTTAGAAGCACTTAACCAATGCATATATTCTGCAGAGACTTCATTTGAATAAAAATCACTCTCAGTAGAACGGCTTATCCCAACCGTAAGTTCATCACGATTCTCAAAACGAGTAGTAAGTAAGGCACTTCCTGCAAGGCGAGTATCGCTGTACTCAACATTACTATACTCAACATCCGCAGAATCAACATTTGCTCCACGAGAAAAAGCAGAAGCTCCACTTGAAGCATCATAGTAGTTTCGTGAAGCACCACTCACTGCATCAGCTACAAAACTAACATTGAGAGTATAGTCTGTTCCAAAATCTTTGTTTATCATTATAGATGGTGCAGAAACTGAAGTTCTATTTTCATTTTCATCATATTGTAAAAACTGAACACTTACAAAGTCTTCAGCTTGAGCACTCATAGATGTTATTATTGCAAGTGCTGCAAGGGATAGTCTTAATTGCATCCACAACCTCCGCCAGAAATTCCACCACCACCCTTAGAAGCTTCTTTAGAGAAGTAGATGTGTTCTTCAAATTGATTAAGTATGGGGTTTATACCAGACTCTTTTACAGTTTTTTTCGATAAGGTGCCTTTTTCCCAAGGCTTCACATCTTTAATGCATCCAGTAAAAAACAAAGATATAAAAAGTGCTAAAAATACAGTTATTTTCATAGGCTACTCCAGCTCTTTTAAATCAGCAAGGATTTTTTGGTCTATCTCATCAATGGCACCTGTAATAATCCCAACTATTTTTTTATCTTTTACATAGTAAAGTGTTGGCATCCCAATAGGTGCGAACTCAGAGATGATAAGGTTTTGAGGGTCGTTAATAACTCTAAAGTTTAGCTTCCCTTGTTCTTTTAAAGCATTTTGAAAAGCTATACCTTTTTCCACATTTTTATCAACATCTATACCGATAATTTCAACTTTTGTTTTATCGATTTGTTCATTAAGCTTAGAGATAAGTGGTAACTCTTTTTTACATGAACCACACCATGACGCAAAAAAATCTATCACATAGATTTTATCGCCATCACATCCAATATGAGAAGCCATCTGTTGAGGGATAAGCTCACCTTTTTCATAGCCAAATAGATTTGTTAGAAGCAGTAAACTGATAATGAGTGTTTTCATTGGGAACCTTTTTTTGATTTATAAAAGAATTTTACAACTCTAGTGTGAAGATATTATGAAGATTTATTTATTTTATATCCAACACCACGAACATTTTGTATAAAATCAGCAATATTTAGCTTTTTTCGTAAGTTTTTTATGTGTACATCTACAAGGTTACTGTTTTTTATAGCGTAATTGTCTTTGTTGATATGTTCACTCAGTTGGTATCTTGTGAGAACAATATTTGAGTTTTGCATAAACAGCTCAAGGAGATCAAATTCAGAATTTGTAAGTTTAACAGGTGTATCATCTATTAAAACCTGATGTGCACTGATGTCTAGTTTAACTCTGCCAACTGTGATAAGGGAGGACTTTTGTGTACTCTCTCTTCTTAGTAGGGCACGCATCCTTGCAAGCAACTCTACATTAGAGTAGGGTTTGCAGAGATAATCATCCGCACCACAATCAAGAACAGAAACCCTATCATCTATCTCGGAGTTAGCTGAGAGCATTAAGACAGGTGTACTTATATCCATATCTCTTTGCTCTTTTAGCAAAGTCATCCCATCCCCATCACCTAAGTTCCAATCAAGTAATATAAGTGCGTAACTATTTTTATCTAAATACTCTTGAGCCTCTTTGTAGCCAAAAGCAACATCACAAGTATATTTTTCACTCTTTAGGAGCATAAAAAGCTGTTTTGCTGTTAATTTGTCATCTTCTACTATTAAAATATTCATGGATTTATTTTAGCATACTAATATTACATTAGTGAAAATTTGCTACTATATTATTGATTTTCTATAGAGGAGTTATTATGAGTAAAGTTTTAGTGCCACTAGCAAATGGATTTGAAGAGATAGAAGCTGTAAGTATCATAGATGTTTTAAGAAGAGCAGAGATAGAGATTTTAGTCGCCTCTTTAGATGATAATACTCATGTAAAAGGGGCTAACAGCATCACTGTTGTCGCTGATATGAATATAAAAGATATAGTTGTAGATGAACTTGATATGATAATTCTGCCTGGTGGATGGGATGGGACTTATGCTTTGGCAGATGATGCTAATGTTCAAAATATTTTAAAGCAGATGGATGCCAAGGGCAAAAATATTGCTGCTATTTGTGCTGCTCCTTTTGCTCTTCATAAAGCTGGAGTTTTAAAACATAACTATACCTGCTATCCATCAGCGGAGGAGCAGATAAGAGAAGATGGGTATTTAGGCGATAAAATGATGGTTGTTGAAGATGGTAATGTGATGACATCGAGAGGACCAGCTACAGCGATTTGTTTTGCTTTAGAGATTGTAAAAAAACTAAAAGGGGAGGAGCAGTATCTTGCTTTAAAAGCAGGACTACTTGCTAATTTTTGTAAATAAAAGTGTAGTTTTTGTACCACATCCAAGACCTTTACTATAGATTTGGATGTTGGCACCCAATATCTCTGCCATTTTTTTACTTATGGAAAGACCAAGACCCGTCCCTTTGTGTTTCTTTTGCATAACATTTTCCACTTGAGTGAAATCATTGAAAAGTTGAGGTATATCTTTGTTATCTATCCCAATTCCTGTGTCTTGTATGCTAATTTTAAGATTTTTATCATCATTTGCTAATTCTAAAACAATAGTTCCCTCTTGAGTGAATTTTATCGCGTTTGAGATAAGATTTATAACAATCTGCTTGAGCATTTTTGGGTCAGTATAGTAGTTTTCAGGCTTAAAATTATTAAAGATAAATTCAAATTTTAAATCTTTATCATATGCTAGAGGAGAGAGCATATCATAGGTTTCTTGCAGTAGCTCTAAAACATCTATATCTTTCATATGTGCTTCCATTTTTCCTGCTTCAATTTTTGCAATATCTAAAATTTCATTTATCATACTTAGAAGATACTGCGCTGATGATTCTATATTTCCAAGTGTATCTTGTTGCTCTTCGTTTAGTTCCTCATAGGCAATCATAAACTGGGCAAAACCGATAATGGCGTTAAGTGGGGTTCTCAATTCATGCGACATATTTGAGATAAAAGCTGACTTTGCATTAGATACACTCAGAGTTCTTTGTATCAGCCTGATTCTATCGAGCTGTAGAGTTATCATAGACGCGATAGAGTTATAAAAATCTTTTTCATTTTTATCTGCAAAAGTATTTATCCCCAATTCAATAGAGCCAAAATATATCTTTGTTTGATTTTCAAAATCGGTAACATAAAGGTCTATATATTTTGTAGTATCAATCATATCTCTGTCTTTTACAAAGTATAGATTCTCTTTGTCTGTAAGTTTTTTTATCTCTTGAATTGAGACATCCATACATTCCTCTTCAGATATCGTTTGGATAATAGTGTTGAAAATTTCTATGAGCTGGGTAAATCTTTTGAGCCTCCGTTTGTTTTCCTCTTCTAGTTCATTGAGTGCAGAAGAAGTGGTTTGTAACATATGATTAAAAGAGTGTGTGAGTATTGCTATCTCATCTTGTGAAGTAACTTCAATCCTTTTAGAGTAGTTGTGTGTAGTTGTAATGTCATTTATAATTGTGGTTAACTCTTCGATAGGTTTTACTATCTCTTTAGAGTGTTTCACTGACAAATAAATGATAAGTGCAATTATAAGTACGGAGATATAAAGCATGAATCTCATAAAGTCATATAAAAATTCTAAGGCAACACTCTTATCAACTGCATATACAATGTACCAATCTTGGAGTATAGATAATAGGTGTTTATACACCACAACATATTGATGATTTATAATGCTGTTTTCATCGTTTGCAAAACTAACATCTAGTGCTAACTCCTCCCCTATAAGAAAAGCTATTTTTGGATTTATAATATAAGAATGTACGCCATCTTGGTGTGTTAAAAAGAGGTCTAAATTTTTGAGATTATATTGTAAAACTAAAGTTCCAAGTGTTTTTGTCGCATCAAAAGAGGCATTTATCTTTGAACATATATAGAGTAGGGTATCTTCTATATAGATGCTATTGTTTAGCTCTTTTTCTTTTTTTAAATCATATGTTTTTTGTAAATATTCTTTGTCAGATGAGGCAATTATTATAGAGTCTTCACCTACAACAAAAAAAGTAAGTTGCAGGTTTAAATCTTCTGCTTTTTGAGTTAAAAGCCTTGAGATTCTTTTGTCAATATCATCAGCTAGAAGGTCATCCATCAACTCAAGAGAGCCTAAAAAATTAATCTCTTTTTGCAAAGCATTTATATGGTTGTCAATCTGTTTTATAACAACCTCAGTTCTATCAAATTGTTCAACTATAATCTTATTTGCTATTTTGTTTTCACTTAAAAAAAGTGTATATACTAAAAGTATAAAAAATGGTAGAAATCCAATAATTATAAATATGCTAAGAAGTTTGTTCCGTAACGATTTTTTATAAAAATCAAATATCATTTAATCTTCCCATCTGTAGATTACTTTGACATCCGCATCAAGATTATCGGCATTAATATAGCCTATAGCACCCTCAACTTTTTTTACAAAAGCGAGTATGCTCTGTTGTGACTGCATACTTATTGGTGGTCTAAGTCCTTTATAGTGTTGTTTCGTCCAATGGGTTTTTAAGCGTGTAAAACTCATCCTAAGTACATCTTTCTCAAATTTCATTCGCAATGAATCTCTAGCTTGAAGGCTTAGAGGAACAACATTAGTCTCATCAATTACGGTTATTTTTTTTAAAAATATTGCTTTTATTTGAGCTTTTGAGATGTTTTTCATATTTTTATTGGCAATAACAACATACTCAGATGCTAAGCTCAAGCTTGAGACTAATAAGCTTGAGACTATAATTTTCAATACTCCCACCATTAAAAAAGAACCGATAAGGAGATTAAAGATTGATTGAGTTTATTTTGTGAGTGAAATCTGTACTCACCTTTGATAGCTACTGGGTAAAGCGGTCTGTATGTTACTCCAAAAATGATAAGCTCTTCATTTATCTTGTTAACTCTATCATCAATTGCTTCAACTCTAACAACCCCACTATACTTTTGAGTGAGTCGGTATAAGCCTTGAATATATCCTGCGTAGTTTGTTGTTACTTTGTCATTTGATCTTTGTTTTCCAAGCTCACTTAAAACTTGATAAGTATCTGTTTCATATTTTGCTGATACAAGTACATAATACAGCTCATCTTCAAGGGTACCAAGATTTACTTTATGAAAATGACCACCATTTAATTTCACAGAATAATCATCAATTTGATAAGAGACACCAAAGCCATAGTGTTTGTCTATTTCATAATTATTATACTCATGATCAACATCTTCATTGTGCTGTAACATCAAGTCAATACTTAGTTCCCCATCACCAAAAGATTGGTAAGATGCAAGTAGTCCTGTTGTGTATTTTGGATAAATTATAAAAGTGCTAGCTGGACTAGAAGTGGTTTCTCTAAAAACATTTATGGGGTAAAGATTCCACAAACCTACAGGGGAATTGTACTTACCAATTTGTAATTGATAGTTTTCATTAAAAGTATAATTAATATAGACTCTCTCAACATAAAGTTTGCCGTTGTAGGTGCTATTGTCAGCTTCTGTTCTATATCTTTTTGTGTAAAACTCTTTTGCTTCAAGTTCTGCTACATATGAAAACTTATTGTGGTTTCCATAAGCAAGAAGGGCAAGGTCATTTATTCTGTATCTGTCTTCTGTTTGTGAACTTTTATAATCTAGTGAGATGTAACCCCCAAGATATAAGGGGAGCTCTTGAACTTGCATCCCCTCACCTAGCTTGTATGCTTCTTTAGCAACAAGAGAAGTTGCCAATAGTAAAAAAATTAAAAAATTACGCAAAAAAATCCTTTTTGGCTTACTTATGATTTATGAATCGCTTCTTTAAATTGATATAGGAATAATACTATATTTCTATATCTTTATCACTTAGTATATTATAATGTAATAATTATATCAAAATGTGTTTACAAAAAAGTAGTGAATTGTATGAAATTATTGTTTATTGCTAGAGGTGCTTATTGCTCTTTTTATGGAGTTGGCTTCATCATAAGCCCATAAAAAGATGATAGCAATTAAGGATAAAGATACTCAACAATAGTTCTTAGTTCATCTTTGGTAAGTTTATCTTTCATAGATGGCATAAGTCCAAAAAGCTTTTTTGTACTCACTGGAAAAACCATTTTATCTTCAGATGGATTCATTGTATAGTCCATAATAAATTCCATAGATTCTTCTTGTGTTTTAAAATGAGTATTTACAGTCTTAGTAACTCCCCACATAGGCGGTGCAACCATTTTATTTTTTGAGCTAGAGAGAAAGTGACAAGTTGCACATTTTTCTTCAAGAAGTTTAGCTCCATCATTAGAAGCATTAAGTAAGATTACTGAACCTAGAAGTAGAGATGTTATCAATTTTATTTTCATGATAATTCCTTGTATAATTTAAGATTATCAATATGATAACATAGAATTATTTAATTTGTCCCAATTCATACATAGGAAATGAACTATAGTCATATTGACGAATCTCACCCTTATTTGAGATTATAAGATTATTTTGATGAGCTATCAAATCGTAACAGTCTATCTCATTATTGTAGCCAATATTGCTTATATTTACATCTATAGAGGTGCCGTTGTCGATTTTGTTTATGTCAAAAATTTTTAATCCTGAGTCACCATCACAGATAAATAATTTACCATCATCGACACCGAGTCCTGTGGGAGCCCACATATCAACACTTTTTATAAAAGCAGGTGTAGTTGGGTCTTGCATATCTACTATCATTAAGCTATTTACATCACCGTAAATGGAACAACTAGAAGATGAGTTGAGTGTTATATATGCAATATCATCATCAATAACAATTGGGTCACAACTTTGTGCATGAGATAACTCTGCAATTTTAGTTGGTTGTGTTGGTATGCTTTTGTCATAAATATACACTCCTGTAGATGCACCGATATAGAGATAGTCTTTATATGCAAAAATTGTCTCCACATTAAAAGGGAGATGCACCTTTGATGCACTTTGTGGATTACTTGCATCACTTAGGTCAAATATATCCATTTGCTCACCTTTGATAGTATAGAGATAATCACCCGAGATGGCAAATCTCGCCATTGAACCTGATACGCCAGTGGTAGTTGAACTAGCTGTTGTACCTGTTGAGGAACCTGACTCACCACCACATCCCAAAACAACAAGTGTGGCAATAAATAGTAGCAGATAATTAATCATTTTGTACTCCTATTACAATACCTTTGGTTCTATCGAAGTTACACTCATCGTAGATGTTGGTAGAAGTTCCATACTCTTGTAGAATTATAATATCATCGCCATAATCCATAACATCCAACCAATCATAGTTAAATACATCTCTCGTTCTATTTACCTCTTGTATCTTATCTAAATCTCGAATATCTATTACAACTAAGTCTAAAAAAGTATCTACATACATAAAACCATTTTTAACTGCTATATCTACATTTCCAGGTAGGTTGACAAAGGCCTTAGATACAGGGTTATTTTTGTCTGAGTTGTCTATAACATGAACACCTTTGTATAGCTCATTTACTAAGAGTAAATTCTCATAAAGATAAATTTTACCTGCTTGTGTTATCTCTTTTGGGGGTTCTATGGATGTGCTTTTTCTCATCTCTTCAAATGATAGAAGTTTATATTGTGAACAAAGAGGGTCCTCTTTATACTCTATACAGCCGTGAAAAAGAAATAAACAAGTTATAAGTACTAAACTTTTCATCATCTGCCCCTAAAACTCTAAACCGATTTTTAATAACTCAACATCGAAAAATATCTCTCTATCATCCATCTCCATGGCAATCCCCTCTTGTAGAAAAATATCGTTATTATCGCCAAAATATTTTCCAACAGCAACACTTGCACCCCAGTAAAGCGGAAGATCGAAAAAATATATCTGCATAACTCGTACCCCAAACTCTACGCCCATACCAAACTTATGAACTTCAGCAAAACGGTTATCATCTTTTAGCTTGCCCTCCAAAAAAGTGTAACGGGCAAATACACCAAAGTATGAACCGCCAACACTCGGACCTATAAACTGACGAAAATGTATATCTATATTTAAATCTCTCTCTATATAGTCATAATCACCAACGGAGGAGAGTTCTCTTTTTCTTGTGTATGTATTATAATTAATCGGTAGAGCTATCTCTGTGTTGTTTTCATAGTTGAAGTAGCTTACACCACCAGCAAACATACGGTATCCATCATCAGCAGTTCCAATAGCAAGCTTAAAAGGGTTTATCTCAACACCCCAGCTGTTTTTTATCTTTTTATTTTCCATAGGTGTATCTTGCGCTATTTCCCCCGCACACAAACCTGTAGAGGTAAAAATAATAAATAAGTAAGCAAAAAATATTTTTTTATACATTTGTTTCTCTTGTAAAGATTTGATATATTGTTTCATAAATTACATTAAACAACTCTTAATATTTTTTAATGCTCATAATGTTTCTAAATTGTAATTTATTCTTCTAATTAGAGAGAGGTGCTTATAAGCCAAGATGAACTATAATTTCATCAATATATCAAAGGTGGTTAGGGATGGTAGTTAAAAATACAATTATTTGTGATGTAAATGGTGAAAAAAAAGCTGATGTTAGGATAGAGGCGGGAGTTATAACCGAGATAGGTTCTGGCTTGTCTGATGAACAAATCATAGATGCCAACGGTGCATATTTTATGCCACTTTTAATAGACACAAATGTAAGACTCCAAGATTCTACTCTTAATTCCAAAAATATTAAAATGATTTCAAAAGAGGCATTGAGTGGCGGAGTGGGGCATATAGTTTTAAATGCTGATAGTAAACCTGCAATTGATAACGAAGTGGTTTTAGAGTTTGCACAAAACAGCTTAAGGGATGCAAAGGGTGCAAAGATAGACTTAATGCTCAATACTTTAAAAGAAGATACAACTCTGAGTAATATTGCTATCCTTTTAAAAAGTGGAGCTGTAGTTCCTTATATGAGTACCATAGCAAAAAATAATTTGGCGATAAAAATAGCTGAGTATGTCCAAATGTATGGAGTGACACTTTTTTGTAAAGCAGAAGACAACTCTTTGATAAACAGTGGTGTAATGCTCGATGGTGATATTAGCTCCAAGCTAGGACTCTCTGGAATTCCTGATTTGAGTGAGGTTCTTCATGTCTCAAGAATGATTGAGATAGCAAGGCATTTTAAAATAAAAATACTTTTTAAATCAGTAGCATCCCCGCGCTCTATTTCACTTATAAATAAAGCAAAACTAGATGGTGTAGATGTTAGATGTGAGGTCTCTTTACACCATCTACTTTTTTCTGATGAAGCGTGTGAAAACTTCAATACAACCGCAAAATTAGACCCACCTTTAGCATCTCGTGCAGATGTTAAACTCCTTCAAAAAGCGCTTAAAAATAATCAAATAGATATTTTGACAACCCTGCATCAACCAAGCTCACCAGTAAATAAAGAGGTTGCATTTTTTGATGCTGATTATGGGTGTGAAGCTATTGGGGATACTTTGGCTCTTTACTATACAAAGCTTGTAAAAACAGAGATGCTGAGTATGAGTGAATTACTTAAACTGACAGTGAGAAATCCTGCAAGTAGCATAGGTGTTGAAGCTGGTACTATCGAAGTAGGGCAAAGAGTGAATGCACAACTTTTTAACCCAGATTTTACAGTAAAAGTGGACAATACCTTATCTCTTTATGATGGTGAGAGTTTAAGTGGCGAGATAATTATGAGTTTTCAAGATGAAAAAATTACTAGCTTCAAATCACCCCAATCCTCTAAAAATTAATAATGAATTAATACTTTACTGATACTATAAAGTTTATAAAAGGAGTTTTTATGTCAAAAAAAATATTTGTATTGTTGTTTATTTTAGTATCTGCTTCTGTGAGTGTATATGCTTTTACTAAAACAGCTTCAAGCGAACCTGTATTGGTTCAAAGTGGCGAAGAGAAGCATTGGTGTCCAGTGTGCGGGATGAATTTAAAAATGTTTTATAAAACAAACCATACCTCAAAAACAGAAGATGCAAAACATAGGCAATACTGCTCCATTCGATGTCTTGTAGTGGATATGAAAAAGCAGAATATTCCTACAGAGAGTGTAGAGGTGGTAGATGCTAAAACTGAAAAACTCATTCCTGCTCATAAAGCTTTTTATGTTGTTGGCTCTAAGGTGAAGGGTACAATGAGCAAGGTGAGTAAATTAGCATTTGCATCCAAAGAAGATGCCTTGGAATTTATTAAAAAACATCAAGGTAAATTAGTTGACTTTACTACAGTATTGAAGTTGGCTCAAGACTCTTTAGTATTTGATACCTCGATGATTGCAAAAAAGAAAAAGAAAAAAATCTATCCTATGGGCAAGAAAATATTTTATAAAATGTGTGATACTCATATCAATCTAGCAGAGTACAAAGAGATAAATGAACTGAAATCAGCTTTAAAAAATGACAATCTTTGTCGCCCTTTAAAAGAGAAACAGTTGCAAGCAACAGCCTTATACTTATGGGAGGTAAAACGCCTCGGTGACCTTGGCGATATTACAGGTAAAATATCTGTGCAAAAAGATGAAAAGTGTCCAGTTTGCGGGATGTTTACATATAAATATCCAAAATGGGTGGCACAAATTTTTTATGAAGATGCTGGTGAGCAAAAACATTACTCATTTGATGGGGTGAAAGATTTAATGAAATTTTACTTTAACCCTAAAGAGTGGAGCAATGATAAGGTTACAACTAAAAAGGATATAAGTAAGATATTGGTGACAGATTACTATTCTCAAGTAGCTATTGATGCAACGAAGGCTTATTATGTTGTGGGCAGTGATATTTATGGTCCAATGGGAGATGAGTTGATACCTTTTATAGATGAAGAGGATGCAAAAACTTTTTATATGGACCATAAGGGTACAAAGGTTATAAAGTTCAAAGATATTACACCAGAAGAAATTTACAAACTAGATGAATAAAAAAAGCTCTTATGTTTTGTATATATTTTTAGGTTTATTTGTTTTATTTACTACACAAGTAGTCTATTTAATATCTATGAAATCTATGAGTGATGAGATGCTCCAAAAAAAAATAACCTTTGTTGAGGTGGTTGGATTACCTGATTTAGCTCTCTCTACAGAAGCAACATATGTTAGACACAGAAGCTTGAGTGATGTTTTTTCTATCTATAAAGATGATGGAAGTTTACGAGAGTATTTTCCATCTACATTTGCCATCTCTCATTCGCATATATATAACAAGCAAAAAGGCTCGGAATGAGTAGTAAAATAAATATTTATCTTATTAAATACGCTATAAACTCCATACTCAGACAAAAGTATAAAACTTTTTTTATTGTCACTATATTTACATTTTTGGTTTTTTTACTTACTTCTATTTTTTTCATAACAAACTCAATCAGATATGAATTAGACTCCACAGTTGATGCTTTGCCTCAAATAATAGTACAAAAGATAAAAGCTGGTCGCCATTACGATATAGATGTGGATAAGGTTGATGAGATACTTGAACTCTCAGGTGTAAGTGATGCAGTTGCTAGAGTTTGGGGTTATTATTATTTTGAAAATGCAGGTGTGAATTTTAGTGTTGTTGGGATAGATAAGTATGAAAACCAATATAAAAACTCCCTCCAAAGTATCGTAAATAAGTTCGATTTTGAAGAATCATCTGATGAGCCGTTTATGGTTGTAGGGCAGGGAGTAAAAGAGGTGATGAATAGTAGTTATTTTAAAGAGTATTTTAACTTTATCAAGCCAGACGGTACCCTTAAAAAGGTAAATATAAGAGGGGTGTTTGATAGTGACACTCAGCTTGAATCAAACGATATGATAGTTATGTCCAATGAGACCATAAGGGAAATTTTTGATATAGATGAAACAAAAGCAACAGATATAGTTGTTAAAGTTGCAAATCCTCAAGAGGTGTCAATGGTTGCATCAAAAATAAAATTGATGCTTCCTGATAGTAGAATAATAACGACACAAGATTTAAAAATTAGTTATCAAAATATTTTTGATTATAAAAGTGGAGTTTTTTTAGCCTTATTTATTGTCTCTTTATTTACATTTTTTATTATTATTTACGATAAATCAAGTGGATTAAGCAGCGAAGAAAAAAGGGAGATAGGGATACTTAAAGCTATTGGATGGAGAGTTGATGATGTCTTAAAAGAGAAATTTTATGAATCTTTTATAATTTCATTTTTTTCATATATGCTTGGAAGCACACTAACCTTTGCATATGTTTATATTTTTCAAGCACCGGTTTTAAGAGAGATATTTGTTGGGTACTCTCAGCTAAAGACAACTTTTGAACTACCATTTATTTTTGATCTTCAAACGCTTTTTCTGGTGTTTTTTATTAGTGTACCCGTTTATGTAGCTGCAACGATTATACCATCGTGGAAAGTGGCAACTTTAGAAGCAGATGAAGTGATAAGATGATGATTGAACTAAAAAATCTAACAAAAATTTATGAACTCAATACAAACGACAAAGTGATAGCACTCAAGGATATAAGCCTAAGTATAAATGAGGGTGAGATAGTTGTCTTAAAAGGTTCAAGTGGTAGTGGAAAAAGTACTATTTTATCTCTTATAGCGGCACTAAGTAAGCCAACAAGCGGTGAAGTTATAGTTGATGCAAAACAAATCTCAAAACTACCCGATAGTTTTGCATCTGTATATAGACGGGATAATATTGGCTTTGTATTTCAAAAGTATAATCTTTTAACAAACCTGAGTGTCGAAGATAATATTTTATTGCCATTAATCCCCCTTAACCCAAGCCAGTTAGAAGTAGATGCTAAGATAGATGAGGTTATGAAAAAATTTGAGATCATCCATAAAAAAGATACACTTGTACGAAACTTATCAGGTGGTGAACAACAGCGTGTAGCAATAGCTAGAGCAAATGTCAATGATCCTAAAATAATCATAGCAGACGAGCCGACAGCAAATTTGGATGAAAAGCTTTCTCTCAACTTCATAGAGATACTCAGAGAGTTAAAATCACTCAATAAGACTATAATCATTGCCACCCACGATCCACTTTTTTTTGGTCTTGATTTTATTGATAGAGAGATACAAATAGATAATGGAAAAATAGCTTAAGATGTTAACTCCAGAGGTCTTAACCATATTTATTTTAAATAGTATATTTGGATTTTTTTCGCTTATTGCTTTTGTGTTGAGTGTTAAGATATATCTTGATTGGGATCTAAGCTCCACCTCACCTAGACAGTATAAGCTAGAAAAACAAAGTTATTTGGCAGCAACTATTATAAAGTATATTTTTATTATAAAAGTACCTTTATTTTTATTTTTTATTTTCACATTAGATAAAATATCAAATGTGTTGATTGGTGCAATGTGTGGGGCAGGGGTTGTTGATGCTACAGAGTATGGCACTTACCTTTTTATACTAAAAATTATAAATCTATACCTTTTTGCCTACTGGTTAATGTTGCATAGTGTGGATGTCAAGGATGAGAAGCAACCATATACTAAAGTTAAGTTTGGATTTTTCATAGTGGTTTTTTTTCTTTTTTTTAGTGAGCTTATCCTTGAGGGGATTATGTTTAGCTCGATAGATATAGATAAGATGGTAAGTTGTTGTGGCAACATCTATTCAAGTTCAGCAGACTCCTATATATCTGAGATTTTTTCCGTTGATACCAGTACTCTTCTAGTACTTTTTTATGGAAATTTTATGTTTTTAGTTGCTGCTTATTTTTTTAAAAACAGATATCTGTTTGCAATACTAAACTTAGTATTTATAATAATTTCAATCATCGCACTTATAGTGTTTTTTGGAACATACATCTACGAAATACCTACTCATCATTGTCCATTTTGTTATCTGCAAGAAGATTACTACTATGTCGGATACCTAATATACACTTTTCTTTTTATCGGAACTTTTTACGGCTTAGTGGTAGGGTTTATGCAAAAGAGAGAAAACTACAACATATCATTGCTCTTTAATACTCTTTTTGTAATGTTATTGAGTTTATATCCGATTGTTTTTTATATTAGAAACGGGGTTTGGTTATAGGATTTAGATATTTTCTTTGATATAATAATTATATCAGTCGTTTTTAAATAAACTCTATATTTAACACTTGTACTATTTTAAAAAGCTTTTTTTATGAAAAAAGGCTCTTTTTTAGATGTTAGCACTATTTTACTGGATTTTTTGACTCAGGACGTAATAGATGA
>JALSLJ010000057.1 GCA_026988315.1 Sulfurimonas sp. | reverse complement strand
TGCGAATTTCCTTCTGTTAATTCAAATAAGCAAGAGATACAAGAAATTTTTAGTGCAGTCAAAACTATTGCTGTACTTGGATTGTCACCAAATGCTGAAAAAGATAGTCATAGAGTTGCACTCTATTTACAAAATGCAGGATTTAAAATAGTTCCTGTTTATCCAAAAGAGGAAACCATTTTAGGTGAAAAAGTTTACCGTTCACTCGCTGAAATCCCCTTTGATGTAGATATGGTAAATATTTTTAGAAAACCGAATGCACTGCTTCCAATCGCAGATGCTTGCATACAAAAAGGCAATGTTAAAGTATTTTGGGCTCAAAAAGGTATAGTCAATAATGAAGCGGCTCAAAAAGCTAAAGATGCTGGCATGAAAGTTGTTCAAAATATGTGTAGTATGATTGAACATTCTCAACTATAAGGGTACTAATTGTTAGATATAAAAAAGATTTATGAAGCAAAAGAGCGTATAAAAGATGTTGTGGTTGATACACCTTTGTCTTTGGCACCCCATTTGAGTGAACTATCGGGTTCTAAAATTTATTTAAAAAAAGAGAACTTGCAAGTAACTGGTGCTTTTAAAATTAGAGGTGCTTATAATAAAATAGCTTCACTCTCTCATGAACAAAGAGCTTGTGGAGTTGTAGCTGCTAGTGCAGGAAATCATGCTCAGGGTGTAGCACTCTCAGCTTCAAAATTTCATATTAGAGCCGTGATAATTATGCCAGAATCTACACCTCTTACTAAAGTAAATGGTGTAAAACATTATGGTGCAGAGGTTATATTGGCTGGTGCAAATTATGATGAAGCGTATGCTTATGCTCTTTCATATGCAAAAGAGAACTCTTTAACTTTTGTACATCCATTTGAAGATGAAGATGTTATAGCGGGACAAGGTACAGTTGCTCTTGATATATTAGAAAAATGCACAGATCTAGATGCCGTTGTTATCCCTGTGGGTGGTGGTGGACTTATAGCAGGAATGGCGCATGCATTGAAAAGTATTAACTCCAAAATAGAAGTTATTGGGGTGAGTGCAAAGGGTGCACCTGCCCTTAAAAACTCCTATGACCTTGGTCGTGCTGTTGATACCACAAGTGTTAGAACCATTGCTGATGGTATAGCCGTTCGTGATACATCCGAGGTTACCTTAAAGTATATGCTTGAGAGTGTAGATAGATTTATTGGCGTGGATGATGAAGAGATAGCGAGTGCGATACTCTTTTTGCTTGAGAAACAAAAGCTTGTGGTTGAGGGTGCAGGAGCTGTTGGTGTTGCTGCTCTTTTACACAATAAGTTGACCCATTTAAAGGGTAAAAGAGTAGCTATAGTGTTGAGTGGCGGCAATATGGATGTTACTCTCCTTTCTGTTATTATCGAAAAAGGTCTTTTAAAATCACATAGAAAGATGAAAATTACAGTTACACTTGTTGACAAGCCTGGTTCATTGATGCGTTTTACTGAAATTCTTCAAGAATTAAATGCAAATATTGTCCATATTGCTTATGATAGAACTTCCATATCATTAGATTATGGTGATGCAAATGTAACAGTTCATATGGAAACAAAAGGTGAAGAACATCAAAGAGAGATCAGGGAGACACTTAAATCAGAAGGCTATTTAAGAGACCAATAATATGCTTCCATTTAAAGAGATAAATTTTAAAGAACCCATTATTATTAGTAAAGTTTTAGAAGATGGCAGTATCTTGGTTGTTGATGCAAAAACAACGATTAGAATTTTAAATAAAGAGACATTAGAAGTTATTAGTGGATTTAATGGTAAAATTACACATCTTAGGTACAAGAATAAAGTAGTGGACTTTAGCAATAATGGCAAATATTTTGCGACCTTGAGCGCAGACTCTAAAGAGTCCAGACTCTATAATGTCACAGCTAAAAAATTAGTTGCTAAAATAGATAGGCATCATGGGGAAACTACCTGCGTTGGGATTGACCCAAAATGTCGCTATATGTTCTCATGTGGTGATGATGGAAAGGTCTTTGTTGTAGATATTAAGAGTGGAAAAACCTCTTTCACCATCCCTGCTCACGCTGATACCATTAACGATATAGCTTTTAGTTCTAATTCTCAGTGGATAGCAACGGCGAGTTACGATAAAAAAATTATGCTTTACAATCTAGCTATGATGGGTATCAAACATAAACTAAAAGCGCACTCTGCTCCTGTTATGAAGGTTGAGTTTTTAAGTAAACATAGACTCTTTAGTATAGATAAAAACTCTAAAGCCATCATATGGGATGTTTTTAGAGGAGGTGTGATTGCCAGACTTGAGGGGGTACATGATGATGTGACTCAGGTTATAAAAAGTGGTGATGATAAGTTCTTGTTTTTAGGAACTGTTTTGGGGTATTTACTTGTGTATGACTTAGATACTTATAAGCTTATATCTCAAAAATATATGAAACTTGCAACAACTATAACCTCTCTTGGCTTTGATGATAGTTCTCAACAGATTATCGTTGGATGCCAAAACGGTGATTTATTATTTTATCCACTTTATAAAGACGAAGTATATGTTGAAGAACTGGTACAAAAACACAAGTATGAAGAGGTGGAAAAATTTATAGATGATAATCCACTCTTAGGCTATACGAAAGCTTATGAGCATATCGAATCTGTTTGGGATAAAACAGTCGCAAAAGCTACTTACTACCTTCAAAATAATGATAAATTAACAGCAAACAAGTTGCTTAGCAATTTTAAAACTATCCCCTCTAAAAATAAACAAATTCAAAAAATTTTTCAAGAGTATCTTGACTTTGAAAAGTTTTCAAAAATGGCAAAAGATGGAAAGTTTGCACTTGCATACTCCATAGCAAATGCACACCCAGTTTATAAAGAATCAAAAATTTATAAAGCGATGGAGGCAAAATGGAAAACCTCTTTTGCCTTAGCTCAAAAATGTTCTTTAAATCCAAAAGAACAAGAAAAAGCCCGTCAAATTTTAGCTCCATACAGAGGGGTAAGCGAAAAAACAAAATTTATACAAGAGATATTTATTAAGGGCAATATATATAAAAGATTTAGAATTGCTTTAGATAGAAAAGAGTTTAAACTCATTTGTGATCTAGTGAAAATACACCCATTTTTAAAAGAGTTTCCCGAATATGATGCTTTAGTGAAATATTCCGATAGTTTATACATAAAGTCTCAAAAATTGATAGATGAAGAGAAGTTTATAGCGGCACTGAAACTACTGAAAATTTTAAGAGATTTTAGTGACTTCAGTGAAGAGTCTCAGAAAATGATAAATGATATTAGCAATAAACAAAAGTTTTTTGGTGCACTTAGTGATGATGATATGGTTCTGGCTTATACACTTTTAGACAATATTTTAGAGTTACAAGAAACTAAGCAGGGAATAGCGCTTCAAAAACAATGGAATAGTGACTTAGACAAGGCTAGTTCATATGCGATTAGTGGTGATTTGGAGGGTGTTAAAAAGGTACTTGAACCATATATGAAAATGAGTTCAAAATATTCTACGATAGCTACTGTTTTTGGTAGATGCTATATAGTTGAGTTAGAAAAAGCAATTATTAGTGAAAAAGAGAGAGTAGTTATAGAAAATGGTATCAAAAACTACATAAGACACTTTGGCTTACAAGATTCTATAGTGGGTCTTTTTGAAATTTTTAAAGAGCATAATGAAAATTCAAAGTTAGAACTTAAAGCCCAAATCGAAGGCGATATTGAGCAATGGAAACCCTCTATGATAGTTAATTCTATATTAGCTTAATATATTACATCTTCTTTTAACCTCTAATATAGCTCTTTTTTTATATAATAAGCGAATTTTTTTAAGATAATAAAACACAATAGGAGACTTTTCATGCAAATAAGCGGTGCACAAATGGTCATTGAAGCTTTAATTGCCGAGGGTGTAGATACAGTATTTGGCTACCCTGGTGGGGCAATTATGAATGTCTATGATGAGATATATAAACAAAATAATTTTCAACATATTTTAAATCGTCACGAGCAGGCTTCTGTTCATGCCGCTGAGGGTTATGCAAAAGCTAGTGGTAAAGTTGGTGTTGCAATGATTACAAGTGGACCAGGTTTTACAAATGCTGTAACAGGTTTAGCAGATGCTTATATGGACTCTATACCTTTAGTTGTAATTAGTGGTCAGGTTCCAATGAGTCTTATTGGTACGGATGCATTTCAAGAGATAGATGCGGTTGGTATTAGTAGAAGTTGTACAAAACATAACTACCTTGTTACGGATGCTGCTGATTTAGCTCGTGTTTTAAAAGAAGCATTTTATATTGCAAGAACTGGTCGTCCAGGTCCTGTTCATGTTGATATACCAAAAGATGTAACAGCTCAGATAGCTGAGTTTGATTACTCTAAGCCTGTTGAGCTAGAGACTTATAAGCCTCATACAAAAGGTAATCCTCGTCAGATAAAAAAAGCGATTGAAGCCATAGCAAACTCTAAAAGACCTGTATTTTATCTTGGTGGCGGTATTATTAATGCAAATGCAGCGTATGAAGTGAGAGATTTAGTGCATAAAACAGGAATTCCTGCTGTTGAAACATTTATGGCTAGAGGTGTTTTAGCTCATGATGATGCTTTACTTATCGGGATGCTAGGTATGCATGGTTCTTATGCTTCAAATATGGCTATGAGTGAAACAGATTTAGTTATCGCTCTTGGTGCTAGGTTTGATGACCGTGTAACTGGAAAGCTTTCGGAGTTTGCTAAAAATGCTGCTGTTATCCATGTAGATATTGATCCTGCATCTATCTCTAAGCTTGTAAATGCAGACTATCCAATCGTTGGCGATGTGAAAAATGTTGTTAATGAGTTGCTAGAGTTATGTTCTAAAATTGATGCTACAAAGTATGAATTATGGAGAGAAACTATTAACAACTTTAACGAGTTACATCCATTAACTTTTCATGAAGATAGTGAAAGAATTAAACCTCAGTGGGTTGTAAAGAGAGTTGGAGAACTTTTAGGTGATGATGCAAATATAAGTACGGATGTTGGCCAGCACCAGATGTGGGCAGGACAATTTTATCCGTTTAGCCGTCCTCGCCAGTTTATAAGTTCTGGTGGTCTTGGCACGATGGGCTTTGGTTTTCCAGCAGCAATTG
Organism: Sulfurimonas sp.; assembly: GCA_026988315.1. Lineage (GTDB taxonomy): Bacteria > Campylobacterota > Campylobacteria > Campylobacterales > Sulfurimonadaceae > Sulfurimonas. The sequence continues at coordinate 9,955 of JALSLJ010000057.1, read as the reverse complement.
GTGTTAAAGCAGCAACTCCAAACAAGACGAGCATAAACTTTACAGGAGATGGTTCAATCCTTATGAACTGTCAAGAGTTGATGACGGCTGTTGAGAAAAAACTTCCAGTTATTAACATCATACTTAATAACAACTATCTTGGAATGGTTCGTCAATGGCAAACACTTTTTTATGATAAAAGACATAGTGAAACAGATTTGACTGTTCAGCCAGATTTTGTAAAACTAAGTGAAGCTTTTGGTGGGATAGGATACAGAGTTCATACAAAAGAGGAATTTGACGCCGCACTAAAAGATGCAGTTGAGAAAGATGTTGTTGCTTTTATAGAAGTGATTGTGCACAGACTTGAAAATGTTATGCCGATGGTTCCATCAGGCGGAAGTTTGTTTAATATGATGCTATTAGAGAAAAAGGAGACAAAATAATGACTGAAAATAGTGAAAGAAGAGTAATTTCAGTTATCGTTATAAATGAGGCGAGTGTTTTGTCTCGTATTACTGACCTTTTTTCTGGTCGTGGATATAACATCACATCCTTAACTGTTGCTCCTATCCCTGAGAGTAAATACTCAAGACTTACTATAGTAACATCTGGTTCGGTGAGAGTGATAGAGCAGATTACGAAACAACTCCATAAGCTTATACCAATTTTGAGAGTGTATGAGCATGCTGATTTAGTTGAAAAAGAGATGGCTTTAGTTAAGTTTCCAATAAGTGATAATATCAGTGATATTAACACTCTTTGTGAAGCATATAATGGAAAGATAGTGAATGTTGGAGAGAATGTAATTATTGCTATGGTAGCAGATGAGCCAAAACGCGTTGAAAATTTCTTAAGAGTTATTAAAAGATACAATCCAAAAGAGATAGTACGAAGTGGTGCTGTAGCACTAGAGAGATAATGATATGAGATTAAAAGAGATAGCTTCTATCATTGGTGCTGAATTTGATGCTAAAGATATTGAAATATTAGCAATAGCATCATTAAGTGATGCAAATGAAAATGAACTCTCTTTTAGTATGGACTCAAAATATAAAGATGATATACAAAATTCATCTGCTGGGGCAATAATAGTCAATAAATATACGAAAGAGTTTGTACCAAAAAATTCGGTGGCTCTTGTGGTTGATTCACCATATTGGGAGCTTGCAACAATCTCTAAATATTTTGCACCACCTATAGAAGAGAACTCTCTGGAAAAAGCAATAATAGGTGAGGGCAGTAATATATCTCCAAAAGCTGAGTTAGCAAATGGAGCTATAATAGGCAAAAATTGTACTATAATGGCGCATGTTTATATAGGCACCAATGCCGTTATAGGTGACAATACTGTTTTATACCCAAGTGTTACTATTTATAGAGATTGTGTAGTTGGTAACAACTGTATTGTTCATGCAAACACAAGTATCGGCAGTGATGGATTTGGCTTCGCTACAAATAAAGCAGGCGAACATAGGAAGATCTATCAAAACGGCAATGTAGTTATAGAAGATGATGTTGAACTTGGAAGTGCAGTAACTATTGACAGAGCTGTATTTGCAAGTACAATCATTAAAAAAGGCTCAAGACTAGATAATCAAGTTCATATTGCTCATAACTGTGTGGTTGGAGAGTATTCTGCACTCGCTGCTCAAGTTGGTATAGCTGGATCTAGCGAAGTTGGAAGAAACATGGTTATGGGTGGACAAAGTGCCATCTCAGGGCATCTTCATATTGCCCCGTTTACAACCTTAGCTGGTAAAAGTGCTATTACTAAGAGTATTAAGCAAAGTGGCTTAACATTTGCTGGTTTTCCATCTATGGAGCATAGAATATGGCTTAAACTTCAGGCAAAACTAGCTAGACTTGTTAAATAATTATTACAAGGATTTAAAATGTCAAAAACTATCAACTTAAGTGGAACAAAAAATGGTGTTATTTCAGTAACAAAAATAGATGAGCCGTATGGCGCTGACAGTGCTTCTGTAGCAAGCATTGGAATATCATTAGTGGGAAATGCCAGTGAACCAGAATGGAAAGTACATATTCCATTAGAAAATTTAGATGCAGTTATAGAAGCGCTACAAGCTTTAAAATAATTACTATCTATTCTTAATGGCATTTTTGCCATTAAGAAACTCTTTGTAAACAATATTTCCACTTTCTTTTATAAAAATACAATCTCATTTTGGATATAATCGCAAAAATAATTTAGATAAACATTAGGATACTTGTATGTGCAGTGAAACAAATGCCCCTGGGGTACAAAAAGCAAATATTGATGGAAAAGTTTGGAGATTCGGAAAAGATATTGACACAGATTTAATCATAGCAGCACGCTATTTAAATACATCAGTACCAGAGGAGCTCGCCAAGCATGTTATGGAAGATGCTGACCCAGAGTTTGTAACCAAAATGAGCAGGGGTGATGTTATAGTTGCTGGTGAAAATTTTGGATGCGGAAGCTCTCGTGAACATGCACCTATAGCACTTAAAGCTGCTGGTGTTGCAGCAATTATTGCTCCAACATTTGCAAGAATTTTTTATCGTAATGCTTTTAATATGGGCTTACCTATATTTGAACTAGCAGAGAGTGCAGAGATTAGTGAAGGTGATGCAATCAGCGTAGATATGAATGCTGGAACAATTACTAACAATACAACAAAAAAAAGTTATAACTTTACTCCGATTCCAGAGTTTATGCAAGAGCTTATTGATGCAGGTGGGTTGATGAACTTTGCTCAAAACGAAATAAAAAACAATAACTAAACAATTAAAATCTTAGGAGATTACATGAAAACATATAAAATTGCACTGATTAAAGGTGATGGAATAGGTCCAGAGATTATAGATGAAGCAGTTAAAGTTTTAGATGCTTTAGCATCTTGCTGTGATTTTGATTTTGAATATGAAGAAGTTTTAATGGGTGGAAATGCATATGATATTACAGGCGATCCACTTCCTGCTGAGACTATTATTAAATCTCTTCAGTCAGATGCAGTTCTTTTTGGAGCTATTGGCGGAGAGAAATGGGATGCATTGCCACGCGAAAAGCGTCCAGAGAGTGGGCTATTGCGATTTAGAAAAGAGCTTGGAGTTTATGCCAATCTTCGTCCAGCTGTTGTTTATGATGAGCTTGTTAATGCATCATCATTGAAGCCTAAAATCATCAAAGGCGTTGACATAATGGTTGTTCGTGAACTGATAGGTGGTATCTATTTTGGGGAGCCTAAAGGCCGCACAGAAGATAAAGGCTGGAACACTATGGTTTACACTCGTGATGAGATTGTTCGCATAGCTCATCAAGCATTTAGAATTGCACAAACAAGAGACAAAAGAGTTTGTTCTATCGACAAGGCAAATGTTTTAGATGTGTCTCAACTTTGGAGAGATGTTGTAACGGAGGTCTCAGAAGAGTACCCTGATGTTGAGTTGTCTCATATGTATGTTGACAATGCTGCGATGCAGCTCGTTCTTAACCCTAAACAATTTGATGTAATGCTTACAGGAAATATTTTCGGTGATATTTTAAGTGATGAAGCATCAATGTTATGTGGTTCTATCGGTCTTTTACCATCAGCATCAGTAGGGGAAAAAATAGGTGTTTATGAGCCTATTCATGGTTCTGCTCCAGATATAGCCGGTCAAGGAATAGCTAACCCAATTGCTACTATCGCATCAGCTTCTATGATGTTAAGATATGCACTTGGCGAGACAGCTGCAGCTGATAAAATAGATATGGCAATCAAAAGAACATTAAGTGAAGGTTACAGAACAAAGGATTTGGCACAGTATGATGCTAAAGAGGTGTGTTCAACAAGCGAGATGGGTTCTATCATCGCTAACTATGCTGCAAAATGCAAACACTAACATTAGCAAATATTTATGAACTTCAAGGCCTCAAAGAAGAAGCCTTGGACATTTACAAAGAGATATTAAAAAAAGACTCATCTAATAGTGAGGCAAAAATTGCTATACGAAGACTCTCAGGGATGAGAAGAAAATTTTTAAATACAAATACTCAGATGAAAGAGTTTTTTTTAAAAATGGATACGGATGTTGAGTTTAATGAATTTGAAAGGTGGTTATTAAAGTCATGGAACTAAAAGATGTAATATTATCAACTTTAGCAGAAATGGAAGAGCCACTTCCTCAAAATTCTCCGCAAAAAAGTTCAGACTTTGAAGTTATAGAGAAAAAAGAGCTTCCTCAAATCAATACAAAAACTCAAGAATTGGTAAAAGAGCTTCAAGATTCCAGTCCAGATAATGAATTGATGTTTTTAAATTCGATTAGAGAAAGGTTATTGGTTCTTTTTGAAGGTTTTCAAGCGCCAAACAATACAAATATAGAAGCAAAAGTAGATTTAACACTCAACTTTTTAGAGTATATTCTCGCTACAATCGATTCAAGAGTAGAGAATTTACAAAAAGGAAATAAACAGTGAGTCAATTGAGAATACTTATAGATGCTAATGATGAAAAAGGTTTGGTACATAAAGTATCAACAGTTTTTTATAGCAATGATTTAAATATCCTTTCAAATAGTGAATTTGTTGATAAAGAAAATAATAAATTTTTTATGAGAAGTGTTATTGATGGAGATATAGAGGCGCAAGAGCTTAAAAAATCACTAAAAGAAGTTTTACCAAGTGATGCAAGTGTTGATGTGGTTGAACCAAAAAAGAAAAGTATCATTATTATGGCTACAAAAGAGATGCATGCTCTTGGAGATATTCTTATCCGTCATGAAGCTGGTGAACTAGAAGCAAATATCTTGTGTGTAATATCTAACTATGATAAGTTAGAATCTTTAGTGAGTAAGTTTGATATCCCTTATATTGCTATCTCACATGTAGGATGTGAACGCTCAGAACATGAAAATAAAATCATAGAGTGCATAGATAGTTACAAAGATGTTGATTACATAGTATTAGCGAAATATATGCGTATCTTAACCCCTAGATTTGTAGAGAGATATGAAGATAAAATAATCAACATCCATCACTCATTCTTACCTGCTTTTATAGGAGCAAACCCATATAAACAAGCGTATGATAGAGGTGTAAAGATTATAGGTGCAACGGCACACTTTGTAAATAATAATCTTGATGAGGGTCCAATCATAGCTCAAGAGATTATTCATGTTGACCATGCTTATGGATGGAGGGATATGCAACGATCTGGCAGGGATGTTGAGAAAGTTGTACTCTCTCGTGCCTTAAAACTCGCTCTTGAAGATAGAATCTTTGTTTTTGCAAACAAAACGGTGATTTTTTAATGTCTTTTAATTTAGTACTCGTGCATCCTCAAATTCCTAACAATACAGGAGCAATAGGAAGGCTTTGTGTAAATGCTGGAGCCTCCTTGCATCTTATCAAACCTATAGCTTTTGATATAGATGAAAAAGCTGTCAGACGAGCAGGGCTTGATTATTGGGACAAGTTAGATTTGCATGTTTGGGAATCTATAGATGATTTTTTTGAACATAATACTATATCTTATAATGCTTACTTCGCAACAACGAAAACTGATAAACCATACTTTGAAGCAGATTTTAAAGATGGTGACTTTATCTTCTTTGGAAGTGAAACAGCAGGTATCCCAGAAGATGTATTAAATAAATATAAAAGTCAAAACATAACCATCCCTATGACAAAAGATGGTAGAAGCTTAAATTTAGCAATAAGTACAGGTATCATACTGTATGATGCAATAAGACAAAACTACGCAACATTTAAAGAAGATTAATATGCACCCAATTGTAGATGGAATAATGATTGTACTTTTTATACTTTTTATGGTGTTTATTTTTGGTGGTTACCATAAAACTAAATCAGCCGAGAGAGAAGCAGAGTTTAAAAGAGATGAAGAGAGAAAAAAGAAAAAAGAGTCTCAAGAGAACTCTTAAAAAACTTTTTTCGCCCAAATCTCTAAGGTATTTTCAAATTTTTCAAACATAGTTTCTGCATTTTTTATCATCTGTGCCATTTTAAATCCTTTCAATAAATTACTTTATTATACATATTTTGAAAGATATTTTTATTTTTATGACAAATTGTCATATTTATTTTGACTAAATTGCAAATTTTCATTATAATAGTAAAAAAGCATGGGAGTGTGTCATGAATAGCTTTGCAGTAATTGTTGAAGAGATTAAGAGTATTGTCTCTTCGGAGTTTATGAGTAAAAAAGTATTCGACAAAGATATTGCAGATATTTTAGGTATATCGCAAATGAACTTTGCAACTATGAAAAAAAGAAATAAGATACCCTTTAGTGAACTTTTGGATTTTTGTGCTGCAAAATCTATCTCCATCAACTGGATACTCTACGGTCAATCACCAGAGAGTCTTGTTGATGCGACAAATAAATTTTACATGGTTAAGTATTTTAATGATGTAAATGTAAGTGCAGGTGGTGGAGCAGAGATTGAGTGTGAAGAGATTCAAGAGATTGAGATTCCTCAGGAGTTTGTTTTTATGCTTGGCGGTGAACGAGAACTAAAAAATATAGAAGCGATTAATGTATCAGGTGATTCTATGGAGCCGACTTTTTCTTATAATGATATAGTTTTTATAAACAGAGCAAAAACAGATCTTCAAAGAGGTGGTATATTTACCATTAGAACAGAAGCTGGTCTTTTTATTAAAAGAGTTCAAAAAAGAATAGATGGAAAAGTAGATATAATATCTGATAATAAAGTCTATTCAACTCAAACGCTTCATCCAAGTGAGATAGAGGTTATAGGTAGAGTTGTGAGTAGATTTGGTGAAGTAGATTAAAAAAAAGGTTTGTTGTTGAGATATGTATTTGTAGTTTTATTTACTTTCATTTTTATCGGATGTGTGTCTAAAGAGATTGAGGTGCAAAAAGAGGTTCTATATGTAGAAAAAGAGATACAAATGGAGGAGATTACTGAAAATATAGAGATATATGATTTAGTTAACATACCTCAAGATGTAAGCTATTATACACAAAATATTGATGATACTACTTCTTTATATAAGATTCAAAAAAAGTTTGAGAAATTTTATTTTAGAGTTTGGAATATCTCAAAACCACCAGAAAAACTTACTCAAGCTAGATGGCCATTCTATGCTTATAAGTATGGTAATAGCTATGGAGAAAATTTACAACTGATACCAGAAGAATTTTTTAAAAGGATGGAAGAAAATTCAAATTTTGACTCTTATGGCACAGTAAATAAAAAAGCGATTATGTTATACCACTCAAATATTCGATCTTTTCCAACAATAAAACCACTCCTGAGGGATCCAAGTATAGCAGGGGAGGGTTTCCCTTTTGATTATCTTCAAAATAGTTCGATTCAAGCAAATAAGCCAGTGTTTATTTCCCATTACTCTAAAGATAAAGAGTGGGTCTTCATTTTTAGTAGTTTTGCATCTGGATGGGTAAAAGCCAATGAGATTGTTCTTTTAGGAAAAAAATACACAGATTTGTGGCAAAAAGCACAACAACTTTACTTAATAAAAGAAGATATCCCTTTATATACTTTAGAGAACAATTTCTTATTTACATCTAAAATAGGGATGATGCTAGCACTAATAGATGAAGATGAAAAGAACTATACTGCATTAGCTGTTTCAAAATATAAAAACAACAAACCACTCTTTGTTAAGGTGAAAATAGGAAAAGATATAGCATCCAAAAAGGTTTTAAATTTTACAAAAGATAACTTAAATCAAATAATAAGTGAAGTTTCTAGGTCTAATTATGGTTGGGGTGGGATGTATGGACAAAGAGATTGCTCCTCAACTCTTCGTGATATTTTTGCACCATTTGGGATTTGGTTACCAAGAAATTCTTTCCTGCAAAGTAAAGTGGGTAAAGTGATAGGACTTGAAGCTTTAAGCGATGAGGGAAAGATAAAAGTGATTAAAGAAAAAGCTATACCCTTTAAGACACTTTTATATAAAAAAGGTCATATTGTTCTTTATGTAGGAACTTATAATGATGAGATAATTGTATTTCATAATGCTTGGGGCATAAAAACCAAAAAAGATGGTGTGGATGGCAGAGTAGTCATAGGTAAATCTATCTTTAGTACCTTAAAGCTAGGAGAAAATCAAAGAGACTATGACAAAGAGGGCGAGATACTTAGAAATTTAAAAAGTATGAATATTTTAACTCTTTAAATCATAAATATATTTAAGAACGCTTCTTTCTAAATAAGTGGTATTTTTCATTCTCTAGGGACTCTTCTATGTAGTCTTTAACGCATTTTTTACAATCTGTCCATATTCCTGATGGCAGTCTTACTTCTAGTTTTTTCTTTTCACGCAATTTAATGATTTTTTTAGGACTAAGAATTTTAGATACCGGACCAAAGTCAACATCCGTCAAATCAATATCCTTTTTATAAAATAATGTTTGTTTTTTAAAGTTTCCCCAGCCTGGAATACCATCATCTGTATATGGAACTTCATAGCCATTTTTGAAGGAGACCATAATTTTATAATAACTATCATCAAATACCTCTACAATCTTGCCAGCACCAAAAACCATTCCATATACTTGTTCTTTTACTTTTGCATCATCAAAATAAGCCATTAAAATTTCCTTTTTTTGTTTTAATTATTATAGCTAAGAAATGTTACAGAAGCGGTTTTACAAGAAGATTATGACAACCATACCCAAGAGGGCAGGTCTTTTTGGTGTTAGATTAGTGAAGGTCAGCGTTGAGTTTAATCTCTCTTGTTGAGCGAGATGCGGTAATCTCACCTGTTAAAGAGTTTTGTCTAAAGTGGAGACCATTAAAAAATGATAATTGTTTAGCTTTAAATATTTCGCCTTCCATTTTTGCATTTGTATTTACTTCCATGATTTTTTTAAGTTCATCTGGGTAAATACCAATTTTTGTACCTTCTAAAATAGCTAAACCAGCATCAATAATACAAGCGTCACCTAGAGGAATACCACAAGTTGAGTTAGCGCCTAAAAGAGTGTTTTTACCGATAGAGATAGGGTTGCCATCAGTTCCACTTAATACACCAAGGATAGAAGCACCACCACCAACATCTGAACCATCACCAACGATAGCAGAAGAAGAGATACGACCCTCAACCATAACAGATCCAGTTGTCCCAGCGTTAAAGTTGATATATGAAGCACCAGGCATTACTGTAGTTCCAGCTGCGAGTTGTGCGCCAAATCTGACTTTTGAAGTATCAAGGATTCTTGTATTATCCGCAGGGATGATGTGCTGTAAAAATCTCGGGAATTTATCTACAAAATCAATATGTGGGTATTCATTTGCTAATTTTAATTCAATCTCAAACTCTCTTAAGTAATCAAGTTCGATTGGTTGACCTTGTGACCATGCAACATTAGGTAGAACACCAAAAGCTCCATTGAGGTTGATATCTCTTAAAGGCACTTTCGCCTGACTTATTGCATAAAGTTTCAAGTAAGATGCTTCAACGCTTTCTAGTGGAGCATCATCAAAAATGAATGTTACTTTAAACTCACCCTCTAAACTTCCACTGTTAATAATCTGAGCATAGAGTGCAGAGATAACCTGAATGTTTTTGTGTGCATCACCATAAGCTTCATCTGAATAAGGTGTAAAAGCTGCTAAACAACTCTTTAAAAAATCTAAGTTAATGTTACAAACAACTTCACTTTGAGTAAAGTCAACTGTAATACCTTGTTCTGCTAATGCTCTAATAAAAATAGCAGCACTACCAAAATTCTCATCCCAGTTGATGAGTGGGTAAGTCGCTTGAAGTGATTTCTCAACATTTAATTGCCCTAAATCTACTCTACACACACCAAATGCTAAAGGATCTCTGTATCCATCTGTTGTTGACTTAATATTTTCTACTAATGCTTTAAAAGCATCCGTTGTTTGAATAATTTCCATGAATTCTCGCTTAAATGATTTATTGATGGAATTATACTCAAATAATACTAATGAGATTTGATATATACTAGTAGATAGGTAAGAGAAAAAA
>JALSLJ010000056.1 GCA_026988315.1 Sulfurimonas sp. | reverse complement strand
ATAGAGAGAGGGAAACGCCTGGTCCCATTCCGAACCCAGAAGCTAAGCCTCTCATCGCTGATAATACTGCAGATTTCATTTGTGGGAATGTAGGTCGCTGCCTAGTTCGTCAATTTTAACTTTACTTACCTTTTTATTACAATCTAAATTCACTTTTACCGTTTTAATTACTTTTATTTTACTCCTTTAATAAAGCTTAGCTTTTATAATTGTATTTTTATTATTAAATGTATATCTTTTATACTCTTAATTATGAAAATATTTAGCCATTAATGCTAGAATACGCATATAAAATACTCTCTTTATAAGAAAAGGAAACATCTTTGGGATATAAAATTTTAGTCACTAACGACGATGGTTATGAAGCTAAAGGTTTACTTAGTTTAGTCGCGGCATTAAAAAAATTAGATGGAGTGGATGTTACAGTTGTGGCTCCAGCAAATGAAAAATCAGCATGTGGGCATTCACTTACCCTAGTGCGTCCTCTCCGTTTTGTTAGTGTTGGGGATGATTTTTATAAACTAGACGATGGTACTCCGAGTGATTGTGTATATCTTTCTTTGAGCACAATGTTCGAAAATTCTAAGCCTGATTTGCTAGTAAGTGGTATAAATAGAGGCTCTAATATGGGTGAGGATATTACATACTCAGGAACAGCAGCTGGTGCGATGGAAGGCGTTCTCCATGATATTCCTTCAATAGCAATATCACAAGTTATGGATTTTACTAATCCTGATGGAGATTTTACTTTAGCGAGTAAAACCATTCAGGAGTTAGTATGTAAAATAAAAAGTGGCTCATTTCCTTTGCCAGAAAGGGAGTTTTTAAATATAAATATTCCTGCTGATGTAAAGGAAGCTCAAATAAAAGTTACATATGCTGGATATAGATTTTATGCAAATGATTCACATCTTCATAGAAATCCAAGAGGTGAAGAGCATTATTGGTTAGGTTTACATCCATTGAATTTTAAGGCTCGTGAGGGCGTAGATGGAATGAGTGATCATGAAGCTATTGAAGCAGGTTATATCTCTATAACACCAATACAGCTTGATTTAAGCGCTTATAAAAGTATGAATACACTCGAAGAGTGGCTATGAAATATCAGCGTTTAGAGTTAATTTTAAAAGATGATTTCGAAAAACTGCAAAATGCAAAAATTATACTTTTAGGTGTTGGTGGCGTTGGTAGTTTCTGTCTTGATTGTATGATTCGAAGCGGTATAAAAGATATAACAATTGTTGATTACGATACATACGATGAATCAAACCAAAACCGTCAGATGTGGTCTGAATTACATGAGGGTGAGATTAAAGTTGAAGCTTTAAAAAAACATTATCCAAATGTTACAATAATTAATGTACGCATAGATGAGGAGTGGGTACGAGAATTTGATTTTAATGATTATGACTTAGTCTTAGATGCTATTGATGATACAAAAGCAAAATTAGCAATAGCACAAAAATGTTATAAAAAGCTTATTTCATCTTTTGGTTCTGCCAAGCGTTTAGACCCTACTCAAGTGCAAGTGGATGATATATGGAAAAGTTATGGGGATAAATTTGGCTCAAAAATTAGGTATGAGCTGAAAAAACGGGGTTTCAAGAAAAAATATACGGTTATTTTTAGCTCTGAAGAGGCACAAGTAAAAGAAAAAGGTAGTTTTATGGGTGTTACTGCTACTTTTGGGATGGTAATGTGTGCCCAAGCGATTAAAAAATTAAGGGAATAAGATATATTGAAAGTTTTTAGAAATGTTGTATTCTTACTTTTTTTAAAGAGTTATTTATATGCACAGCTTCCAATAGAATATGATTATGAGCTAGATGCTTATTACTCTAATATATCTGCTTTCATCGACCTTGATAGTGAGAATAATATAACAGATGCCACAGAGTATAGTGAAGCTAAAATTTATACTGATTTAATTTTAAACTCTTTATCGCCAAATATATTTTTAGTTGAAGCCGCTATTCATCCAATGCCTATAGTTGGATTGTATTTTAGAGATTCCCATGAAGATATGTATAATAGATCAAATATACAAAATTTTAATATGCTAAAAGCAATCACAGCTGGATTTGAAGAGCCTTATTCTGTGTCATTTTTTGTTGGTAGGATGATGATATTTAAAAACAGAGATAAAGATAGTGAGAGAGTTGGCAAAAATAGAGCTTTTATTGGTTATTTGATGAGTATTGGAGATTCTTCTATAAAAGATAATTTTGCTCATAAAGATAGATGGGTTAATTTTGAGTTTAAATTAAAAGGAACAAGAGAGAAAAAAAATAGAGACTTAGATTGGAGTTTTAGAATTGGAACAATGCTTCACAGCAATAAAGACTTTGTAAATAGTATATACATTGGTGCGAGAAGAAGTAGTATAGATTATAAAAAGGGAGTATGGTCTCTTGTGTATAATAGTGCATTTTCTAGTATGTTGGCGGTTAGCTCAAGAACATATAAGCTCACCGAGGCTGAATTAATTATAGAGAAAAAATGGCCTATTAAATGGAGTGATAAAATGAGTTTTGGACTTGGACTTGGATATCTTTACAATAGTGGTGAAAAGTATGCTGGTCTTTTAAGAGATGAGGGTATCGATAACCACCAACTTATCTTTCGTCCAAATTTAAAATGGTAAAATTAAGGATTTTAAATGATTAAATATTATGAAACTTATGGTAAAAAATGGTTTTTACAAAGTTCAAAGCTTTGTTATGTAGAAGATTCAAATATCTATTTTGCTAAAAATTCTGATCAGTTAGATTTACTTAACCCTAACGATATGTGTATTGGCATTATAGGTGATGGATGTGGTGGCGGAAGGATATTTATAGCAGATACTGGACATAATATGATTAAGGTATATGACCCTCAAACAGCAGAAGTTTTTATAATTTTAAAAGATATAAACATGCCTAAAAGCATAAAGAAAAAAGGGTGTATTTTGTCCATAGAAACTGCTACTATAAAAGAGTTGATAGAGTTTGACTTGTCATCAATGACACAAACAATAAAGAGTTTATAAACACTTAATATTTACAATTAAACTATGATTTTTTTTAAAGCTATACATAATATATTATTATATATAATCTCTCAGAATAAGTAGAGATTTTATGAAAGGTATAGGAAGTAATGAAGATACTATTAGTTGTTAGTATGATATTTTTAGCATGTTTTGGATATGAGATAATTATAGATAAAACACAAAAATCTGAATTTCATACAAAAGATACAAATATTAGAAATGATGGTGACAATATTGTAGTTGATATATTAACAGGTCTTGTGTGGCAAGATAATACTGAAGCAAAAAGCATTAAAAGGGATTATAAAGCTGCCGTTGATTATTGTAAAAGATTGCGCTTAGCTGGTTTTAAAGATTGGACTTTGCCAACTATATCTCAACTTGAATCCATTGCTGATTATTCTAAGCAAAAACCAGCGATAAAAAATGGATTTAAAAATGTCTATTCAGGTTTTTACTGGTCATCATCACCCTGTATTGAGACTTCAAAGTCTGTAAAAGATGGTAAAGTGCGTCAATTATCTTATAAAGACAGGCAGTTTGGTAAAGAGTACCAAGGTCGCAATGCTTGGTGTGTTAGTTTTTCTGATGGTTCATCAAATAATCAAATACGCAAAACCAGCAAACGCAATATCCGTTGTGTAAGAAAAGCAGATTAATGTATGGGAAATAAAGTGAAAATAATTTTTTTAATTGCAATGTGTTTTAGTGTTGCACTTCATGCAATAACTTCCAATGTTGTGACAGATGCAAAGAGTGGCTTGATGTGGCAAGATAATGAAGATGTTAGCTCTGTTAAATTAGACTGGGATAGCGCTGTTGAGTATTGTCAAGAGTTTACTTTAGATGGATTTGAAGATTGGCGTTTGCCTAGTGCTGAGGAACTTTTAACAATTACTGATAAAAGTTTATATGATCCAGCGATTAAAGAAGAGTTTAATTATATCGTTTCTCAAAAGTATTGGTCTTCCTCTTCCTCTGCAAAAGATGAAATATTTGCATGGAGTGTTGATTTTAAAGTTGGAAGAACAAGTGCACCTAAGGATAAAATGTCAGAACTATTTGTTCGTTGCACAAGGACAGGGCAATATAACACTTTGCCTTTTGATAGTTTACTATCAAAAATATACGAAGAAAATAAAGATGAACTAGTTAGAGAAAGAGATGAATCAATCTTAAGTAGGGCAGATGATGAAAACATTACGGCATTTGAAGAAAGAGTAAGAAAAAGCAGAGCGATACAAAGAACTTTAGCCGTAACTTGGGGAAAACCAATTATTAGTGATTTAGAGTATGACAAAAAAAACTTTGTTTTTACTGCAAATTTATCTTTTGAAGCAAATAAAAATTTCATGAAAAAAGTAACGATAGATATACCAAGTAGATACCAGCGAAAATTTAAAAGTAGCATTCATACCTTAAATAAAGAGGCAGTTTTTAATTATTATAAAGATACTGTATCTTTAAAGGGTGTTAAAGTTATCTATTATGGAAGGGGTTATTATCTTGATATTATAGAAGAGGATGAAAATGAATTAATTGTTTCATCAAATGTATCCAATAAATTTAGTGAAGTTGGATTAAAAAATTTCTTTGAACTAGATAATATGCTAAAGGGGAGTAGAAGAGCTGCAATAGACGATAAAAAATGGCTTTTTGTTATTGGTATTGAGAATTATGAATTTACCGATTGTGTAACATATGCAAAACGAAGTGCTGTTTTATTTGCCAAAAGTGTACAAAAAAAATTGGGTGTATCAGAACAGCAGAGTTTTATAATGACTAATGATGAAGCAACACAATCAAAAATCAAAAATCAACTTAATGAAATGCTTAAAAAAGTACGAAGAGGTGACACTATATACTTTTATTATAATGGGCATGGTATGTTAGCACCTGATTTGGATAATGAACCGTTTTTACTAGCAAGCGATAGTATTCCAAAAGAGGTGACAAAAGATAGTTTTTTTAGTGTAAAAAATATTTATAGTAGGCTGAGTTACTCAAAAGCAACGAAGATAGTTACCTTTATTGATAGTGGGTTTTCATGTATGTCAGATCCACAATTTAATAGTGAAAAAGATGGAGAAGTGAAAATTCCAGTACGATTTAATCAAAATAAAATGGTAGTTTTAAGTGCTACAAATGGCAAAGGGAAGGCAAATTCTTATGATATCAAAGCACATAGACTTTTTAGTTATTATGTTATTAAAGATATTATTGGTGGGAAAAAGCATATAAAGAGTTTTTTCAGGAGTATTCAAGATCAAGTGTATGATAACTCTTCAGAAGAACTTGGTGAAGAAAAAGCTCAAGAGCCAAGTATTCGCGGGAATATGCGATTAACTTTATAAGATAAACGATAAAAAAAAGATATAATAAACAAATAAAGGGTACCCTAAAATTTTTATGAGAGAATATAATATGGACAAAATTGAACCAATGACACTGTTTGGATATGAAAAATTACAAGCTGAAGTGAAAGATTTAAAAACGGTTAAAAGACCACAAACAGTAAAAGATATAGAAGAAGCATTAGAGCATGGTGATTTAAAAGAAAATGCAGAGTACCATGCTGCAAAAGAGCAACAAAGGCTTATAGATGGTCGTCTTAGTGAGTTATCTGAACTGATTGGTTCTGCAAAGATTGTTGACCCAAGAGAACTTGAACATACTCGTGTGAGTTTTGGCTCAACAGTAGTTTTGTGTGATCTTGACACAGATGAAGAGATGACTTATGTGATTGTTGGTGGGTGCGAAAGTAATCCAGATATAGGGCTTATCTCATTTAGTTCACCATTAGCGAAGCAACTTTTAGGCAAAGAGGAAGGTGACGAGTTTAAAGTGAGACTTCCTGGCGGTGAAAAAGAACTTGAAATTTTAGAGGTGAAATATCAGGAGATAGTTTTTGAGTGCAATTAATGTTGGAGTTGTTGGAGTTAGTGGATATACAGGATTAGAACTTGTAAAGATACTTATAAACCATCCACTATTTAATCTTTCTTATGTTTGCAATTCTGAGGGTGGTGTACTTCTAAGCGAGCTACATCCATCATTAGCAGATGTTTTTGAATGCAGAGTTTTAAAAGCTGATATTGATGAGATGGCAGAGGAGTGTGCACTGGTATTTTTGGCAGTTCCTCATAAAACTGCAATGGCATATGTTAAACCATTGATGGCAAAAGGTGTTAAGGTGGTTGATTTTTCGGCTGATTATAGACTTACTCAAGATATATATGAAGAATACTATTGTCCTCACACAGATGTAGAAAATTTACAAAAGGTTGTCTATGGACTTCCTGAAATGTTTCGCCAAGAATTAAAATCAGCTTCGCTCATTGCCAATCCTGGATGTTATCCAACTTCAGCTATTTTAGGGATGCTTCCTTTTTTATCAAAGAGAATGGCTAATACGCCAATTATAATAGATGCAAAAACAGGGGTAAGTGGAGCTGGTAAAAAACTAAGTGAAGTAACACACTTTGTAAATGTAAATGATAATCTTTTTGCATACAACCCTTTTGTTCATAGGCATGCACCAGAGATAGCTCAAAAACTAGGTATCCCCTTTGATGAGATTAGTTTTGTTCCCCATTTAGTGCCTTTAACTCGTGGAATGATCTCTTCAATATATTTGCAAGTAACTCAGGATTTTGATGCAGAGGAACTCTTAAGAAAGTTTTACAAAGATGAACCTTTTGTACGCATTAGTAAAAATCCTGTAGATATGAAAAATGTTGCAGGAACTAACTTTTGCGATATTTATGTCAAACAAAAAAACAATATACTCTTTATATCGAGTGCAATTGATAACTTACTTCGCGGCTCATCATCTCAAGCTGTAGTAAATGCAAATATTATGATGGGTCTTGATGAATCTTTAGGTATCCCAAATATCGCATATGTCCCATAATAGCTTTGAGATTATAGAGGGTGCATTTGTTGTCTCAGATGCACACTATTCACATATTCGTCCCGATTTTTTATACTTTTTAAAAGATATAGATTCAAATAAACTCCAACCAACACAACTTATACTCATGGGTGATATATTTGATACTCTATTTAGACAGTTACCATACACCCAACAGATAAATCGAGAAGCCATAAATATTTTAAATGCTATTTCATTAAAAATAGAAGTATTTTATTTAGAGGGCAATCATGATTTTAATTTAAAAAAAATATTTCCAAAAATTATAGTTTATCCACTCACAGTTCAGCCTCTCTCTTGCAGATATAAAGGTAAAACCATTCTCCTTGCTCATGGTGATTTCGGAACAGATTTGAAGTATAAAATCTACACATCAATAATCAGAAACCCTATGGTGTTGACTTTTTTAAGAGTAATTGACTCAATGCTAGGAGGTTATATTCTTAAAAAACTAGATATATATTTAAGTAAAAAAGATGATTGTAAAGAGTTTAGAGGATTTAAAGAGTTTATTGATAAAAGATTAAATAATAAATTTGATTGCGATTATTTTATAGAGGGACACTATCATCAAAATAAAATCTTTAATTTTGAAAATTTTATTTATATTAATTTAGGTGCTTTTGCTTGCAATCAAAGATTTTTTATTGTAAAATCATCACAATTAGAGTTATTAGAAGAAAATATTTTCTCTAAGGAGAGATAGCATATGAAGTTAGATAATTCACTAAAGATAGGTTCCAATGAGATGGAACTTGTCGATTTTCGTATAATGAAAGAAGAGAAAGGTGAAGTGTATGAGGGTATTTACGGCATAAATGTCTCAAAAGTTAGGGAGATTATCCGTGTTCCTGCATTAACTGAACTTCCTGGGACACCAGAGTTTATTGAGGGGATTTTTGATTTAAGAGATGTTGTAATACCTGTTGTTAATTTAGCAAGCTGGATGGGCATTACATCGCCAGAAAACACAAAGAAAAATTCAAGAGTGATTATTACAGAGTTTAATAATGTACTTATTGGTTTTATTGTTCATGAAGCAAAAAGAATAAGACGGATAAATTGGAGCGACATTGAACCAGCAACCTTTGTTAGTGGTTCAGGCTCACTCGATGGAAGCAAAATCACAGGCGTAACAAAAATAGAGGGTGATAGTGTTTTGCTTATTCTAGATTTAGAAAGTGTTGTTCAAGATTTAGGACTTTATGAACCTGATATTGACAATATTCCCGAAGAGCTAGAGAGTTTTTCAGGAATAGCCATGGTTCTTGATGATAGTTCAACTGCTAGAAAAATTGTAAAAGATGCACTTGAAAAGATGGGCTTTAGGGTTGTTGAAGCGATTGATGGTGAAGAGGGATTAGAGAAGCTTGATGATTTATATAAAACATATGGTGAAGATATAGCAACGCATTTAAAAATAATTGTATCAGATGTAGAGATGCCAAGAATGGATGGGTTTCATTTTGCAGCAAATGTTAAAGATGATGAAAGATTCAATAAAATCCCAATAGTTTTCAACTCATCAATAAGTGATCATTTTAGCGAAAATAGAGGCAAAGAAGCGGGTGGCGAAGCTTATTTGGTTAAGTTTCAGGCAAGTTCATTTTATGATGAAGTAGCACGAGTCGTTCGTGCACATATGAAGTAGGAGTGTAAATATGGATGAATTTCAAGAGATACTACAAGACTTTTTAGTTGAGTCTTTTGAACTTGTGGAAAAGCTAGATGAAGATTTGGTAGAGTTGGAAAATAACCCAGAAGATTTAGAGTTGTTAAATGGGATATTTCGTGTTGCTCATACTGTCAAAGGAGCTTCATCTTTTTTAAATTTTGATGTTTTAACACACCTTACCCATCATATGGAAGATGTTTTAAACAAGGCAAGACACGGCGAGTTGGTGATAACTCCAGATATTATGGATGTGATTTTAGAGTCTATAGACTTGATGAAAACTTTATTAAATATTATTCGTGATACAAGTTCTGATGCAGGTGTAGATGTGTCTGCTTGTGTTGCAAGGCTTGATAAGGTTTCATCAGGGAAGGAAGATATCCAAACTCCTATGGAAGAGGAGATAGTAGAAGAGACTGCAATAGAGGAAGAGGAGGAGGAACCAGACTATGATAGTATGGATGCAGATGAGATAGAAGCGGAAATCGAAAGATTACTTCAAGAAAGACAGGAGGAAGATAAGGCTAAAAGAGCAGCGAAAATAGCGGCTGGAGAGAGTGTTCCAGAGGCACCTCCTGCTCCTAGCGAAGAACCTGAACCAACACCTGAGAGTGCTCCTGCCTCAACCCCAGCTCCAGTAACTCCTACACCAACACCTGCGAAACAAGAGACCCCAAAAGCTGATGCAAAAGCAGCTGCACCAGCGAAAAAAGCACCAGCAGTTGTTGAACAGACTATTCGTGTGGATGTGAAAAGACTTGACCATCTTATGAATCTTATTGGTGAGCTTGTTCTTGCTAAAAACCGTCTGATAAAAATTAATGATGATGTTGAGGAGAGATATGAGGGTGAGGAGTTTTTAGAAGAGTTAAATCAAGTTGTTTCAATTGTTTCTCTTGTCACTACAGACCTTCAAATCGCTGTTATGAAAACGAGAATGCTTCCAATTGGAAAAGTATTTAACAAGTTTCCCCGAATGATTCGTGATCTAACTCGTGAACTTGATAAAAAGATAGAGCTTGAAATCTCTGGTGAAGATACTGAGCTTGATAAGTCCATTGTTGAAGAGATTGGTGATCCATTGGTGCATATCATTAGAAATTCATGCGATCATGGTATTGAGATGCCAAATGTTCGTGAAGCTAGTGGAAAAGATGAAACGGGTATTATCGGGCTTAAAGCATACAATGAAGGGAACCATATTGTTATTCAGATTGATGATGATGGTAAAGGCTTAGATGTTGATATGCTAAAGAATAAGTCACTAGAAAAAGGTATTATCACTGAAAAAGAAGCAGATTCTATGAGTGATAAAGAAGCTTTTGGGCTTATCTTTAAACCTGGATTTTCTACAGCAGCTTCAGTAACAAATGTATCTGGTCGTGGTGTTGGTATGGATGTTGTAAAAACAAACATTGAAAAGCTAAATGGTATTATCGATATTGAGAGTGAAATTGGTAAGGGAACCTCTTTGAAGTTAAAAATTCCTTTGACCTTAGCAATTATTCAAGCTTTATTAGTTGGTGTTCAAGAAGAACATTATGCTATACCTTTAGCTTCTGTTTTAGAAACTGTAAGAATCTCAAAAGATGAAATATATACAGTTGAGAACCGTTCTGTAATGAGACTTCGCGAAGAGGTTTTATCTTTAGTGCATATTGGTGATATATTTGAAGTTGAGCGTATTTTAGATGTAAGCGAGCATGCTTATGTTGTTGTTTTAGGGCTAGGTGCGAGTAAACTAGGTCTTATTGTTGATTCACTCGTTGGACAAGAAGAGATAGTTATTAAATCACTTGGAGATTACTTAGCAGGCATAGAAGGGATCGCTGGAGCAACTATTCGTGGTGATGGTGGGGTTACTCTTATTGTTGATGTTGCAGCTCTTATGCATATGGCAAAAGGGGTAAAAGCTACTGCAATGATTGAAAGCTCTACGGAAAATGCTAGCCATGAAAAAACAAAGCCTAGTGACTATACTGTTATGATTGTTGATGACTCTAAAACAGATAGAATGATAATGAGAAAGTCACTTGAAGCTCTCGGGGTTACTTTAGTTGAAGCGTCTGATGGACAAGAAGCATTAAGTATATTAAAGCAAGGTGAACACAGTTTTGATGCTATGTTAATTGATATAGAGATGCCTAGAATGGATGGTTATACTTTAGCGGGTGAGATTAAAAAATACAACCGTTATAAAAACTTACCACTTATTGCCGTTACATCTCGTACTGGTAAGTCTGATAGAATGCGCGGTGTTGAATCTGGTATGATAGAGTATATAACAAAACCTTATTCTGCTGATTACCTCTCAAGTGTAGTTCAAAGAAATATTAACTTTAAATCGGAGTTCTTATAATGAGTGATAAATTAAAAGATATTATTAGCAAACAGGGTGAACAGCAAAATGTTGCTATAGATCATTCAGATGATATAGTTCAACTGGTTGGATTTGTGATAGGTGAAGAGGAGTATGCTGTACCTATTTTAAGCATTCAAGAGATTATTAAACCAATTTCATGGACTAGAGTTCCACAGACTCCAGCCTATGTTTTAGGTGTATTTAATCTTCGAGGTTCAGTTATCCCTCTCATAGATCTTCGTATAAAGTTTGGTCTAAGCACTAAAAAACACAATGAAGAGACTCGTTTTTTTGTTTTAAAGCAGGGTGATGAGGTTGCTGGCTTTGTTATCGACAGACTTACTATGGCTCTTAGAATAAAAAAAGACGATATAGGTCCAGCTCCAGACACTATGGCTGGTGATGATAGTATGATTGATGGCGTTGGAAAGCAAGATGATAGAATCTTAACAATACTAAAAGTTAATAAATTACTAGAGAGAGATTTTTAGTAACATATGCAATGAATCACTCTTTAATAATTACAAGCTCTGGCAGTAAGCTCTCTTTAAAATTTTCAGGAGAGTTTACACTATACACCATATCAAAATATCAAAATCAAATAGATACTATAAATTTTAATGATACTCAAAGTGTAGTGCTTGACTTCACTGAGCTTTCATATCTTGATACTGCTTCAGCAATATTTATAAACTCTTTGGAGAGAAAATTTTTAGATAAAAATATAGGCTTTGATATACAATGTTTTAGCAATGATATACTTGATACTATAAAATTAGTAAAAAAAGAGACACTTACTGCATCAAAAATCCCACCCCTTACAAAAAGAACGCCACTCGACATGGTTGGTGAAATGTCATATGCTAATTATCTAGGCTTTCTTTCCTTTATGGCGTTTATCGGAGAACTTTTTGCTACAAAAATTTACTATTTGAAATCTTTAAATAACATCAGATACAAAGAGATAGCTTTTGAGTTAAATGAGAGTATGGTGAAAGCTTTTTTGATTATATCTATAACAAGTTTTCTTATCGGTGTTGTTGTTGCCTATCAGTCAGCCTATCAGTTAAAAATATATGGTGCAAATATATTTATAGTCGATATGCTCGGTATATCGATTTTAAGAGAGTTGGCTCCCCTTATTACGGCTATTGTAATTGCAGGGAGAAGTGGTTCGGCTTTTACTGCACAAATTGGTGCAATGAAGATAACTGAAGAGTTGGATGCCATGAGAACTATGGGTTTTGACCCCTATGTTTTTTTAGTAATGCCAAGAATAATAGCGCTCATGATTGCTATGCCACTTTTGATTTTTGTTGCAGATATTATGGCTATAATTGGCGGGATGGTAATAGCTAATATAGATTTAGGTATCACCCCTGAACTGTTTTTAGAAAGATTTAACTCCGTTATAGATGTAAAACATTTCTTTATTGGGATATTAAAAGGTCCGTTTTTTGCATTTTTGATCGCAACAATTGGTATATATAGAGGATTAATGGTTAAAAATGATACGCAAAGTATAGGTGTAAATACAACAAAAAGTGTTGTTGAAGCTATTTTTGCAGTTATTGTTTGTGATGCAATTTTCTCAATTTTATTTACAAATATGGGTATATAATGAGTCCTATTATAAAAGTTCGGGATGTGAGAACAGTATTTAAAGGGAAAGTTGTTCATAATGGCTTAAATCTTTCCATCAATGAGGGTGAAATCTATGGTTTACTTGGTCCAAGTGGATGTGGGAAAACAACCTTATTGCGTGAGATGGTTTTGTTGCAAAAATTTCATAGCGGTCATATAGAGGTGCTGAGTCATTCCCTTAAAGAAATTAGACATAAAAATGCTCAAATACTAAGACAAAATTGGGGTGTATTGTTTCAGGCTGGAGCATTGTTCTCCTCACTGAGTTTAGCTGAAAATATTGCACTTCCTCTTAAAGAATATACAGACCTCTCTGATAAGATGATTGATGAGATAGTGGAGTTTAAAATAAATATAGTTGGATTACAATCTAGAGATGCTCATCTATACCCATCGGAGATAAGTGGTGGGATGAAAAAGAAAGCTGCTTTAGCACGAGCATTAGCTATGGACCCGAAGTTGCTTTTTTTAGATGAACCCACAAGTGGATTAGATCCAATCTCTGCTAGAGAATTTGATGCTTTGATTTTGAAACTTCGCTCACTCCTTAGACTGACTATAGTTATGGTTTCACATGACTTACAATCTATTTATGATACACTTGATAGGGTAGCTGTTATAGATAATAAAAAGATAGCGTATGAGGGAACTTTAAGCCAAGTTACTTCATCAGAGAGTGAATTTATACAAACTTTTTTTGGGAAAAACAATGAATAATAGAGTGAATTATACCATGGTTGGTTTTATGGTTCTTTTTGGTGTAGCTTTAATGCTTGGGTTTACATACTGGCTTTTAAAACCAGCAACAGAAGATAATACAAAGAAATATAATATATATTTTGATGAGTCAGTGCTAGGATTAAATATAGACGCACCAGTTAAATATAGAGGGATTGATGTTGGTAAGGTTGATAGATTAAGAATAAATCCAAATAACTCAGAGCAGGTTGAAGTTTTAATAAAAATCTTAAAAACGACTCCGATAAAATCAAGCACAGTAGCAAAGCTTACTTCACAGGGGATTACAGGCTTGAGTTATATAAATCTAAATTTAGGAGATAATAATGCGCCTCAACTCGAAGCAAAAGAGGGAGAGGAGTACCCCGTTATAAAAACCGAAGAGTCTTTTTTTGAACGATTTGAGAAGTCGCTTGGTACTGTATCTACAAAATTATCAAAAACACTTACAAAAACTGAAGAGCTTTTAAATGATGATAATCAGAGGCAAATATCTTTACTACTTCAAAGAAGTGCCGGTTTTATGGATAGAATGGAGCAACTTTTAAGTGATGAGGCTATATCAGATTTTCATGCTGGTATGAAAAATTTTAAAACCTCAAGTGAGAAGCTAGATAAAATGATGCCTAAAATTAACAGCTTCATAGATAAAAGTGTTATTTGGGAAGATAAAATTGCAGGTTCTTTTGAGTCTATAATGAAGAGCTACTTAGGTATCAGGTCATCTATGGATGAGATTAAAAGAGCAATTGCGAGCGGGGAGTTTAATATTAAAGATATTGCAGGGGATGTTGTTCCAACAATGAACAATACACTCTTGGAGATGCAACACCTCATGATAAAGTTACAGAGTACATTAGAACAGTATGAGAGAAGTCCAGGCGATATTTTATTTAAACAAGAGAGTATCAAAAAAGGTCCAGGGGAAGAGTAGATGATGAAGTATATATTTTTAGCAATTTTTGTTTTGATGGTGTCTGGATGTAGTACAACGCAACCTCCTGTAACAGAGTATAGGATTAATGCCACTCTAAGCGAGCAAAAAAGGGATGTTAGGGGATGTTTAGATAAATCTATAAAAGTAGCTCAGGCATTTAGTTCTAGCTCTTTAATGTCTCAAGATATGAACTATGGGCTAGGTAAGAGCAAACAGTATGTATATTCTCAATCCCAATGGGCGGATGTTCCAAACCGTGCTTTGACATCCGAGATAGTAAAATTACTAAGAGAGATAAAACTTTTTAAAAATATACAAATAGCAAAATCAAGAAGTAAAAGTAATCTTATCTTAGAGACCTACATAGAAGATTTTAAACAATACTTTAATGATGACTCTTCTAGCTCTTACGCTAATGTAGTAGTAAGTTTGGGTATTTTAGATGCAAAAAGCAATAAAATCGTGGCGAGTAAAACATTTCAAAGCAAAGTGGATGTAAAAAGTTTAGATGCAGGTGGTGGTGTAGAAGCATTGAATGAAGCTCTGAGTCAAGTACTAGGGCAGAGTGCAGAGTGGTTTGAGGATGTTTGCAAGTGATAAGTGAGAAAGAATATAAAGCTCGAAGAGAAAGATTGGCAAAAAAGCTTTCAAAAAACTCAGTTGCAGTTGTTTTTAGCGGTGAGTTTAAGACACGCTCTAACGACACGGAGTATCCCTTTAGGCAAAATAGTAATTTTTACTACTTAAGTGGATTTACAGAAGATAATGCAGCTTTGCTTTTTGTAAAAAGAAAGAAAAAAGTTCAAACAATTTTATTTGTTGAGAAAAAAGATGAAAAAAAAGAGTTATGGAGTGGAAAAAGAGTAGGTGAAATAGAAGCTAAAAAACTATTTTTAGTGGATAAAGTCTGCACTATGAATGATTTTTCAAGCAAATTAAAAGAGTCTTTGGAAGATAAAAATAGTTTGTATTACGATTTTAATCTACAGTACAACAAGGTGAAGACTCTCAAACGATACTCTAAAAAAATTGCTCATTATAAAAATATTGCCTTGCTCGTTCATGAGATGAGACTTATAAAATCAAAACAAGAGATTCGATTGATTCAAAAAGCGATAGGTATCACAAAGGATGCGCATCATAGTGCAATGGCATTGAGAAAAAATGGTAAATATGAGTATGAACTTCAAGCAGAGATAGAGTATATCTTTAAAAAAAATGGTGCATATAGTGATGCGTACACATCTATAGTTGCATGTGGAAATTCTGCGAATACTTTGCATTATATAAGCAATGATAAGCCTCTTGTAGATAAAGAGTTGATTTTGATAGACGCTGGATGTGAATATGAGGGATATGCAAGTGATATTACTCGATCTATTCCAGTAGATGGGAAGTTTACTTCTGCACAAAAAGAGTTATACAATATGGTCTTGGATGTTCAAAAAAAAATAATCAAGATGATACAACCAAATGTTAAAAGAAGCGATTTACATAAAAAATCTGAAGAGCTACTATGTAAAGGGATGCTTAAGTTGGGGATATTAGAGGGGAAGTATAGAAAGCTTTTAAAAAAAGAAAAACATAAAAAATATTATCCTCATGGGATTGGACACTGGATGGGTCTGGATGTTCATGATGAAGCACCCTATAAAGATAAAAAAGGCAAAGAGATACCACTTAAAAAAGGTATGGTGTTAACGATAGAACCTGGAATTTATATAGATAAAGATGATAAAACTGTCCCTAAAAAATATCGTGGTATTGGTATAAGAATAGAAGATGATATTTTAGTAACATCCAAGGGATACAAAAATCTTTCAAAAAAGATTGCTAAGAGTATTTTAGAGATAGAGTTTATCTCTAAAACTTAGCAATAAGAGTATGTCCAACCAGTCAAACTATGAGTTTTTGCTTCAAAAAAGTTATCAGAATCAGCCAAAAAGTCCATCACAAACATAGGTGCATAAGGTATAGAGGCTTGATCCTCTTTTTTTACTAAGAGTAGTGGCATGGGTGTCTCTTGTCCACTCATAGAAAAACCAACAGGCATCACTTGGCTCATAAGTTCAGCAGGTTTACCAATCCCATTTTCATCGAGAAACTTCTCTAAAACAGCTTCTTGGACATCTTTTTCAAGATTATCTGATGTGTTTAAAAAGATAGTAAAGTGAATGGGTGTATCTTTAAAATGTGCTGGTGCTGCTGCTGCCATGATAATATACTCTACATTTTCTAAATGTTTTTTAATCTCAATTGGGTCAAAATATTTATCTGTGTTAATCGCTTTTGCTTCCACTCTATTCCTTTGAATTTTATAATGCAAAATTGTATCATATGTTTAGCTACATTTGATAGTTGAGTTAGTTTTCTTTGATATAATTATTATATCAGTTATTTTGATTTTTTAGTATATTATACTATCTTGATAGATTTACTTGACTATTAACTTTTTTTACATTATACTTCTTTAAAATTAAAATAAAGGAACAGAATTGAATCAAGAAACATTAGCACTTCATCATGGGTATAATCAGGAGGGAGTCGGCTCAATGGCTGTTCCTCTGTACCAAACAACAGCCTACGATTTTAAAACAGCTGAGAGGGCGGCAAACCTTTTTGCTCTGAAGGAGTTAGGTCCAATCTATACGAGACTTAATAATCCAACAACAGAAATTTTAGAGAGCAGAATTGCTGCAGTTGAAAAAGGTGGCGCCGCTGCAATAGCAACAGCAAGTGGACAAGCTGCAATTTTTAATGCTGTAGCGAACCTTGCTGAAGTTGGGGATAACATCATAATAGCCAAAAAAATATATGGTGGTGCAACTACACTTTTAACGCATACTATAAAGAAATTTGGCATCACTGCAAAACTGTTTGATAGTGATAATGCAGATGATTTAGAGACACTTATAGATGAGAAAACTAAATGTATTTTCTTTGAGTCACTCTCTAATCCTCATGTGTCTATCTCAGCAACTGAGAAAATTGCAGAGATAGCAAACAAGTATAATGTAATCACTATTTGTGACAATACAGTAGCCACACCTATTCTTTATTCTCCTCTTACAAAAGGGATAGATGTAGTGGTTCATAGTGCTAGTAAATATATCACGGGGCAAGGTCTTGCTATAGGTGGACTTATTGTTGAGCGTGAAGGTTTAAACGAGAAGCTTATCGGTAACAAAAGATACTATCAGTTTAATGAACCAGATGAGAGTTACCATGGTTTAGTATATGCTGATTTGCCACTGCCACTTTTTACACTCAGAGTAAGACTTTCTCTTATTAGAGATATTGGGGCATGTGCTACACCTTACAACTCATGGTTGTTTATACAAGGGCTTGAGACTCTTAGTGTAAGGATACAAAGACATAGTGAAAATGCTCTTAAAATAGCTCAGTTTTTAGAGTCACATCCAAAGGTTAAAAAAGTTAATTATCCAGGGCTTGAGAGTTCCCCTTATTATTCTAAAGTACAAGAGAATTTTAAAAATGGTTATGCATCTGGACTTCTGAGTTTTGAAGTTGAGGGTTTTGAGAAAGCTAAAAATATTTTAGACGCTACAGAAATTTTTTCAGTAGTTGTAAATATTGGTGATACAAAATCAATCATTACGCATCCAGCAAGCACAACACATATGCAGGTACCACCAGAGGAACTAGAAGCTTCTGGAGTTACTCTTGGTCTCGTGAGACTGAGTGTTGGTCTTGAGGATGCTGATGACCTGATAGCTGACTTAGAGAAAGCTTTAGGTTAAGGGGGTGGCATTAGTTTCATCTAAGGGTATGTATGGTTTGGCAGCCATGTATGAGCTCTATCTTTTAAAGAGCTCAAAGCCCATACAGATTAAATCAATCTCAGCGAATGCCGATATACCGCAAAACTATCTTGAACAGCTCTTAGGTTTACTGAAAAAAGGGGGGCTTGTGACAAGTGTTCGTGGTGCACATGGTGGATATACTTTAGCTAGAGATGCAAGTCAAATCACAATAAAAGAGATTTTTGTAGCTTTAGAAGGTGATTTGAATATTGTTGATGCAACAATAAAAAATCCAGCGCTCTCTTTATTTTACAAAGAAAAGACACAAGAGTTAGAAGCTGTCTTTGATATAAAGTTATCAGACTTAAATAAGTATCAACAGATAGTATCAAGACAAATTTGTTATAGCATATAAGGAAAAAATATGAATTACGCACAAAATGTTACAGAATTAATTGGAAAGACGCCACTCGTTAAACTTAATAATATTTCTGATGAAACAGGAACTACCATTCTTGGAAAATGTGAGTTCTTAAACCCTTCACACTCAGTAAAAGATAGAATTGGTTTCAACATGATTAATGAAGCGCTTAAGCGTGGTGAAATCACAAAAGAAACTAAAATTATAGAGCCTACAAGTGGTAATACTGGGATAGGTCTTGCGATGGTTGCTGCAGGCTTAGGCTTAGATCTTACTCTTACAATGCCGAGTTCTATGAGTGTAGAGCGAAGAAAACTGCTTGCTGCTCTTGGTGCTAATCTTGTTTTAACTGAGCCTGCAAAGGGGATGAAAGGTGCTGTTGACAAAGCATTAGAGTTAGCTGAGACTACAGAGAACTCTCTTGTATTGCAACAATTTGCAAATCCTGATAATCCAGCTGTTCATAGAATGACTACCGCACAAGAGATATTAAAAGATACAAATGGCAAAATAGATATTTTTATAGCTGCTGTTGGTACAGGGGGAACGATTACAGGTGTTGGTGAAATATTAAGAGAGCATAATCCCGATATCGAGATAATTGCTGTTGAGCCTGTTGAATCACCAGTTCTCTCAGGTGGACAGCCAGGACCTCATAAGATTCAAGGAATAGGTGCTGGATTTGTTCCAGATGCGTTAAACACTGCAGTGTATAATGAAATTTTAACAATCGATTTTCAAAGTTCTGTGGCAATGTCAAGAAAACTGGCAAAAACTGAGGGTTTAATTGTTGGTGTTTCTTCTGGATGTAATGTATATGCAGCTTCTATTGTAGCTGCTCGTCCAGAAAATAAAGGAAAAATCATTGTAACAATGTTAAACGATACAGGTGAGAGGTATCTAAGTTCTGGTTTATATGATGATTAAAGAGTTAAGAGAGAATACCATCCTTGAAGATGGTATTCTTTATTTAGATTTTACTGCCTCAGGTCTTGCTTATCAACCTATCGAAGATACACTACAAGATATTTTAAAAACATATGCAAATACTCATTCTGAAGTTGGATATAACGCGAGTATAATCTCTAAGTATTACGAAGGTGCTAGAGCATCTTTGAAAAAAACTTTAGAGACTGGTGATGATTTTTATATCATTCCATGTGGCACAGGGGCAACAGGAGCTATAAAAAGATTTCAAGAACTTATGGGTCTTTACATCCCTCCTGCTACAAAAAAAAGATATAAGATAGATTCAAACTCACAAAAACTTCCCTTAGTGGTTATAGGACCCTTTGAGCATCACTCCAACGAAGTGAGCTTCCGAGAGGCATTGTGTGATGTGATTAGAATACCTTTAAATGATCAAGAAGCCATTGATTTAGATGCATTAAAAAGAGTCCTAGAAGAGAATAAAGGGAGAGAAATTTTTGGTAGTTTTGCAGTTGCTTCAAATGTAACAGGCACTGTAAACCCTATAGAAGAGATTCATGCTATCATGAAAGAGTATGATGCAACAGTATGTTTAGATGCCGCAGCATCCTCACCCTATATGAATGTTAATTCTGCATACTATGATGCAATGTTTCTCTCTCCCCATAAACTTTTAGGTGGACCTGGGAGTTGCGGACTTTTAGTGATTAGAAAAAATCTTTGTGATTGTAAAGAGGTTCCAACATTCGCAGGTGGAGGTACAGTTTCTTATGTCTCACGCGCATCACATATATTTAGTGAAGATTTAGAGACTAAGGAGGACCCTGGTACTCCAGGAATTTTGCAGTTTATCAAAGCATCCTTAGCTTATGAGCTTAGAAATGAAGTAGGGCTTGAGTATATAAAAAACAAAGATACAGAGTTAAAACGCTACTTTAAAAAAGAGCGTGAAAAAGTAGAAGGGATAAGACTTTACTGTTTGGCAAGTAAAAATAAACTACCGATTTTTTCTTTCAATATAGATGGGATAGACCCATATGAGTTGGCTCAAGCACTTTCAGACAAATATAAAATTCAAGTAAGAGCTGGCTGTAGCTGTGCGGGACCATATGGACATGATTTACTAGGGTTTACAGATAACCAAACATTTTATCAAAAACCAGGTTGGATAAGAATAGGTTTTCACTATACCCATACTGTTGAAGAGGTTGAATACTTTTTAAATGCATTAAAAGAGATAATAAAAGAGATAAAAGGCTAGTTTTAGTTATCATACCGTAATTTAAAAATAGGTAATAGAATGAAATTTGAACTCAAAGATGATTATATAGAACTTTATAAACTTTTAAAAGTTATGGATCTTGTTGATAGTGGAGCTCAGGCGAAGTTAATTATAGGTGATGGGTATGTTAAAAGAAACGGAGAGACTGAGTTCAGAAAAAGAGCAAAAATTATTGCTGGAGATACAATCCAAGTAGCAGATGCAATCATCGAAGTGTATGCGTGAAAATTTTACTTCTATTAGCACTATAATGTTCCTTAAACTCTCTGAGGTGATTTATGACTAAGGAGTTATTGTAAATGGATAAAACCTCCAATCATGTGAGAAATATTTTACATGGTTTTTTTCTCTCTATCGGGACCACTATAGCTGAACCTGCAACGATTTTGCCATTAATAGTGAACTATTTTGGTGGAAGCTCTATGCTTGTTGGTTTTTTTGCTGCCTTGCTTCGAGGTGGGGCTGTTGTGGTGCAACTATTTGCTGCATTTCAAGCGCAGAGCTATAAACTTATGTTACCTTATATCCGTCGTGTATTTGTTATTCGATTTTTGGCATGGTTCTTTATTGGTGTGGCTATTATTTTATTTGGTGAGAGCTCTCCGAATATAACACTTTTCTCCATCGGTTTTGGTCTTTTTATATTTTCATTTAGTGCTGGTTTTGGAGCGATTTATTTTAAGGATATTATCGGAAAGATATTTTCCCATAAATTTCGTGGAAAAACTATGGCGTATCGTCAGTTTTTTTCTGGAGCGGGAGGGCTTGTAAGTGGTGCTTTAGCAGGTTTGATTTTACACAGTTTTGATCCACCTTATAGTTATGGCTATCTTTTTATTATCAGTTCTTTTATTATGGGTTTTGGCTACCTCTCCTTTGGGACTATAGATGAGCCTATAAAAGAGAAAGTGACTCCAAGAGAAAACTCTTTTAAAATTTTTTTGCATAACTCATGGATACTGCTCAAATGTGACAAAGATTTACAAATTCAGTTAAAAACTTTTCTTTTGGCCTATGGATATTTAATTGCTTTGCCCTTTATTATCTTAGATGCACAGGTAAAAATTGACCTTGATGGTGTTGCTATTGGTAGTTTGATTACCACTCAAATGGTTGGTGCAATGCTTAGTAATTTTTTATGGGGGAAACTCAGCGGAAAGGGCTTGAATAAAATAACGGCAAATATCTCTATAAGTTTGCAAATTATTGCTATTGTAATTGCATTGAACGCATCATCACTTGTAGAATATATGCTTATATTTTTTCTTGTAGGTGCAGCAATTGATGGCAATCGTATAGCATCGGGAAATCTAATCCTTGCTCTTGCTCCTCCTGAGAAAAGAGCGGTATATGTAGCTTTGCATATTAATGTAGTGTCATTTGGATTGTTTTTTTCTATAATTGGAGGAGTGATTTTACATTTTTTCTCATACACTTTACTTTATAGCACTGCAATGGCAATGCTACTTGTATCGCTATATTTTTCTTTTAAATTAAAAGATTAGATTCCAAAAAAGCTCTTTATAAATGCTCTCTCTTGTGGTGTTTGTATGAAAATTTTAACTGTAGTGTTATCCTCTTGTCTAATGATTAGATCATTATTGTGAATACTAAGATGTTTTTTCGCCCACTCTTTTTCAAGTTCATCAAGCCTTAGCATAACCTCTGCAGCACTAGGTTTTTCTTTAAAATTTTCATCTTTTTTACTAAGAATTGTTAGTCCACCAATTCTTTTTTCTAAATAGTAAGGGATATAGACCTCTATTGCTTTGTATATTCTTTCCTCTTTATGCGCTGGCATAGCTCTTTGCATAGAGAGTATCCCCATCACTAAAAATGCCGAAAACAAAGCAAAAACAAATACCTTTTTTACCAAACTCATATCTTTTTTTTCTTCGCTCATCTGTTACTCCAGTTTTGTATATATTTTTTTGCTTTAGTATCAAGCATTTTCATTCTCTCTTTGCCTTTTGGCAGACTCTTGCGTAACGCTTTCATCTCTTGTAAAAATTCACCTATAGTATCTGGAATGAGATTCTGCAGATAAATTCTTAGATGCTTTGCCATTGCAGGGGATGCACCTGATGTTGATACTGCGATGGTTAAATCATCTTTTTTGATATATGATGGAAAGATAAAGTCACAGTACTCAACTGAGTCAACAGAGTTACACAGGCAGTTATAGTGTTTTGATTCTTGAAATATCTCTGCTTGGAGAGAGATATCATCAACAGCAACTATAACAATTCCATACTCTTTGATATCGCCCTTTTCATAGCAGCGTTGCTCAAAGCATAAGCTTTTCTCTTTAATCGTTTTAGACATATCATTTGATAATTCAAGTGCAATGACAGAAATATCTTGTGTAAAGTCCAAAAGATGCTCTAATTTTTCGTAGGCGATATTTCCACCACCAACTATAAGTATCTTTTTATTATCAAGTTTTAAAAAAGCTGGAAAATAACTCATAAGTCTCTTTTATGTTTTTGTGACATCATAGCATATTATGTAAAATTAAAAACTTGATATGTGTCAAGTGATATTTATTTAAAATAGATTACAATCTTCAAACAAATAATACAAAAGATATAAATATGAAAGATGAAATATTATCGAGAATACAAAAAAAATTTCCATTAGTTGCAAAGCCGTTTAAAGCTATCGCAGATGAGTTGGGTATAAGTGAAGATGAAGTTTTGAAAATCTTACAAGAGGAGAAAAAAGCTGGTGTTATTCGCCAAACATCTGCTATTTTTGATACTAAAAGATTAGGTTACAAATCTTCACTCGTCGCATTTAAAATGCCAGAAGAGAAAATAGATAGTGCCGTTACGATTATCAACTCACATCCCGGTATCTCACATAACTATGAGCGTAATCATGAATTTAATATCTGGTTTACTTTAGGAGTTGCACCAGATTCAAAATTGGGACTAGATAAAACAGTTGCAATCCTTGCAAGATTAACGGAGGCAGATGAGTATATCATGCTACCAACACTCAAACTTTTTAAAATTAATGTGAAGTTAAATACAACTGGCAAGGATGAGAAAAAAGAGAAAGTAAAAAAAGTTGTTCACACTGAGATAGAGATGACACCTTTGCATAATGAAATAGTAAAAAAAGCACAATATGATATAGAGATAGTTTCTGAGCCCTTTAAAAAGATTGTAGAAGCACTTAAGATTAGTTATGATAAATTTTTTGCGATATTAAAAGAGTTACAAGAAGCTGGTATAATGAGAAGATTTGCATCTATTCTTAACCATAGAAAGGCTGGCTTTAATGCTAATGCAATGGTTGTATGGGATGTTGATGAGGGTGAAAAAGGTGAAGCTATTGGGGAGAGGGCTGCAGCATTTAGTGCTGTGAGTCACTGCTACCTTCGTCCAAAATATCCAAACTGGCCTTATAACCTCTTTACTATGGTTCATGGTAAAACAAAAGAGGAAACAAACGGCATAATCGCAGAAATGGCAGAGGAGATTGACTCGAAATCTCATATGCCACTTTACAGCTCAAGAGAGTTCAAAAAAGTGCGTATTGAGTACTTTACACCAGCTATAGAGGCTTGGGAAACAAAATATAAAGAGGAAGTGTAATGGAACTTTTTTTAGAATTAGAGATAGCGTATATAGTTATAGCCATTTTCTTTTTGGTGATTACAGCAATTGTTACAACAAGAGATTTTATGCCAAAGGTCGCATTTAAAAGAGGGATGTTGGGTGTAAGCGCTTTTTTTATAATTATGATAGTTTCACACTACAATATAACTACATCCCGTATGGAGGGTGTTAAAGAGATATTTAATAAGGGTGAGACTGTTATTTGTGAAAATAAGATGCGTAGAACAGTCTCAAGATCAGTGTTACTCTCTAAAGAGTTAGGCTGGAGAATTGATGGTAACAAGTTTAAAAATGATGATTACGAGAGAGATTTTCACACCTCAAGATGTATAGAATTTGATGGAATCGTGCCTAAATAAGATGATAGATATACTCAAAAGATATTCAATGGCACTTGTTTTTCTTGCAGTTGTAGTTGTCTTGATGCTTGCCGGAACAATGGGTGTTATGAGCTTTGGCAATAGTATGGTTCAAGAGATGGGTATTGAGATGAAACCACGGGGGGAGGATATTAGCAAATGAGTCTAAATATTATAATATTTGCTGGAGTTGTATTAAGTATAGCATTTCATTTTGTAGGTGTGTATGCTAATGCCAAAAAAATAGTATGGATTGTGATTGCGCTTATGTGGGCAGGTTCCATAAATATTGCTATGAGCGAGATAAAACCGAGTGGATATGATGAGATTAAAAAGATGCAAGGTCAGTTTGAGGATACCGATAAGCTTATAGAAGAAGCTGGCGATACAATCTCTTTGTATGAGCTACTTGTAATAAAGAAAAGCTATATAGTTAATAATCCTAAAAAGCGATGAGAGTTTAGCCTCCCAACGCTTTTTGAACATTATCATCCGCCATAGTGATATTCCAAACTGGTTCCCAGACTAGGTTCACTTCACACTCATCTATCGCATCTATCTTTTCAACTGCCTCTTTTACCCACTGGACAATCATTTGGTGCAGAGGACAAGCGCGAGTAGATAAAGTCATAGTTACTATGGCCTTACCAGCTTCATTCGCCTCAGCATCATAAATAAGTCCCATCTCAACTAGGTTAAATCCAACTTCGGGATCTATTACTGTTGCAACAGCTTGGAAAATTTCTTCTTTTGTAATCATTTTTTAAACCTTATCATATAAATTAAACTTTGTAGCAAAAAAATTGCGCCCACTACGAGAGAGCTTATTCCCGCTTTAAAGAGTATGTTTGAGCTTATCAGGAGTCCTGTAGTTGCTATACTTATCCCTATGGCACTAAAGAAAAATTGTGCTTTTGCACTTTTATTTGGCACCATATCTGCAAGCATTGGTACTTTTTCTTTTCCAACGAGAGGGGAAAACCTCTCGAACCAGATGAGAAATGGAACTATTTTATAAAGATGCCCTGTAATTAAAAATCCAAAAAATCCAGTCATCATTAGCCATCCGCTACTGAGTAAAATTGACTGAGCCCCATTTAAAAGGTAAGCAATACCTAGTATAAGTGAAACAATCAGAGCTGAGAAAGAGTAGTACAAAGAGATAGCGTAGATATCATGCTCTTTTCGGGCTCTTGTAGCGTAGAGAATTGCTCCTTGGTAAAAGTAAAGAAACAACGAGACTATACTGAAGAGATAACCAAGATATGCAACAATAGCAATATCAAAAAGTGAAGCAATTACAACAAGAATAACTCCACCGCTCATTGTCCCTAAGGCTATCTCAACTGGCTTGCATGAGAAATGATGGGAGAGTCCAAACATCGGCAATAGTACCATACTTAGCCCCATAATTGTAACTATAATATAGCCACCAACTACAAGATATACATGTGCTTTTAGAAGAGTGTTTATATCTACCTCTATTTGACCAGCGTACCCTAGTGCTAAAATAATACCGACAATAACTCCCAAAAATAAGAAAATATTTGCAATGATAACACTAGTCATAGCAAAATTGAATTTTTTTACTTTTTTTATGGTTAAAAAGATGTCTAATACAAAAATCAGCATTGAAATGAGTACAACAGTACCACCGTATGGAAGTAGGGCAGGTACATAAACAAAGCCTATGCACATTAAAATAGTTCCAATTAGTAACAGTGGCCAGATAATGTAAAAAAATTCAACTCCAAAATGTCCAACTTCTAAAACAACAGGAACAAGTTGTGCCATAGCACCAAAAATAATCATCATCACAAAACCAAGTAAGAAAAGATGCACCCATCCAAGAACTGCTACATCTAAAAAATAAAGTGTTGAAACATCAACAAATAGGGCAAAAATAGCACTTAAAAGATAGATAACTACTCCAATTATAAAATATGGAGCAATGAGTTTGAATGGTGGTGCAAAGTCTTGTGAAATAGCAGTCATGTTACTCCTCGTCGCTCTCAGCCACCACAGCTAGTTTGTGAAAGGTCAGCTTTTTCACTCTCGCCAGATTTATAACTAAAGACCACCTTAACATTTCCATCGTCTAAATCTTCAATAATATAGTCAAAATTATCACCAATTTTTCCAAATAAGCCACCAGGTGATTTATGGTTAATCATAATAAGTTTTTTATCAGCACTATCAATTAGCTTTAGCCCAGCCATCGCATTCACCATTGGGTGTGGCGGACCACTCAAAGATGTATCAAATTGATAAATATGAAGACCATTTTCTTCGTAAGTAAAAAAATCAACAGTAGCTCCATCCACTTCGATGTGTTGTGCATTAGTAGGTAGGTTTTTCATAAATTTTCCTTTGTTTTTAGTGTTAAAATATATATTTAAGTATATGTTTTAATTTTAAAGTACTTTTTTGGTACAATAACCATTATTATAAATAAAAAATACAAATACTATCTTGATTTGTATCAACGAGAAGCTGATGGTTTTACTAAGAGAAATACCGCTATTTGAGTCACTAGATGAGGTGACTTTTACTAAACTTAGTTCTATTGCTAAGTCCAAAAGCTATAAAAAAGGGGAGATACTTTTTTTTCAAGGTGATGAGCCTAAGGAGCTTGTTATTTTAACGAAGGGTGTATTGAAGCTTTTTAAAACGGCTACAAATGATAAAGAGATTATATTAAATTATTTTACCCCTGTCTCTTTTGTGGCAGAGGTAGCACTTCTTCATCGTATCCCTTACCCTGCTACTGCTACATTTGAAGCTGATAGCGAAGCTATTTTGATTAATTACAAAGAGTTTGAGTCAATCTTTCTTGGTAACCCTGAACTCGCTAGGCTACTGATTCTTTCAGTAAGCAAAAAAGTGCGTATGTTAGAGTCTGTCATAGAGCGCGGTCTTGTGATGGATGCTACTGAGCGTGTAATTAACATTATTAAAAAATCCCCAGAACTTTTAGAAACAATGCGTCATTATGAGATAGCAAATATCTTAAACCTCTCCCCAGAGACCTTTTCGAGGATTCTTAAAAAACTTCAAAAAAATAAACAGATTTATAAAGAAAATGAACATTGGATGATTTTTAAACAATAGATAAGTCCTGAGTCAAAAATAACACCAACTCCAGTGAGTGATAGAGAGTTCTGGTTCTAGGTACATCTTAAAGATGCTTGAATGATGAAATCTTAATCATCTCCACTCCAGCAAAATATAAAATTTTGAGTATAATTTTTCCATTAATATATGGAGATTTTAACTATGCAAACACCTTTAGAGAGTTTTATAGACCACAAAGCTGATACTGGAATGCAATGTGGTAACTACTCCATAGATATTCCAAAACTTCAAGAGGGTGAACAGTATAGATTTCACTTTGATGCTACTGCCTGTGTTGGATGTAGATGTTGTGAGGTCGCTTGTAATGAGCAAAATAACAATCCAGCAGATACAAAATGGAGACGGGTTGGTGAGATGGAGGGTGGTGAATTTCCAGCCTTTACGCAACTTTTTAATTCTATGAGCTGTAATCATTGCATAGACCCTGAGTGTTTAAGGGGATGTCCAACTGAGTCATACATAAAGATAAGTGAGACAGGAATTGTTGTGCATGATGATGATACCTGCATCGGGTGTCAATACTGTACTTGGAACTGCCCATATGGAGTGCCAACATACCATACAGAGAGAAAGATAGTGACCAAATGCCATATGTGCCACGAAAGATTGGATGTTGGTCAAACTCCAGCTTGTGTTCAAGCGTGTCCTTCTGGTGCTATAATGATTGAAACTGTGAATGTAAAAGAGTGGTTAGATAAAGATATGGCAAAAGAGGCAAATATGCCATTTTTACCTGATGCAACAATCACAAATTCAACTACAAGATATACACTCCCTGAGAACTTGCCAAAAGATATGAAAGAGATGGATGAACACCTCTTAAAACCTGCACATCCAGAGATACCCCTTGTTTTTATGACAGTGCTTACTCAAATCTCTCTTGGTGGATTTTTAGCACTCTTTTTGGGTGACTTTATGAGTATTTTTGGTTTTGAGGGGACAAACTGGGTGATGGCACTTTTAGTAATGCTTCCAGCTGCGCTTGGTCTGCCACTTTCTGCTCTTCACTTGGGACGCCCATTTTTAGCAATGACGGCGATGAAAAATATAAAAACATCATGGCTCTCAAGAGAAGCACTTGCTCTGGGGGTGTTTACACTGCTTATGAATATAGTGGCAGTTCTTTACTTTATGGATGCACCGCAAGGTATAAGACTTTTTGTTGAACTCGTTACATTAGCAACAGGAGTGTATGGTATCCACGCTCAAAGTATGATTTACCGCATTAAAGCTCGTCCATCGTGGAATAGAGAGACAACAAACTTTAAATTTTTTGGTGTGGCCTACATTGGTGTTTTCATGCTTAGTTTTGTGGCAATATTGTTTGGAATGTTGGATGTTGCCGTGCCACTTTTAGCCTTAGGGATGTTAGGGGCATTAGCTCAGATATTTTTTACATATGAGGATTTGCGAACACTTAAGAGTGAAAGCGAAAATGAGTATCAGCTAAAAAGAACAGCAAGACTTTACAATGAGAATTTTAAAAATATAAAACTATTTCGTAGTGTATCTATATTTCTAGGTGGAGTTCTTTTACCACTCTTAACCATAGTTTTTGTGAGTTCATCTTCATTTGGAGTAGCAACAGCAGTGTTATCTATTGCTCTTGTACTGATGTTTGCCAGTGAGATTAGTGATAGGTTTTTGTTTTACACTACTGTTGTTCCCCTTGGAATGGCAGGTGGATTTTTTGTAGGAAAACAGAGATAAAAAATTGTATTATTGTACCAGTCATCTTAAAAACAACCCCTCTCACTCACTTTTTTGACTCAGGACTTATATGCCTAATTTTTAATCCATCCAAAACTTATAAAAATCATAAAATATGCTATAGTTTACATAACTATATAAGTGAGTAATTATGATTAAAAAAATAAAAGATTTTTTAGGTTTTGATATACAAGAAGCGCGTTTTAAATTATCCAGCGACCCTATGTTTGGGATGATAAGCGATGAGAAGAAACCAGATAAATGGGTGTTTTCAACTTGTGGATATTGTGGTGTAGGGTGTGGACTCTACATCGGTGTAAAAGATGGCAGAGCAGTATATACCAAAGGCAATCCTAAACACTCTGTAAATCAAGGCACACTCTGTCCAAAAGGCTTGAGTGAGCACGATATGATAAATTCACCAGAGCGTATAAAGACGCCACTTATAAAAAAAGATGGCGAATTAGTGTCTGCTTCATGGGATGAGACATACAGAAAAGTCTCAGATGAGTTTAAACGCATAGCACATGAACATGGTGAAAAGGCAGTGGGCGTAATATCAAGCGGTCAACTTCTTACAGAGGAGTTCTATACGCTTGGGAAATTTGTTCAACTTGGTCTTAAAACAAACAACTATGATGGAAACACAACCTTATGTATGGCATCTGCCGTTATGGGTTATAAGCAGTCACTTGGCTCGGATGGCCCAGTTGGTTCTTATGAGGATTTTGAAAAAGCAAATGCTATCATCTTGATAGGTGCAAATATCTCAGATAATCACCCTATACTTAAACTCCATATCGCTAAAAATAAGAACAAGCCTAAGATAATTGTTATAGACCCTCGTGCATCGAAAACTTCACAGATGGCTGACCTATTTGTACCTTTGAACCCGAGAACTGATCTTGCACTTTTTAATGGCCTTTCATATATCATAATGGAACAGGGTTGGGAGGACGAGGGCTATATAAAAGCAAATACGAATGGCTATAAAGAACTGAAAAAACATCTTCAAGATTATCCTCCGCAAGAGGTCGCAAATATTACAGGGATAGATGTTAAAACTTTGTATGAGATTGCAAGACAATTTGCCGCAAATGATGCTGTTCTTAGTGCTTGGACTATGGGTGTTAACCAATCTTTTATGGGAACTGATACGGTAAGTTCTATCATCAATCTACATCTATTGACGGGTCATATTGGTCGTGCAGGAGCTGGACCTTTTTCTATTACGGGGCAATGTAATGCCATGGGTACTCGTGAAACTGGTTTTACATCTTCACTTCCAGGATATAGAAACTTTGGCGACATGGATGCTGCAAAAGAGTATGCAGACATAGTAGATGTTCCACTTGAAATTGTTCCAACATCCAGAGGATATAAATATGCTGAAATTATCGATGCGATTGATAGAGGTGAGATAAAAGCTCTTTGGATAGTTGCAACGAATCCACTTGTAAGTTTTGTCAACCAAGAGAAGCTTAAAAAGACTCTTGCGAAACTAGATCTTCTTGTGGTTCAAGATGCTTTTATGAGTGATACAGCAGAGCTTGCAGATGTTGTCTTTGCCGCTGCTACTTGGGGTGAGAAAGAGGGTACATATACCAACTCGGAGAGACGATGTAACCGAGCTAACAAGGCAGTAGAACCTCTAGGGGATTCAAAAAGTGACTTTGATATAATCGTAGAGTTTTCAAAGTATTTTTATGGAGTAAACGAGATGTTATTTCCAAATTGGAACTCTCCGTCAGATCCCTTTGAGGAGTACAAAAAATTGAGTCGTGGACAGTTGTGCGATATTTCTGGAATTACTTATGAACTGCTTGAAAAAGAGGGTGGTATTCAGTGGCCATGTAATGAGGAGAGGCCTCTTGGAACAAAAAGACTCTACTCCCCTGATATCCCTTTTAGAACAAAAGATAAAAAAGCAAATCTTTTATGCTTAGATTGGTTTCCAATGGCAGAGCCGATTAACGCTAATTTTCCAGTTATATTAAATACGGGTCGTACAGTTGAGCAGTGGCATACCCGCACAAAAACACGCTCTATTGATATACTTAATGATTTAGCACCTGAAGCGTGGGTAGATATAAACCCATCGGATGCCACAAAGTTAAAAGTAAAAAGTGGTGACAGACTTTCACTCTCTAGCAGAAGAGGGCGAGTTGAGGATGTTGTAGTTCGTGTTACTCAAAGTGTAAGATCTGGAAATATTTTTGTCCCTTTTCATTTTAACACACAACTTGTAAATAGCCTTACAGATGAATCTTTTTGTCCAAAATCAGGTGAGCCAAACTTTAAGCAAACTGCAATTCAATTGCACTCTGATGAAGTTCCTGATGGCTTAGTCTTTACGGAGCCAGAAATAAGTGGTGCAATTACCCATGATAAGTCTGTGTACGAGGGTATAAAGCTTGCAGTCAAAGAGAAGAGTGTTTAAAAAATAATCAAATAAAAGCTCCATAGTGCTTAAAAAATAGCTATTATTGTAATAGTAAAATATTGGGAGTTTTAAATGGAAGCATTACAAAAAGCTTATGAAGCTAGAAGTAAAAAAATAAATAAAATTGAAAAAATTAAAGAGTTAAAAGACCCACAAGAGGCATATGATACACTTAAATATTATGCTCAAAATGGATATAGCTCTATCCCCGATGAAGATAAAAGTTACTTTTTAAAATGTTTTGGAATTTATGATAGACCTGCAACTCCTGAGCGTTTTATGCTCAAGCTCCGTATCCCTGGCGGGCATTTGAACTCTGCACAAGCTAGAGTGATAGGTGAATGCGCAAGAGATTTTGGACAAGACTATATCGACCTCACCACAAGACAACAAACAGAACTTAGATACCTAAAAATTGAAGATTTACCTACTATTATGGATAGACTTGCGGTTGTTGGTATAGATGCGTATCAAACAGGAGTTGACAACATTAGAAGTATTATGTGCGATCCTTTAGATGCTATGGGATTTGACAATGTGATACCTTCACATAAAACACTTTTAAAGCTCCAAGAGTTGTTTTTATATTCACCAGAGTGGATCTCGACTTTACCACGAAAATTTAATGCGGCTATAACAGGTTCACTTTCAAACAGATGTAATATTTACTGCCATGATGCATCTTTTGTTTTAGCTCAAAAAGATGGAGTGTATGGTTACAATATGTACCTTGGTGGAAAAGTTGGAAAAGTCGCAAAAAGTGCAGATATATTTTTAAAAAATGAAGAGGAGGTTATCAAAGCCTTTGCTTCTATTGTAGATATATTTAAACGCTTTGGATTTCGTGATAATAGAAACAAAAATAGACTCTACTTTCTTATAGAAGCGGTTGGGATGAGTGAGATTGCCTCTGCCATTAGAGAAAATGCAGGGGTGGATTTTGCAACTGCTGGTGAGAGTATGACACAGATGGAGTTTAATGATCCCGACCATGGAAAAGTGCAACTTCGTGATGGAAGTTTTGGTGTTCATGTTGTTGTTCCCTCTGGAGTTTTTAGTGGAACTGCACTTATAGAAGTCGCCGATTTGAGTTCTAAATATGGAAACAAAGAGATACGCCTTGATATGGAACAATCACTTTATATCCTTGGTGTAAATGATGTAGATACTCTTTTGCAAGAGCAATTATTTGAAAAATATAAAAATATAGATACTCCATACTTTAATCACCTTATCGCTTGTGCAGGTACAGAGCATTGCCCTTTTGGTGTGATTGAAAATAAAAATGATGCTATCAATATGTCAAAGTATTTGAGTGAAAAAGTGCCATTGGTTCATGGACGAGTTAGAATGTACTGGTCTGCTTGTGTAAAGGGGTGCGGCATCCATGGTCTTGGAGATATAGGTTTTGAGGGGTGTAAAACTAAGGTAAATGGTGAAAATGAACCAGGTGTACATATTAGCCTTGGTGGAAAGTTAAATAGTGAGGGTGTTGAGGGACATGCTGTTATCAAGTCAGCACCACTTAGGTATGCTCGTTATTATGTTGAAACGCTTATGTTGGAGTATCAAAAATTAAAACACGAGACTGAGAGTTTTGAGCGGTTTTATGACAGAGTTTTAAGTCAGTACTCATCAGCAAAGATTGCTTTTGTAATGAAACTCGGTGCATATCTAAGAAGCAAAAACATAGAGGTAGAATTTGGATTTAATGCCAATTCAAACTGTGGCAAAAATGAAGAGTTTGAGCTTTTTGAACTTGGTCGTAAACTCTACTACCATTTGGCAAAAAAAGAGCCGTATTCAGCTTATGAAAGATTTACAAATATTCTTAAAAATGAAAAACTTGAAGATATAAGAGTTTTAGTTCCTGATATTGATGAAAATATAGCTTT
The DNA here is from genome assembly GCA_026988315.1 of Sulfurimonas sp. Lineage (GTDB taxonomy): Bacteria > Campylobacterota > Campylobacteria > Campylobacterales > Sulfurimonadaceae > Sulfurimonas. The sequence goes on along the minus strand of JALSLJ010000056.1, from coordinate 75,144 downwards.
GATGTTAGAAAGGATTTTAGACTCAAAAGCGGAAAGAAGAGCTGTTGTTTTTTCTGAAATTACCCCTTTAATATCTTTGCCCCAATGACATACATCAATCAATCCCTTTTAAAAATATAGTAAAATAGGTAAAAATCACATTAGGATTAGAGATGAATTTTCAAAATGAGATGCTTCCGAGAGGAGCTAAAAAAGTTGGTGCAACACCAAATATGACTCAAGATACAGCAGTAAAGGGGATTTTGAAAAATCATCTTGCACCTAAAGGTAAGTATGCTTTAGTTGTTGTAGAAGAGGGTGCACTCCAGTTTGTTTGGGAAAATGATAAAGACAATATAATAGACGGTGATAAAAATAACCCTATAGTGATAGAACCAGAAAGGTTCCATCATGTTGTTATAACTGGAGATGTAGTCTTTAGAGTTGAGTTTTATGAGATACAAAAAGATGGGGATATTCCTGCAAAAAATGGTGAGAGACCAGGGGAAGTTTTTTGTGAATGTATGGGGTGAAACCGTTTAAATATTTTGCTTGTAAATATATGAAGAGCGCTCCAAAGCAATATTAAAGAGATATTTAAGTATAATTCACGGATTTTATATACAAGGCGCATACATGACTAAGAAACGTGTTTTAGTGAAGTTTTCGGGTGAAGCTCTTGCTGGTGAAGCAGGTCATGGGATTGACACACAGATATTAAACTATATCTCCCAAGAGATAAAGTCATTAATAGATGCTGGCATTGAAGTTGGTATTGTTATTGGTGGTGGAAATATCATCCGTGGCGTAACTGCTGCTCAAGATGGGATTATTAAAAGAACATCTGGTGATTATATGGGGATGTTAGCTACTGTTATAAATGGTGTAGCGATGCAAGAGGCTTGTGAACATGCAGGACTGCAAGTTCGTATGCAAACTGCGATAAAAATGGAGCAGATTGCTGAGCCATATATCAACCGTAAAGCGGTTCGTCATTTAGAAAAAGGTCGTGTTGTAATATTTGCAGCAGGAACAGGTAACCCATTCTTTACAACAGATACAGCTGCAACTTTAAGAGCTGTTGAGATTGGTGCTGAGATGATTATCAAAGCAACTAAAGTTGATGGTGTTTACGATAAAGACCCTGCTAAATTCAGTGATGCTATTAAGTTGTCTGAATTAACATATGAGCAAGCGTTAAATGATAATATTAAAGTTATGGATGATACATCTATAGCCCTTGCAAAAGATAATAAACTGCCAATTATCGTGTGTGATATGTCTAAAAAAGGTAATATTTTAGATATACTCAATGGAAATATGCAAAATTGTTCAATTGTACAGTAACTGCTTATTCTAAAGTGAATATTTTACAAAGAATACAAGAAAAAAAGGAAAATAAATAATGAGAATTGAAGAATTAACAGCCAAGATTTTAGATGAAAATCCAAATATAGATCGTTATCAGTTAGCGATAGCAGTTTCAACAAGAGCTGATGAGCTTTTAAATGGTGCAAAAAGCAAGTTAAACATTGATCCAAAGAGTATGAAAGCTGCTGATTTAGCTTTAATGGAAATTGCTGAGGGCCTTGTTGTAATTAAAGGCTTTGTAAATATAGAAGAGTAAACCTTTTGTCTCTGAGTCAAGTAGATATAGAAAAAGTCAAGCATATACATGATGTTGACTCAGCAACAAGCTATCTTTTTTCGCAAATCACACAAACCCAAACACTTACCAATGCTTTAGAGTTCTCTAAAAGAGCACATGTTGCACAATTTAGAAAAAGTGGTGAACCTTATATAATCCACCCTATTTTAGTAGCAAGTATAGTAGCATCCATAACAGATGATGAGTCGATGGCGGTTGCAGCATTACTACATGATGTTGTTGAAGATACAGAGACTACCATTGAAGATGTTGGAAGATTATATGGAGATGAGGTTGCACACTTAGTTGAGGGTTTGACTAAAATTGATCATATTCGGGATGCTGAGTTAATTCCATCGAGTTCAAATGAGAAGCTAGTCGTATCTGCTTTATCATTTAGAAAGATGCTTTTAGCGAGTATTGAAGATGTGAAAGTTCTTGTCGTAAAGCTTTGTGATAGATTGCACAATATGTTAACGCTTGATGCCTTGCCAGAGCATAAACAAATTCGCATTGCAGAAGAAACTTTAGTTGTTTACGCTCCAATCTCACATAGACTTGGAATAAGCTTCTTAAAAAATATACTAGAAGATTTAAGTTTTTCTTATCTTTTTAAAGAGGAAAAACACCATATCGACAACTATCTTGATACTAACTTTCATGCTATAGAGATGAAGCTCAATGATTTTAAGCAAACAATAGAGAGGCTTTTGATCACTAATGGATTTGATGAGAAAGAATTTGAGATAATAAGTCGTGTAAAACATCGCTACTCTATCTACTTAAAGATGCAAAGAAAGGGGATAGGTATTGATGAAGTGTTAGATCTTCTAGCGATTAGAATATTAACTAATGATGCTGTAAAATGCTACAATATCTTAGGCTTAGTACATCTAAATTTTCAACCACTCTCATCGAGATTTAAAGACTATATCGCAGTGGCAAAAGATAACGGCTACCAAACAATTCATACAAGTGTATTTTACAATACTGCTATTTTTGAAGTTCAAATAAGAACATACGATATGCATAAAACTGCAGAATTAGGTGTAGCAGCACATTGGAAGTATAAAAGTGGAGGAAACTCTATTAAGCTTGATTGGCTTAACAATCTTCAGTATCAAAATGAGTCCGTAGAAGATTTTTACGAGCTCATTAAAAATGATTTATATAGTGAAGATATAGCTGTTTTTTCTCCAGTAGGAGAGGCCTTTACACTACCTCGTGGTGCAGTTGTTCTTGACTATGCTTATGCAGTGCATACCGAAGTTGGTGACAAAGCAGAATCAGCTCTTGTTAATAAAACAAAGGCCTCGCTACTGAGTGAGTTGCATAATGGTGATATTGTTAAGATAAATATGAAAGATAGCGTAATCACAAGATGTTCTTGGATAGATGCTGTAAAGACATCCAAAGCAGCATCCACAATGAGACTTAATTGTAACGCTAGAATTCGAGATATAAATGTAAAATCAAGCATTAATATTGTCGCAACAGCAATGAGCTTAAACCATTCGAGAGTAGAAGAGTGGTTTGAAAATAACAATGAAAATCTTTCCAGAATACCGTGTGATATTGAACATCTGCGTAATGTTATCCATAAATACACGGCAGATATCTCTAAAAATTCTAGATTTAGAAAATTTTTATCCAAACATAGGTTTAGGTTAAAATCGAGCATAATTTCTGGATTAGAGGTGTTTAGTGTAAGTAGTGTTTCAGATGTTGTATTTGATTACTGTTGCCATCCAAAATCTGGTGATGAGATAATGGCTTTTTTAGAAAAAGGGAAAGTTCATGTGCATCATAAGATGTGTCAACACGCTCATAAAAAATTAGATGCTCACGAAGCGATGGTTTTTGCAAGATGGGAAAGACAAAATATTTACCACTATAGTTTAATAGCCTCACTTCATAATGAAAAGGGTGCATTAGCGAAATTTTTAAGTTTTTTAGTGAAATTGGATATTGATATAAGCTCTATTGAACTTGGAAAAGAGAGTAGTGACTATGTCCAATATTGTGAACTCGGATTTGAGTCTAAAGAAGCAGATATAAATACTCTGCGTGCAAAAATTGATAAAAAAATAAAAGTTATCCATCTTGTGAGAACTGATGATGCGTATAAAAATTAAACAAAAAGAGAACAGATGATAGAAGAAGCTTTAAAAGAGATAAACAGAGGTAGTGCAGAAATAATTGATAATGAGAGAATCGAGAAATTACTTCAATCTTATTATAAAGAGGGGAAATCATATACAGTAAAATGTGGTTTTGACCCTACTGCACCAGATCTACACCTAGGGCATACTGTGCTTTTACAAAAACTTGCAACTTTTCAAAAATATGGTGCAACAGTTTTATTTCTTATCGGTGATTTTACTGCAACTATTGGTGATCCTACTGGGAAGAGTACCACTCGTAAAGTGCTTTCAAAAGAGGATATTGTAAAAAATATAGCTAGTTATACTACGCAGGCTTTTAAGATTTTAGATGAGAGCAAAACAGAGATAGTATATAATAATGACTGGTTAGAGAAGTTGGGTGCTAATGGTATGTTGGAGTTAGCATCAACTCTAACAGTTGCAAGAATGCTAGAGCGTGATGATTTTTCTAAACGCTATGCTTCAAATACACCAATCGCAGTAAGTGAATTTTTATATCCATTGCTTCAAGGGTATGATAGTGTGCATCTTCTAAGTGATGTAGAGATAGGTGGAACAGATCAAAAATTTAATCTTTTGATGGGAAGACAGTTGCAAAAAATTTACGATGTTAAAAAGCAACAAGCAGTGTTGATGATGCCTATTCTTGAAGGTCTTGATGGTGTGCAAAAAATGAGTAAATCTTTAAACAATTATATCGGTGTAGCAGATGCACCAAATGATATGTTTGGGAAAGTTTTAAGTATATCTGATGATTTAATGTGGAGATATTATGAGCTTTTAAGCACAAAAACTTTGGATGAAATCACTGCTTTAAAAGATGGTGTTGCAGATGGCTCTTTACACCCAAAAAAGGTTAAAGAAGCGCTTTCAATTGAGATAGTAACGCGTTTTCATTCAGAGGATGAAGCTTTTAATGCAAAAGCAGAATTTGATAAAGTTCACTCAAAAAGTCAGATTCCAACGGATATTCCTGAGTTTAGTATTGATGAGGAGATTTGGATTGCAAAAGCATTAGTGGAATGTAACATTGAACCATCAACTTCTCAGGCTAGGCGAGATATTAAGCAAGGTGCTGTTAAAATAAATCAAGAAAAAGTTCATGATGAACAACTACAACTGAGTAGTGGAGAGTATGTACTACAAGTTGGAAAAAGAAAATTTGCAAAGTTAAAGGTAAACTAATGAGTTACAAGTCTTTAAAAATAGGAAAATATACTATAGAAAAGCCTATTGTTCAAGGTGGAATGGGTGTTGGTATCAGTTGGGATAAACTCGCTGGAAATGTTTCAAAAGAGGGTGGACTCGGAGTGATAAGTTCAGTTGGAACTGGATATTATCAAGATAAAGAATATGCTGGAAAATTAGTATCTGGAAAACCTCAAGAAGCTTTAAACTTTTACTCAAGAGATGCATTGTTTGCTATAGTAAAAAATGCTAGAAAGATTTGTGGCGATAAGCCACTCGCAGCAAATGTACTATACGCTTCAAATGATTATGGACGCATAGTCAAAGATGCTTGTGAAGCAGGCGTAAATATTATTATAACAGGTGCTGGACTCCCGACAAATATGCCTGAATTTACTGAAGGATTTCCTGATGTTGCACTCATACCTATTGTTTCATCTGCTAAAGCATTAAAAATTATATGCAAAAGATGGAAAAAAAGATATGACAGAGTTCCAGATGCTGTTATATTAGAGGGACCAAAAAGTGGTGGTCATCAAGGTTTCTCTTATGAGCAGTGTAAATTACCTGAAAACCAATTAGAAAACTTAGTGAAGCCTGTTGTTGAAGAAGCTGCACTGTGGGGTGCAATACCTGTAATTGCTGCTGGTGGTGTTTGGGATAAAAATGATATAGATGAGATGATGGCTTTAGGTGCTAGCGGTGTTCAGATGGGAACTCGTTTTATCGGTACACATGAGTGTGATGCCCATGATAATTTCAAAGAAGTTTTACTTAATGCAAAAAAAGAAGATATTAAACTTATGGCTTCACCTGTTGGTTATCCAGCTCAGGGTGTAGTCACAAACTTAACTGGACTTATTGAGAGACGAGAAGGACCAGCTATTAAGTGTATCTCAAATTGTGTTGGTCCATGTAATCGTGGAGTTGAGGCTAGAGAGGTTGGCTTTTGTATAGCGGATAGATTAAGTGATGCATTTCAAGGTAACACTGAAACTGGTCTGTTCTTTTCTGGTACTAATGGATATAAACTTGATAAAATAATCTCTGTAAAAGAATTGATGCAAAAACTTACAGAGGGTGAATAGTTAAAATATGCTTCGATGGTGCTCACTGCTTGTAATCTTTGCCATCTCCTTACATGCTTTAAGTGATGCAAAAGTTTTAAAACGAGCAGATGCTTTTATGAAAAGCAATACTAAAAGTGAGTACTTTAGAGCTTATAACGATTATAAAAATATATATTTACGATCGATAATGTCTGATAACAAAACACTTAAGATTCAAGCACTTAAGGGGATTGTAAAAAGTGGAAATAAACTTCATATAGATGTCTCGAAATACTCCAGAGAACTAGCCACAATAAAATCTAAAACATCTTATATAGCACCAAAATCAAAGACAATTGCAGATAATAAAAAGAACACAAAAGTCAAAATAAAATCGAGTCATAAACTACAATCAATTTATTGGAAAGATGAACGACTTGTTTTAGAATTCGATAAAAAACTCAAACAAAATCAGATAAATTATTTTACACTCTATGATTCTAAAAAGCAAAAATATAAGTATGTCTTTGATATCCATGCATCTATGCTTATTAAATCTAAAAAGCTAAAAAAAGATGGGATTAGCAGAATAAAACTGGCTCAGTTTGATACAAAAACAATAAGGCTTGTGATAGAAAATAACAAAAAAACAAAAATCAGATATAAGCAATCTGGAAATAAAATACTCATAAATATGGGCAAGAGTAATAAAGCTATTGCTGATAAATATATATCTCCAAGTAGAGGAGCAAAAGTTATTGTAATTGATCCAGGTCATGGTGGAAAAGACCCAGGTGCCGTTGGATATAAAAATTATAGAGAAAAAATAGTGGTGATGCAGATAGCCAAAGAGCTACAAAAGATTTTAAAAAATCGTGGTTACAAAGTTTATATGACTAGAGAGAAAGATAAGTTTATAAAATTAAGTAAAAGAACGGCTTATGCCAACAAAAAAAATGCAGATATTTTTATAAGCATTCATGCAAATGCTGTAGGTGAAAAGAATGCAAAAAAGGTGAACGGGATAGAGTGTTATTTTCTCTCCCCATCAAAATCAAAGAGAGCCTCAAGAGTTGCAGAAAAAGAGAATAAAGCAGATATGAGTGATATGAATAGGTATGGAAAGAAAAGTTTTTTAAATTTTTTAAATCATCATAAAATAGTAGCATCCAATAAGTTAGCAATAGATCTCCAAAGAGGGATGCTAGGTGCTTTGAATAAAAAATATAAAAATGTGCACGATGGTGGAGTGAGAGAAGGACCATTTTGGGTTTTAGTTGGTGCGCAGATGCCAGCAGTTTTGGTTGAAGTTGGATTTATTTCCCATCCAAAAGAGGCGAGAAGATTAGTAAATAGAGATTATCAAAAAAGATTAGCAACTGGTTTAGCTTTTGGAATAGAGAGATATTTCAAAAATAATCGATAGATAATAAATAAATAATAATTACAAAAGTGTAAACTTTTTGCCTATCTAATTGTAACAATATCTCCTAGATTGAAATCGCTCTGAAACATCTAAAGTGTATTATATGCTCTATAATGTTACAATATATAAAAAGGAAGAGCGATGGTCACAATCAAGAAAAATGGTAAAAAGGTTTGGGTTACTTTCACATTTTCTCCACAAAATAGTGTGAAAGATGTGTCTGTTTGTGGTGAATGGAGCGAGTGGAAACATGAGCCAATGAAGCAGAAGAAGAACGGTGACTATTCCATTACAAAAGTTTTTAAAGCAGGTGACAGCTTTGAATTTGGTTATAAAGTCGATAGCAATCAATGGTTTATTGAAGATGAGTGTCCAAGCGTGGATTCTCCGTTTTTGACTCAAAATTCAGTTTTAAAAATATAAATTTATTTATAAAATCACTAGAGTAAGATAAAGGGAGATAAATGAAAGCAGTTGTAATGGCAGGCGGGTTTGGAACAAGAATCCAACCACTAACACACTCAAGACCAAAACCTATGTTACCAATCATAAACACGCCTATGATGGAACATACTATGATGAACCTTAAAGACTTAGGGATTACAGAGTTTATCGTGTTACTTTATTTCAAACCTGAGATTATAAAAGATTATTTTGGTGATGGAAGTGATTTTGGTATAAATATTACTTATGTGGTTCCAGATGATGATTACGGCACGGCTGGAGCGGTAAAACTGGCACAAGATATTATAGGTGATGAAAACTTTATAATTATTAGTGGAGATTTAGTTACAAATTTTGATTTTCAGAAAATCTTTGATTATCATGAGAAAAAAAAGTCAAAATTAACTATCACTTTAACATCTGTAGATAATCCATTAGAGTTTGGTGTTGTTATCGCCAATGAAAATGGAAAGATTGAAAAGTTCCTTGAAAAGCCAAGTTGGGGCGAGGTTTTTAGTGACACTATCAACACTGGTATTTATATCATAGAACCAGAGATACTCGACCATATTCCTCGTAATGAAAACTATGATTTTGCAAAAGATCTGTTTCCTAGTTTAATGCGTAATGGTGTTGACTTGATGGCTGGTTATGCTGAGGGATATTGGCGCGATGTTGGAAATCCAGAGAGTTACCGTGATGTAAATGATGATATTTTGACAGGTAAAATTGAGCTCAAAATCAAAGGCTTAAAAACAGAATTTTCTGATGGCACATTGTATAGTGAAGATATTTGTGATTTAGATAAAAGCGTAGAAATTATTGGAACAGTAGTTATTGGGAAAAATGCTAGAATTGAGAGCGGTGTTAAACTTAACAATGTTGTAATTGGCGATAATGTTCACATTGGTCAAAACTCTAAAATTCGTAATACTGTGATTTGGGATGCAGTTGATATTGGTCGTAATGTTGCACTTGATGGCTGTGTGATTTGCAATAACAATGAAATTAACAAAAATGTTACAGCAAAATCGGGCTTGATTTTAGCGGAAGGTTGTGAAATTGGTCAGCTTGTAAAAGTGGAACAAGATATAACTATTTGGCCAAATAAGATGATACAAGATGCAGCGATAGTAAGCAACAGTGTCATCCTTGGGAGTAAGTACAAAAACTCTATATTTGAGAATGGAATGGTTATTGGGCAGTCTAATGTAGAGCTCTCATGTGAGATGGCAACAAAACTTGCTGAAGCTTTTGGTGCTCAGTTACCTATTGGATCCAAAGTGGTTGTTGCAAGGGATTCTCATAAAAGTTCACGCATGCTTAAGCGTGCATTTCTTGGTGGTTTACTCTCTGCTGGTATCGATGTAGTTGACTATAGTGATATGACTTCGGTGGTACTGAGATGTAGCCTCTCTTTTCATGAGCATTTTATAGCGGGTGTTTATTTTAATCAAAAGATTGATGATCCAACGAGTACAGTAATTACATTTTACAATGATGAAGCATTTCGTTTAAATAACGATGTTGCAAAAAAAGTTGAAAAAGCATTTTTTAAAGAGACATTTCGTCGTGTTGATTACTCTCAAATTGGGCAAATCCATGAATCTGATCATAAAAAAGAGTTTGCAGGCTATAAAGAGGGGATGGAAGAGTTACTTAAATCAGAGATGTTTAAATGTCATGGATGTCGCATTGCAGTTGATATGATGCATGGTTTGGCATCTGAAGTTTTTCCAGATATACTAAATGATATGGGTGTTGATAACATAATGTTCAATGCTTACCCAGATCAAGAGCGATTAGCTAACATAAAAACTTTGATAAAACGATCAAATGAAGATATGAGCTCTATAATTAAAGCACTTAAATTGGATGCTGGTTTTATGATTTATCCGTATGGTCAAAGACTCGATATTTTATGTGATGAGGGGATAGTTCTTGGAAAGCAGACAGCCTTGTGTATAGTTTTAGCACTTTTAAATATGGAAGCAAAATCTAAAGATTGTAAAAAAAGAGTATTTTTACCAACATGGGCGCCAGATGTAGTTAAGTATGATTATCTTGAGATAGAGCGTGGGCAGTACTCAAACTTTAAAGCTGATGAGATTAAAAAGTATGATTTAGTAGCGACAGGTGAGGGCAACTTTGCCTTTACAGAGTTCTCTACTCATCGTGATTCTATGTATGCAACTTTAAAAATCTTAGAGATGATGCTTCACCATGATGTAAAACTCTCTGAGCTTATTAACGCTGTTCCAAAGTTTTACTATCATACTTCTCAAACAGAGTGTACGCAAGCCCTTAAGGGTAAAATGATGCGTATGTTCTTAGAAGATGCTAAAGGCAAGAGATCGTCAACACTCGATGGTGTTAAAATTTGGTTTGATGACAGTAGCTGGATTTTAATGATTCCAGATAATTATAATGACCATTTAAACCTCTATATACAAGCTGAGGATGAAGAAAAAGGTCAAAAAATACTTGAAACTTACACACAAAAAATAGAGGAATGGTCTCAGTCTTGATGCAAAAACAATCCCTAAGCCTTAGCTTCTTCTGGCATATGCATCAGCCTGATTATAGAGGAGCTGATGGAGTGATGAAGATGCCATGGGTATTTCTTCATGCCATCAAAGATTACTATGAGATGCCATGGCTTTTAACTCTACATAAGGGTTTAAAAGCAACTTTTAATATAACCGCACCTTTAATTGAGCAGCTTAATTTATACAGTGATCCTTTAAAAAATGACTATTTTCTTTCGTTGTGGGGGTCACATCCATCAGAGTTGGATGAGGAGTCTAAGTTATGGTTGATTAAGACTTGTAAATCTACTCAATACGACACGATGGTAAAACCATTGGCACGATTTGATGAGTTATACAACAAAGAAAAACTTAATGATGATGAGTTTATAGAGTTTGAAGTTATTTTTATGCTTGCATGGTGTGGAAACTATCTGCGTCAAGAAAATAAAGTTGTAAAAAAGATGTTGCAACAAGGTTGTGGTTACACTCAAAAAGATAAACTCAAACTCCTTAAAAACCTCACAAAATTTATAGGAACTATCTTACCTTTTTATGCAAAGTTACAAAGAAAAGGTGTGATTTCACTTGCCACTACACCTTATAATCATCCCATTTTACCTCTTTTACTAGATATGAATAATGCAAAATATGCAAATACTCATACAACTATAGTTGATAATGCCATCTCTTTAAAAGAGGATGCCATAGAGCAAATCGAGCGTTCAATACTCCTTTATGAAGAGACTTTTGGAGTAAAACCAAAAGGTTTTTGGCCAGCAGAGGGTGCGGTTGATGAGGTGAGTGTTTCTATGTACAAAGAGTACGGACTTAGATGGATTGCAACAGATGAAGCGATACTTTTTAAATCACTCGGATCGGATGAACGCTCAAAGCTTTACAAACCTTATATTTACGATGATGTAACTATAGGGTTTCGTGACCATGGTTTGAGTAACCTAATCGGTTTTAACTACCGTTTCCAATCAGGTCATGATGCCTCATCACACTTTATGAGCTCCTTAGAATCAATCGCATACGCTCAAGATAATCCAACTGTTTTTGTCATTTTAGATGGGGAAAATGCTTGGGAATTTTTTCATAATAATGGCTATGATTTTTTCAATACCTTATATGAAAATTTATCTAGTTCATCATGGTGTACTACAGTAACCATGGATGAGGTTTCTGAGTCAAAAGATATTGAAAAACTTGAAAAATTAGCTCCTGGAAGTTGGATATATGGAAACTTTGACACATGGTCAGGTCATCCAGAGAAAAACAAAGCTTGGGAGTTTATATATAAAACTAAATCTGATTATGCCAATCATGATGGCGAGGTGAGTGAAGCGGTTGCCAAAGAAATACAGTATCATTTTTTAGCTTCTGAGTGTAGTGATTGGTTTTGGTGGTATGGTGATGATCATGTGACAGAATTTGCCTTAGAATTTGATGCACTTTTTAGAGAACATCTTGTGAGTATCTATCGTTTGTTAAATATGCAACCACCATCAGAACTGTTTGAGCCTATAATCACTAAAAAGATAAGTGATTCATTTTTACTCAATCCACAAAGCTCTATCACTCCAACAATAGATGGAAAAAATGGTTCATTTTTTGAGTGGCTTGGATGTGGTTCTATAGATGAAACGAAACTTTATTCAACTATGGACAGAGTTCGAGGTCCCATAGATATGATACATTTTGGGCATAATGAAGAGTTTGCTTTTTTTGCTTTTGATGGAACTATGAGCGAACTTGATTTAAAAAACCTAGAGCTTCAAGTGATAATACAAGAGAGTGATGAAAAGCTTAGCTTTAGTATGGGTAAAAAACATAACAATAGAAAGGTTCACTTAGTTATTGGGGAGAGAATTGAGTTAGCTCTTTCCCGCTCGTACTTTAAAGAGTATAACAGTGTACATCTTCGTTTTGATATTGTACAAAAAAACAATATTGTTCAGACAATGCCAGGGTTTGGATCAATTTTTATAAACTTTGAAGAGACATATTCAAATAACTGGTTTATTTAGGAGATAGGAATGAGTAAAAAAACTACGCTGTTGTTTGGCATCCATATGCACCAACCTGTAGATAATTTTAAATGGGTGATTGAGCATGGAGTTGAAACCTGCTATGGTCCATTTTTTGATGTAGTGAGTAGATACCCTGAGTTTCGTTTTTCTGTTCACTGTAGCGGATGGTTGATGGAGCAGATAGAAAAGTTTCACCCAAATCTTTATAAAAAGATAATGGATTTAGCTGATAAAGGAAGCATAGAATTTTTTTCTGCTGGTTATTATGAACCTATCTTAAGCGTTATACCTTCAGATGACCGAGTTACTCAAATAGAGATGCTCAATGATTCAATAAAATCACAATTTAAACAAACTCCTAAAGGCTTATGGCTTACTGAGAGAGTTTGGGAATCAGCTCTTATACCTGATATGAATACAGCAGGAATAAAATACACAGTGATGGATGATTACCATTTTCAGTGTGCTGGTTTTGATGAAGATATTTTAGACGGCTACTATATGAGTGAAGAGGGTGGCAAAGAGATAGGGCTTTTCCCCATCAGTAAAAAACTTCGTTATGCTATCCCTTTTTTAAGTGTTGAGAGTGCAATAAAAGTTATAAAATCATTTAACCGCGAGGAAGATTCAGCTGCTATCATTTTTGATGATGCAGAGAAGTTTGGCATGTGGCCTGGAACTCATGAATGGGTTTACGAGAAGGGCTGGTTAGAAAAATTTATTCAAGCTGTGATCGCAGATGAGTCTATAGAGACGAAGCACTATGGTGAGTATTATGAGCAAAACCGCACTCGTGGAATTGCTTATTTGCCAAATGTTTCTTACTATGAGATGGGTGAGTGGAGTTTGCGTGCAGATGATGCTCTTAAACTTGAAGCTTTTAAAAAAGAGATGGGTAATGAGCGTTATGATGCAGAGGGTGTGAAGTTTTTAAAAGGTGGTATCTGGAAAAACTTCTTTGTAAAATACACTGAAAGTAACCGCATCCATAAGCGTACTTTAGAGTTATCAAAAGCTCGTAAAGATGTAAATAAAGCTGACTTTGATAAAGCATTATATAAAGCACAAACAAATGACGCTCTTTGGCATGGTGTATTTGGTGGTCTTTATCTGCCAAATTTAAGAGACAATGCGTATCGTTATATTATAGAAGCTGAAGATATACGATATGGTAAAAAGCTTTTGATTGAGAGTGATCAAAATGAGCTTGATGGATATGATAAAGTGAAGGTTGTCACACCTAAATATATCTTCCGTTTTGATTCTGCAAATGGTGGACAGTTAGTTGAGTTTGACAGTAGAAAAGAGTGCTTTAACTGGCAAAACACCTTAACTCGCCGTAAAGAGGCATATCATCAGGGTATTTTAGAGGGGAATCAAGTTCAAGCGGAGAGCTCTGCCCCTGTAGATGGGATAGATACTATTCATAGTAGTGCAATAGATGTTGATGATGCATTGAAAAACTCGATTATTTATGATTGGCATCTGAAAAACTCCTTTATAGACCACATAAGTGATGTAAACTTTAATGGTGATAATTTTCGCTATGCAAACTTTAAAGAATATGGAGACTTTGCAAACCAAGCTTGTGAAGTAAGTTATACTAAAAAGAAAATGATATTTTCTCGCAATGGAGGGGTTTATCTCCCGCAAAAAATAGATACAACTCTTAAAAAAGTATATACACCAAAAAGTCGTGGCTTTGATTTTGAGATAGATCTATCTACACAAACAGATAGAAGATTTAACTATATATTAGAGCATAATTTTCATTTTGCAGACTATGAGATGATTACAATCAATGGCGAAAATTTGCTTGAAGATGGTATGTGTAAAGAGACAAAAAAACTTGAAATTGTTGACAAATATTTAAAGCAAAAAATCACTATAGAGCTCAATGAAATATGCGATATATACTACTTTTCTCTTAAAACACTCTCACAAAGTGAAGAGGGGTTTGACTTGAGTGTTCAGGGTGTTAGTTTTGCTATGAGCCTGCCATTTACAAAAGAGCTTGTACTCAAAGGCTCATTGGATGTGAGTGATGTCTGATATCCGCTATGATAGACTGCATGATACTCATGTGATAATTGCTCCTGAGCGTTTGCATAGACCTGATAGTATGGTTGAAAAAAAAGATGAAACAATAGATAAAAATTGCCCTTTTTGTGAGGGCAATGAGTCAATGACGCCACCTGAAATATTTGCTCTGCGTGATGAGAATAGTTTTGCAAATGAAGAGGGATGGCAGACAAGAGTTGTGGCAAATCTTTATAAAGCTGTTCAGATAGAAGCACCCCACACTCATAGTTCAGGTGTGTTTGAGCATTGGGATGGTTTTGGAGCACATGAGGTTATTATCGATACTCCAGAACATTTCACATCTATGACACAGTGGAGTGAAATAAATGCAATAAATTGGCTCAAAACACTTCGTCAAAGAGTGGCGGATTTGAGAAATGACCACCGCATAGCACATATAACACTTTTTAAAAATGAGGGGCTTCAAGCTGGAGCAACTCAAAAACACTCTCATACTCAGTTAATTGGGCTTCCTCTTGTTCCAAAAAAAGACAGAGAGTATTTTTACCGTAGTTATGAGTATCACCAAGAAACTGGCAACTCAATAATGGAATCTATACTGCTGAGTGAGATAGAAGATGGGAGCCGTATCGTTGCAAATAGTGGTGACTTTACTGCTTATTGCCCTTATGCAAGTGCGTATCCTTTTGAGGTGATTATCAGTTCAGTAAAAGCATTAGGGCAGGTTGATACACTGAGTGATAAGAGTATAGCTGATTTAGCACCACTTTTACTTTTAGTGCTTCAAAAACTCAAGCATCAACTCGATTATTTCGATTTTAATCTAAGCATATCAAGTAGCCCTTTACATGAGGGAAATATTGATTATTCTTATCGATTTTCTATAAGAATAATGCCCCGTATCTATAGATATGGTGGCTTTGAAGTGAGTACAGGAGTGATTATAAATCCTGTGACACCTGAGTTAGCAGCAAAACTTTTAAGAGAAAGTAGCGATGTCTAAAGCAACTCTCCTTTTTGTAGCAAGTGAAGTTTTTCCTTTTGCAAAAAGTGGTGGTTTGGCTGATGTAGCGCACTCTTTACCAAGAGCATTAAGTGGTGAGTATGAGGTAAATGTTGTTATGCCATTGTATAGCTTTGTTGATAGAGAGAAATATAATATTACAACGATGGATGTAGCTCTTAATGTGAGCCTCGATGGAGTAAACTATAAGATTGAATTATATGGATGTGAATCTGGGGGTTTAGACTATCTTTTTATCTATAACTCTTTACTTTGTGATAGAGAATTTCTTTATGGATTACCAGAGAGGGGCTACAATGATAATGCTCTTCGATTTGGAATTTTTAACCATGCTGTAAGGGAATTACTTACATATAAAAAATATGAAATTGTACATCTAAATGATTGGCAAAGTGCCTTAGTCTCCTTACTAATTAAAGAAGATAAAACCATTCAAACAAAATCACTTTTTACAATTCACAACCTAGCATATCAGGGTGTTTTTGACAAAGAAGTGTTAGAAAGTATAGGGATAAGCAAAGAGTATTTTAATGTAAACGGCTTAGAATTTTATGGCAAAGTGAACTTTATGAAAGCGGGTATCGCTTATGCAGACATAGTGACAACAGTAAGCCAAACATATGCCAAAGAGATATTGACCCCAGAGTTTGGATGTGGTTTAGAAGGTTTTTTAAGTTATCATAGTAACAAGCTTAATGGAATCGTTAATGGCATAGATTCAAAGCATTTTTCTCCATCGGATGATAAGGCTTTAGTAAAGCCATATGATAGTGTCAGAGGGAAAAAACTTAACAAAAAAGCCTATCTGAAGGAGATTGGGTTCAAAGAGAGTAAAAAACCTCTTTTTATCTTTATAGGTCGTTTTACATGGCAAAAAGGGCTTGATTTACTGATTGAGAGTTTACCTGAAATAGCTTCACTCCAATGTAATATAGCAATTTTAGGAGAGGGTGAGGCGAGGTATCATCATACGCTTAAAGAGATTGCAGATGTTCATAATAATATCCATTTAGACTTTGGTTATGATGAGTCAAAATCTCATAGGATGTATGCAGCATCAGACTTCTTACTTATGCCATCAGTGTATGAACCATGCGGGTTAAACCAGCTTATCGCTATGCGATATGGGAGTGTGCCTATTGTTCATGGTGTAGGTGGTTTGAAAGATACTGTTGATAAAAAGAGGGGGATAGTTTTCTTACATCAAAGCAAGAGCTCATTTAAAAAAGCTATTGTACAAGCTCTCAAGCTTTATGAAAATAGTAGTCGATATAAAAAAATTGCTCAACATAACATGAGATGCGATTTTTCTTGGGATAAAAGTGCTAAAAAGTATGTTAAATTATATAATAAAATAAGAGAGAAAATATGAATAAATTAAATATATTAATAGCGGCGTCAGAAGTTGTTCCCTTTGCAAAAAGTGGTGGATTGGCAGATGTTGCAGGCGCTCTACCTAAGGCATTGTCTGCTTTAGGTCATGATGTGCGTGTGGTTATGCCTCGTTATTATATTGTTGATAAAGAGAAGTATGGACTGAAGCCACTAGAGGGTTCGCTGGGTGTTCCTATGGGTAGTATGGGTGAAGCGTGGGCTGGTGTTTACGAGGGTGTTCTCCCTGATAGTGATGTTCCAGTTTACTTCATTGACCATGAGGGCTTTTTTGGTAGAGCTGGTTTGTATGATGAAGATGGAAAGGGGTATGGCGACAACGACAATAGATTTATCTTTTTTTCAAAAGCTGTGATGCAACTTGCAAAAAAGTTGCACTTCAAACCTGATGTTATCCATGCAAATGATTGGCATACCGCTTCTATCCCAATCTTACTAAATACAACATACGCTTTTGATCCCAATTTTGAAAATACAGGCTCATTGTTGACGATTCATAACTTGCAACATCAAGGTAAGTTCTATAGTGGTGCTATGGATGTTTTAGGTATTGGATGGGAGCATTTTAATGCAGATGAACTTGAAGAGTATGACGGTATCAATCTCCTTAAAGGTGGGATAGTTCACGCGGATGCTATCAATGCAGTAAGTAAAAAATATGCTCAGGAGATTCGTACACCAGAGTTTGGCTGGGGACTTGATGGATTAATAGACAAAAATGCTCATAAACTTTTTGGAATTTTAAATGGGGTTGATTATGATGAGTGGAGTCCTGCTATTGATAAGCTTATCCCAGCAACTTTTGATATAGATGATCTCTCTGGTAAAGCAATTTGTAAAGCAGAACTTCAAAAAAGATTTCATCTGCCTCAGCGTACTGATATCCCCCTCATCGGACTTGTTGGTCGTCTTGCAGAACAAAAAGGGATTACACTTCTCTCAGCAGCGATTTGGAATCTGATGGAGATGGATGTTCAGATAGTTTTACTGGGTGCAGGTGAGAAATGGGCGGAGCATTTTTTTAGTGATGTAGCTTCAAAATATCCTGAAAAATTTGCTTGTTATATGGGTTATAAAAATGACCTTGCGCATCAGATAGAAGCGGGGAGTGATCTTTTCTTGATGCCATCATTGTTTGAACCGTGTGGATTAAACCAGATATATAGCCTCCGTTATGGAACTCTGCCAATAGTGCGTGCAACAGGTGGTCTCGATGATACCATCGTTAATTACAATAGCGAGAATAAAAGTGGCAATGGTTTTAAGTTTTATGATGCAACTCCTGAAGCACTTAGCGGAACTGTTCAGTGGGCAGTAGATACATGGTACAACGATAGAGATGGTTTTGATCAGTTGCGTTTAAATGCGATGAAAGAGCGTTTTAACTGGGAAGTTGCGGCAAAAGGTTATGAAGACCTTTACCGCCATATAATCGGTGGACGATTAAGTAATCGCCACCAATAGGAGCTACAATGACACACTCTATAAGCTATGATGTTTCACATTTAAGTGAACTTGATATTTATCTATTTAAACAAGGTAATCACACAAAACTTTATGAAAAGTTTGGTTCCCATATGATGACTCATAAAGGTAAAGAAGGTGTTTATTTTGCTGTTTGGGCACCAAATGCAAAGAGTGTGAGTGTTCGTGGTGATTTTAATGATTATAACACCCTTTCACACCCATTGAAATTAAGAGAAGATGACTCAGGTGTTTGGGAAGGTTTTATTGTAGGTGTTGCACATGGAATAACCTATAAATATCATATAGTCTCTCAGTTTCATAACATTGTGCATGACAAGAGTGACCCATTTGCTTTTTTTAGTGAGAAGCCATCAAAGTCAGCTTCTCGTATCTGGAGTTTAGAAGGGTATGATTGGCAAGATAAAAACTGGATGCAAGAGCGTCACAAGGCAAATGCACATGATGCCCCCGTAAGTGTTTATGAGATGCATTTTGGCTCATGGAAGCGAAAAGTTGAAGAGGATAACCGTTTTCTTACTTATCTTGAGATGGCTGATGAACTTGTTGTTTATTTGAAACAGATGAATTATACTCATGTTGAGTTTTTGCCCTTAACTGAGTACCCTTTTTATGGTTCATGGGGTTATCAGGTAGTGAGTTATTTTGCTGTTACTGCTCGTTTTGGAGAACCGCAAGATTTGATGTTTCTCATAGATAAGCTACATCAAAACGGTATTGGTGTGATTATGGATTGGGTTCCTTCACACTTTGCTGTAGATATGCACGGTTTGATTAACTTTGATGGAACAGCATTGTATGAGCATGAAGACCCAAAACAGGGCTTCCATCCAGAGTGGGGAAGTATAATTTTTAATTATGGTCGTAATGAGGTTCAATCATTTTTGATTAGTTCTGCAATGTTTTGGTTAGATAAGTATCATATAGATGGTATTCGTGTAGATGCTGTGGCTTCAATGTTATACTTAAACTATGCTAGAGAAGAGGGTGAATGGATACCAAATGAATATGGTGGTAATGAAAATATTGAAGCAGTCAATTTTTTACGCAAGTTAAATACAAGTGTTTATGGTGAGTTTTCAGATATTATGATGATTGCAGAGGAGTCAACTGCTTGGCCTATGGTAACACGACCAACAAGTGTTGGTGGACTCGGCTTTGGCTTTAAATGGAATATGGGCTGGATGCATGATTCACTAAAATATATGAGTTATGACCCGATTTATCGTCAACACCATCATCATCAACTAACATTTAGTTTGTGGTACGCTTTTGATGAGCAGTTTATGTTACCTCTGAGTCACGATGAGGTTGTGCATATGAAAGGCTCACTCATCAATAAAATGCCAGGTGACAATAAGCAAAAATTTGCAAATCTGCGTGCAATGTATGCTTATATGATGGCACATCCAGGTAAAAAACTCCTTTTTATGGGTGGAGAGATTGCTCAATATGCTGAATGGAATTTTGAGAGAAGTCTTGATTGGCATCTGTTGGAGAATCCTCTACATGCAAAACTCCAAAAGATGTTAAGTGACTTAAACCTTATCTATCGCAAAGAGCGTGGACTTCATCTTTATGATGAGAAAAAAGAGGGCTTTGAGTGGATTGATGATGGTGATTATCAGCATAATTGCATCAGTTTTATTCGTAAAAGTGATAAAGAGGATGAAAATATTTATGTTTTTTGTAATTTTGCTGATGAGATTAGAGAATCATATAAAGTTGGTGTTCCATATGAGGGTGAATATGTAGAGATATTTAACTCGCAATCAGAGTATTATGAGGGGTGCAATATTGGTAATTCTGGTCCCTTAAAAGCTGTTGAAGAAACTATGCACGGGCGAGATTATTCCATATGTTTAACACTCCCACCCCTTGGAGTAATCTACTTAAAGCGTGCAGTAGAGAAGTAAATATCTCATGGGTAAGTTCTGAGTCAAAAATAAGATCTCTTCCTCTTGCAATGCCCAACATTCAAAAATAAAGGTTTTTTTTTAAAAGCTTTGTTTTTGGATAAAAATAGTTAAAGAAACAAGATATTTTTTAGATAACTGATATAATAACTATATCAAAGAAAATCTATTTGAGAAATAAAATACCATTTATATTATTCTCTTTTTTGTAATCACAAACAGCTTGAGTAACAGTAAATAATTGTAAGCTAAGATTAGCTCAGAGATGTTGATTAGGATTAGTTTTCCAGCATTTGGATGTAAGCTCATAATTTGCCTTTTAGGATGATTAGACAAACATGGATATATTAACACTTTAAAACGCTATAAATACTGAAAAATAGCAATAATTATGTAATGTTTTATGTTTATAATTGTACTATAATATAATAAGAAATAAAAAAGGATTTACATGGCGATAAAAGCAGCAATTAATGGAACAGGAAGAATCGGAATGATAGTCGCAAAGATTATTACTGAGCGTGATGACATAGAACTTGTAGCGATTAATACAACAGCTAAACCTAAAATGCTTGAGTATCTTTTTAAATATGATAGCGTTCATCGTGGTGTGGATGCTAAAGTTATAGACGACAATACTATTATGATTAATGGAAAAAAAGTAACTATGTATAGCACTCGTGACCCAGAAGAGTTAGACTTTGGTTCAGCTGGTGCAGAGGTTGTTATAGAGTGTACAGGTGTGTTTTTAACAACTGAGAAAGCTCAATCTTACATCAAAAATGGTGTTAAAAAAGTTGTGATGTCAGCTCCTGCAAAAGATGATACTCCTACTTATGTGCTTAACATCAATACAGATGAATATAAGGGTGAGGCTATTATCTCTAATGCAAGTTGTACAACTAACTGTCTCGCACCGATTTGCAAGGTTCTTGATGATGAGTTTGGGATTGAAAATGCTTTAATGACAACTATCCACTCATATACAAATGATCAAAATGTTCTTGATGTTAAACACAACAAAGACCAAAGAAGAGCTCGTGCGGCAGCTGTAAATATGATACCAACAACAACAGGTGCAGCTAAGGCTATCGCACTTGTTATGCCAAACCTTAAGGGAAAACTTAATGGGTATGCTATGCGTGTGCCTACTCCAGATGTTTCTGTAGTTGACTTAACAGCTAACCTTAAAAAAGATGTAACAGTTGAAGATATCAACGCAGCGTTTGAGAGAGCATCAAATGGTGCATTTAAAGGTCTGATAGAAGTTGACCATGACAAGCGTGTTTCAAGTGACTTTATTGGTTCTACATATAGTTCAACATATGTTCCAGATATGACAAGTGTTGTTGATGGTAAAACTGTTAAAGTTTTGGCATGGTATGACAATGAGTGGGGGTATAGTTCTCGTTTAGTTGATATGTGTGTGTTAGTAGGAAGCAAATAATGTTACACTTTAGTCGCGATTTTAATTTTAAAGCGACTTCACATCACAGTGCTATTATGGAGACTGCTTTTAAAGTGATCTCAGATGAGCATAAAAGTGGAAAAATCGGCTACTATAGTTTGACGAAAAATTCACTTATTCATATCGACGCAGTAGATAAACTGTTGCATACTAATACAATTCTTAGTTCTGGTGCCATTACTGATATAGGTATTATTGGGATTGGTGGTTCATCTTTAGGGATTAAAGCGATAGACTCTTTAGTCTCGTCCAAAGGTGCAGGCACTCGCAAGCTTCATTTTTTTGAGAACTCCGACCCCATTGACATCTCTAAAAAATTAGCTAAGTTACAAAAGAAAAGTACGATTTTTATTGTTATCTCTAAATCTGGTGGCACTATTGAGACCACTTCAATCTTTAAGACGGCTATTGAACATTTTGATTTAGACTTAGAAAAAGAAGATAAAGAGCGTGTTATGGTTATAACCGACAAAGGCTCGGCACTCTCAGAGTTTGCAGACCATTATGGGATAACACAGTTCAATATCCCCGATAATGTTGGTGGGCGTTTTTCGGTTTTAAGTGCTGTAGGCATTGTCCCGCTAACATTAGCTGGTTACGATACAAAAGCTTTACTTGATGGTGCAGATAGTTTTGTAACATCTTTTTTCAAGGGTGAAGAGAAGCATATCCTTGAAAAAGCGTGTTTTTATTATGAGAATTCAAAAGAGCAGTCCATTAATGTACTTTTTTCTTATGCAAACAGCTTAGAGAACCTTACAAAATGGTATGTTCAGCTTTGGGGTGAGTCACTTGGCAAAATTGATAAGTTTCAAAATAGTGTAGGTGTAACACCCATTGGAATTATTGGGGCAGTTGATCAGCACTCGTTTTTGCAGTTGCTTATTGAGGGTCCAAAAGATAAGACAGTGACATTTATTAGTATCGAAGATTTTGAGAATGATTTAAAAGTTCCCGATATTTCACTCAAGCATATTGAAAAAACTGATTTTATCAATACAAAAAGTTTTAACACGCTTATCAATGCACAATGTGAAGCAACAAAAGAGAGTCTTATCCAAAGTGGTATCTCGGTTGATTCTATTGTATTTGATAAAATCAATGAGTCCAACATTGGTGCAGTGATTATCTATTATGAACTTTTGACCTCTTTAGTTGGAGCGATGTTACAAGTAAACACTTATGATCAGCCAGGTGTTGAACTTGGTAAGGTGATTTTATATAAAAATTTTCAAGGGTGAAAATGATAACACATGATTATGCGTTTGATCCAAAATACAAAAAAAGTGTAGCTTATTTTTCTATGGAGTTTGCTATCCATCAGGCTCTTAAAATTTACTCAGGTGGTCTTGGATTTCTCTCTGGTTCACATATGAGAAGTGCTTATGATCTCCGTCAAAATGTTATCGGCGTGGGTATTTTATGGAGTTATGGTTATTATGATCAAACTCGTCATGAAGATGGCAGTTTGCAAGCAAATTTTATCCGTAAACACTACTACTTTCTTGAAGATCTTGGAGTTCAGGCAACTGTAAATATCCACTCTCAAGATGTTCATATTAAAGCCCTTTATTTACCAGCGAGTGTATTTAACTCTGCGCCATTAATTTTGCTTACTACAGATATTCCTGAGAATGATTTTTTAGCCCGTACAATTACTCATAAACTGTATGATGCCAATGAAGAAACACGAATCTCCCAAGAGATTGTTTTAGGTATTGGTGGAGTTAAAGTGCTTGAATCATTACAACAAAAGATTGATGTTTATCATATGAATGAGGGGCACGCTTTACCATTAGTATATGAGCTCTACAATAGATATAGAGATATGGAGATACTCAAGAAACATGTTGTATTTACAACGCATACACCTGAAGATGCTGGAAATGAAGAGCATGATATTCATCTGCTTTATAGGTTTGGTTTCTTTAATGGGCTCTCACTAGAGAAAGTGCGTGAAATCACAATGGTATATGGTGATACTTTCAATTTAACAGTAGCTGCTTTGCGTGCTGTAAAATGTACAAATGCAGTTTCTAAAATGCATGGAGAGGTAGCCAATCGTATGTGGAAAAATTGTGAAGGTGCTTCGGAAATCATTTACATTACAAATGCACAAAATAGACACTTTTGGACTGATAAAGGGATGTCTGCTGCGGTTAATGAGCATGAAGATTATGAACTGATTGCTCGTAAAAAGCATCTCAAACGCGTTTTATTTGAAGTGGTTGCAGATCAAACAGGTAAGATGTTTGATCCTGATGTGCTTACTATCGTATGGGCTCGCCGTTTTGCTGAGTATAAGCGTCCAGGATTATTAAAGCATGATTATAATCGCTTTAAAAAAATAGTGGAGGATGAAAAACATCCAGTTCAAGTTATTTGGGCTGGTAAGCCTTATCCATTTGATATTAATGCAGTTAATACTTTTAATGAGCTAATTCATGTGAGTCATAGAATTAAAAATATGGCTGTTTTGGTGGGTTACGAGCTGAGCCTCTCTTTTACCTTGAAAAAAGGGAGTGATATTTGGCTAAATACTCCGCGTGTTTCAAGAGAGGCAAGTGGCACAAGTGGTATGGCAGCGAGTATGAATGGCTCAATCCACTTCTCAACAAACGATGGCTGGCATCCCGAGTTTGCCAAACATGGGGCGAATGCATTTACAATTCCAGCAATTGACCACAATAAACCCGCAGAAGAGCAAGACAACGAAGATAACAAAAATATGATGGATATTCTAGAAAATGAGATTATTCCAATGTATTATGATCAACCTAAACAATGGGTAGAGATGATGAAAACGGCAATGAAAGATGTTGTCCCCGCTTTTGATTCTCGACGGATGGCTCATGAATATTATGAGAAGATGTACAATAAAGAATAAATTGATTTTGGTTGTGAGGTGGTGGCCAATCTCGGAATCGAACCAAGGACACACTGATTTTCAGTCAGTTGCTCTACCGACTGAGCTAATTGGCCATAATAATAAAAGTCTTTCAAAAGGTGGTGGCCAATCTCGGAATCGAACCAAGGACACACTGATTTTCAGTCAGTTGCTCTACCGACTGAGCTAATTGGCCATCTTTTAAAGAGCGACATTATAGCCCTAATGTGCTGAAATCTAGCTTAGATTTTTTACAGTTTCTTTGAACTCATTGCCCCTATGGGCATATGAGCTAAACTCATCAAGACTAGATGCAGCAGGAGAGAGTAGTGCAAGCTCATTTTTTTCTAAATTTTTATTTATTTTTAAGATAGCATCATTGAGATTTTTGCATAGTTGAAACTCTATTGTGTACTCTTTTGCTAATAAAGAAAGCTTCTCTTTGTTTGAGCCGATGTTATAAATTTTAACATCTATATTTTGAAGATAATCAAAGAGCTCTTTTAGCTCTACACCCTTGTCATCACCACCTAAGATGAGATGTATAGGTGAACCTTTGTAACGCTTTAGAGCAGCTATAGTGGCATCTATGTTTGTTGCCTTAGTGTCGTTTACCCAAAGGCGATTTTTAGCATCTCTAAGCTCCTCTTGTCTGTGTGGGTCAAGTGTAAAAGTGTTTATGGTTTCATAGTTTGTTCTGTCGAAAAGTATTTTATCAACCGCCATCGCTAAGAGAGCATCGCTAAGAAATGCACCTTTAAAATTTACTTTTTTTACATCTATATCAAAGTGAGTTGCTAAATCTAGTTCATTTTTATAGCTAATGATATGCGCTTTTGTTTGAATATCTTTATATTTATCAGGGATGATAGCAATTTCACCCTCTTTCATCATAGTAATAGGCTTTAATTTTGCTTTTTCATACTCTTGCATATCTCCATGCCAACTTAAGTGATCTGGGCTTACAGGGAGTAAGATATATATGTTTGGTTTGGCAATATTTGTATAGTGGATAGTAAATGAACTTGTTTCTAAAATCCATAGATTAGCATTGATATTCATCTTAGCGAGTGGAGTTCCAATATTTCCACCCTCTTGTGAACCTTTGTCTTGTAGAAGATGTTGCATCATTTGTGTAGTAGTTGTTTTGCCATTTGTACCACTTATCCAAATACTCAGCGGCATATCTTTTGCAAAGTAATCATACTCGCTTATAAGGTTTTTTGCCTTAAGTATCAGAGGGTTAGATGGTGGTATCCCTGGAGATGTTATTTCAAGTTGTGAATAATTAGGATGAAACTCACTTGATGGCTTGATGCTAAAGCCATTCTCATCTTTAAAGGGCTTAGTACATTTATCATCATAAAAAACTACCTCTTGATGTTTAAAAGCGATTGCTTTTGTAGTATGTCCATAACCAAAAAGGGAGATTTTTTTCATTAGCGAATCTTTAAAGTCATAAGCGCGACAAGATTAGACAAAATCGCAATAATCCAAAATCTAACAATGATTTTATTTTCAGCCCACTTTTTCATCTCGAAATGGTGATGAATCGGAGCCATTAAAAAAACTCTTTTTTTGCGAAGTTTATAACTACCAACTTGAAGTATCACTGATAAAGTCTCAATTACAAATATAGAACCTATTAGTAATAGTAGGATTTCACTTTTAGAGATGATGGCTAAGTAACCTAAAAAAGCGCCTATTGCAAGGGAACCGCTATCACCCATAAACACCTCTGCTGGATGGCAGTTATGCCATAAAAATCCGGTTAGTGCTCCCATAAGTGCACTTGAAACTATAGCAACTTCTCCGACATCAAAGTTTGGCATTAAAAGATATGAACTAATAGTTGCATGCCCTGTTATGTATATGATAATTGTAAAGGATGATAGGGCAGTAATGGATGGTACAGTTGCAAGTCCATCAAGTCCATCTGTTAAATTTACTGCATTTGAAGTAGCTACAACGACTAAAATCCATAAAAAAACAGAGAACATCCCCATGTCTAAGATAGGAGTTTTAATAAAAGGAAGGTATAAATCAGTATTGAAATCTGCAAATATACATAAATAGCATGCAATAATTAAAGCAGAAATAACCTGTAGTAGTAGTTTTGTGCGTGCTCTTAAACCTGCTAAATTTTCATTTTTCTTTATCTTAGCATAATCATCTTGAAAACCAATGAGTGCAAAAAATAAAAGAGTCATCACTGCTCCTATAGCATAGAGATTTGAAAATTTTATAGTTAAAAGAGAAGCTAAAATAGTAGCACCAATAAACACTACACCACCCATTGTAGGGGTCTTTTCTTTTTCTTTATGCCTGTCTGGTGCATAATTGTTTATAGGTTGAACACTAGAGGTTCTTTTTGCCCATTTTATGAAGCGTGGCATCAAAAAAAGTGTAAAAAATAGAGCTAAAAAAAAGGATAAACCAGCTCTAATAGTTATGTATCCAAGTATGTTAATGTTAAGTATTTCATATAGCCAATAAAGCAATTTGTATCCTGTGTAACTATTCTATAAATTTAAAAGCGACATTATAGTATAATGCCACTTAATTTTAAACTCTATACAAGGAGAGAAGTTGAGTAAAAAAACTATTTTAGTGATTACTGATGGCATAGGTTATAACTCAAAAACTGAGTACAACGCATTTTATAATGCTGTTAAACCTACATATGATAAACTTTTTAAAGAGGTTCCCCACTCTTTGATAGACACATTTGGGCTAAGTGTTGGATTGCCTGAAGGGCAGATGGGTAACTCCGAAGTGGGGCATATGAGCATCGGAAGTGGCAGAGTTTTATATCAAGATTTAGTAAAGATATCTTTAGCACTCAGTGAAAATACTTTAGAAGATAATAAAGAATTACAAAATCTTTTTAAAACCTCAAATAGATTGCATCTTATAGGTCTTATGAGTGACGGTGGTGTGCACTCTCACATTGATCACTTTATGGGGATTGCAGATATTGCAGCTAAAAATGGCAAAGAGGTTTTTTTACATCTTATAACAGACGGCAGAGATGTCTCACCAATATCTGCTCAAAAATATATAACACAGGTAGAAGCCCATCTAAATGAAAATGTAAGAATAGCAACAATTTCAGGGCGTTTTTATTCTATGGATAGAGATAATCGCTGGGAAAGAGTTCAAAGAGGCTATGAAGCTATAGTAAATGCAACTCCAAAAACTGATTTTGAACCAGCTGGTTACATTGGTTCATCTTATGCACTTGGTGAAACAGATGAGTTTATTGAGCCAACTGCTTTTGCAGGGTACGAGGGGATGAAAGATGGAGACAGTGTTTTAACTATAAATTTTAGAAGTGATAGGATGAGAGAGATGGTCTCAGCTATTGGTGATGAACATTTTACAGGTTTTTCAAAGAAACATGTAGATGTAACGCTTGCAACTATTACACAATATGATAAGAGTTTTTCTTATCCTGTACTATTCTCAAAAGATACACCAAAAAATACATTAGCGGAAGTTATCGCATCAAAAGGACTCCGTCAACTACACACTGCTGAAACAGAAAAATATGCTCATGTGACTTTTTTCTTAAATGGTGGCATTGATGAGCCATATGAGAATGAGACAAGAGTTCTCATCCCTTCACCAAATGTAAAAACTTATGACGAAAAACCTGAAATGAGTGCTGTTGAAGTTGGTGATGCAGTACTCAAGGCAATGGATGAGGCTTATGATTTTATAGTTGTAAATTTTGCAAATGGTGATATGGTTGGGCATACTGGTGATTTTGAAGCGGCTAAAATAGCTGTAACTACTGTAGATAAGCAACTTGGTAAAATTGTAGAGAGTGCTAAAAAGAACGATTATGCTTTAATTATTACATCTGATCATGGAAATTGTGAAGAGATGCGTGATGATGATGGTAATATTTTAACAAATCATACAGTTGGAAAAGTGTGGTGTTTTGTAATGGCAGATGGTGTAACAAAAGTTGAAGCTGGTGGTTTAAATAATATAGCACCAACAGTTTTAAAACTTATGGGCATCGAAATTCCATCTGAGATGGATCACAGTTTAATATAGTAATTTGGAAGCTGGACTAAAGTCCCACTTCCTATAAATGTAATAAAAAATGGAGAAATATAAATAATGAAATTTAGTGGTAAAAATGTTTTAGTTACAGGTTCAAGTCGTGGTATTGGTGCGGAGGTTGCAAAAACTTTAGCTGGTTTTGGCTTAAAAGTTTGGATTAATTATAGAAGTGGTGCTGTTGAAGCTGATGCTGTAAAAGAGGCGATTGAGGCCAATGGTGGAAAAGCTGCTGTTATTGGTTTTGATGTAAGTGATGAAGCTGCCTTTGTTGATGCAATTAAAACTATCGTTGAGAGTGATGGTGAGCTTTCATACCTTGTAAACAATGCGGGAATCACAAATGATAAGCTAGCGCTTCGTATGAAAAGTGATGATTTTATGTCTGTAATCAATGCAAATCTTACCTCTTGTTTTATTGGATGTCGTGAATCTATGAAAGTGATGAGAAAGAAAAAATTTGGTGGAGTTGTTAATATTGCTTCAATTGTTGGTGAAACAGGAAATGCTGGACAAACAAACTACGCTGCATCCAAGGGTGGAGTGATTGCAATGACAAAAAGTTTTGCAATAGAAGCTGCTACAAGTGGTATCCGTTACAATACTGTAACACCAGGCTTTATTGCAACTGAGATGACAGATGCGTTAAGTGATGAAGTGAAAGGTAGTTTTACTGCAAATATACCTATGAAGCGTTTTGGAAATGCCTCAGAGGTTGCAGAAGCTACCGCTTTTTTACTTTCAGACCATGCTAGTTATATCACTGGTGAAACTTTAAAAGTAAATGGTGGATTAAATATGGCATAAGAGATTTATCTCTTATGTATTGCTATTAAAGGGCAATATTATAATACTTCTTAGACTATAAAATAACAGATATTTTCCTTTTTTTCCTTGCAATAACTTTAGTATATTTAAGATACTTGTGCTATAATTCGGTGATTTTATACTTAAACATAGGAGCTATAATGGCACTTTTAGACGATATTAAAGAAGTAGTAGTTGAGCAGTTAAGCGTTAACCCGGATGAAGTAAAAGAAGATGCGAAATTCGTTGAAGATTTAGGTGCTGATAGCCTTGACGTAGTAGAATTAGTAATGGCTCTTGAAGAGAAATTCGATATAGAAATTCCTGATGATGAAGCAGAAAAAATTCAAACTGTTAAAGATGTTGTTGCTTATATAGAAAGTAAATAATACTTTGAGAATCTATTGAGGGAAACCTCAGTAGTAAAATATTTTTAATAGCTTGCTTTTTTGCCGGTTGTTAAAAGTATTTTATATTTATTATGGAGATTTTGATGAAAAGAGTAGTGGTTACTGGTATTGGTATGATTAACGCTGTAGGAAATGATAAAGAGAGTTCATTTAAAGCTATATGTGATGGTGTATGTGGCATCGATACTATTACTATTTTTGATCCAAGTGATTATGGTGTGAAAATTGCTGGTGAAGTGAAAGATTTTGATCCATCAACTGTAATGGCACCAAAAGAGGTTAAAAAAGCTGATAGATTTATCCATCTTGGCTTAAAATCTGCTCAAGAGGCTATGGCAGATGCTAACCTAAGTGAAGATACAGATATGGAAAGGTTTGGTATCAGTGCAGGATCTGGCATCGGTGGTCTCCCTGTGATTGAGAAAAATTCTGTTATTTTAGAAAACAGAGGCCCTCGTAGAATCTCTCCTTTTTTCATCCCATCGGCACTTGTAAATATGTTGGGTGGTTTTGTTTCTATTGAGCATGGAACACAAGGACCAAATCTTTCAAGCGTAACAGCTTGTGCTGCTGGTACACATGCTATAAGTGAGGCGTGCAAGACAATTATGTGCGGTGGCGCTGATAAGATGTTGGTTGTATCTGCAGAATCTGCTATAACTGGTGTTGGGATTGGTGGTTTTGCTGCAATGAAAGCACTATCAACAAGAAATGATGATCCAAAAACAGCTTCTCGCCCATTTGATACTGATAGAGATGGTTTTGTTATGGGTGAGGGTGCAGCTTCATTAGTTTTAGAGATCTATGAGGATGCTGTTGCTCGTGGTGCTAATATTTATGGTGAAATTATAGGTTTTGGTGAGAGTGGTGATGCTAATCATATTACAACGCCAAGTCTTGAAGGACCTGCACGCGCGATGAAAGCTGCATATAAGATGGCCGGTGAGCCGAAAATTGATTATGTGAATGCTCATGGTACAAGTACACCTATCAATGATAAAAATGAAACTGCTGCTGTAAAAGAGTTACTAGGTGGAAAAGAGAACTGTCCTCCAATGAGTTCGATTAAAGGTCAGCTAGGTCACTGTCTTGGTGCTGCTGGTGGAATTGAAGCTGTTACATGTTTGATGGCTATGAGAGATGGTATTATCCCTCCGACAATTAACTACACTACACCAGATGAAAACTGTGATTTAGATGTTGTCCCAAATAAAGCAAGAAAAGCTGAATTAAATGTAGTTATGAGTAACTCTTTTGGTTTTGGTGGAACGAACGGTGTTCTAATTTTCAAAAAAATCTAAGTTTAAGGATTCAATTTGGCTACATATTTAGATTTTGAGCAAAAGATAAAAAATATTCAAGAAGATATTATAAGTGCAGAGATTCGCCATGATTCTCATGCTGTAGAAATACTTCAAAAGTCGTTAGATAAAGAAGTAAGTAAAACTTATAAAAATTTATCGCCTTTTCAAAAATTACAATTGGCTCGTCATCAAGATAGACCATATGCTCTTGATTATATCAATCTTATAATGAGAGATAAGTATGAAATTCATGGTGATAGACATTTTCGTGATGATGCTGCAGTTATCTGTTATCTCGGCTACATTGGTGATGAAAAAGTTATGGTCATTGGTGAACAAAAAGGTCGTGGCACCAAAAATAAGTTAAAGCGTAACTTTGGTATGCCTAATCCAGAAGGATATAGAAAGGCACTGCGTGCAGCTAAAATGGCTGAGAAATTTAATATACCAGTTCTTATGTTGATTGACACACCAGGTGCATATCCAGGTCTCGGTGCAGAAGAGAGAAACCAGAGTGAGGCGATTGCAAGAAATTTACTTGAACTTTCTGAGCTTGATACTCAAACAGTATCTATAGTGATAGGTGAAGGTGGAAGTGGTGGTGCACTGGCAATTGGAGTTGCGGATAAACTTGCAATGATGAGATATTCAGTGTTTAGTGTTATCTCGCCTGAAGGTTGTTCTGCCATATTATGGAACGATCCTGCTAAAGCTGAAGCTGCAACAAATGCTATGAAAATTACAAGTGAAGACTTAAAAGAGTTACATTTAATTGATGATGTAATTGATGAGCCATTAATTGGTGCTCATAGAGACAAGGAAGGTAGTGCAACAGCAATTGCTAATTATTTCTTAGACTCATTAAAAGAACTTCGTGAGCTATCTAGCCAAGAGAGACTTGATGCTAGATATGAAAAATTAACAAATAAGGGAGCTTATTCGGAGTAAGCTTCACTATCTTCTCTTCTTTCTCTATTGCCCTCAGTTTGAAGAGGATTGAGTTTTGGTCTTTTTAATCTCTTCGCTGTTTTTGTAAACTTTATAAGATCTTCTACTGTTCTAATTTTTTTATCCAAATTTGTAATTGAGAGTAAAAAAAGTTCATATGTTGTTATTACATCACTCATGGCACGATGGTGAGTTGCATTGGGATTTAGGTTAAAGTATTCACTCAAATAAGATAGAGCATATCTGTAAGAGCTTAAAGTTCTCTCTGCTAATGCCAATGAGCATAAGCTTCTATTTAAGAGAGGCTCTAGTCCAACTTTTTGAAGTGATAAAGATACAAATCTATAGTCAAATTTTACATCATGTGCTATAAATATAGAGTCACCTAAAAAGATTTTAAACTTGTATAAAACCTCTTGTAAAGAGGGTGCATCTTGAGTGTCTTCAGCCCTTATACCCGTAATAGCAGTAATATGCTCATTTATTGTTTCACACTTTACAAGTGATTCAAACCTATCAGTTATGATCCCATTTTTAACTTTAACTGCACCAATCTCGATAATTTGATGTTTTTCTATTTTTGAGCCATTTGTTTCTATATCTACAATACAAAATTCAGCTTCGTTAAAAGAGATAAATTTGGTAGCGAAATAGAAATATCCATGATGTTTTACAATCTCTAAACCTTGGGAATGCCAAAGTTCAAGGTTAAAATCAATATCTTCATTAATCTGTTGTTTGAGAGATTCAAGTGACAAGCCTTTAGAAGAGAGTTTTGAAATACTTTTTGCATCTAAGCTAAAATCATTGTTTAGCATTTAGTATAAAGCCTTTGACTTTTAAAGAGTCTTTTATGCCATGTGAAATCTCAACACCACTACTAACATCCACACCATAAAAACCATACTCTTTAAGGGTAGCTACATTTTGAGGATTTAATCCACCAGCTAGAATAATTTTAGAGCAATCAATATCTTTAAACCATTCAATATTTAATTTTTTTCCTGCACCACCATATGCTTCACAGTAAGCATCTACTAATCTATATCCATCACTGTTTTTTAAAATATCATCTTGATGTTGTGCTCTAATTACTTTTAGATAAGGTATCTTTAGCTGGTTGTACAGTTCTTGAGGTGCATCAAAATGGATTTGAGCCAGTGTCGCTCCTGTAAAAAGAGATGTAGAGTTAATAGTTTCTGCATCTACATTAACAAAAAGAGCAACTTTTTCAACAAAGGGAGGCAGTTGTTGTATTATCGCTTTTGCACGCATAACAGTTATATATCTTGGTGACTTATCATAAAATACAAAACCTAGTGCATCTGCCCCAGCATTGATAGCATCCATTGCATCTTCATAGGATGTTATACCACAGATTTTTACACGCATCTTAGATTTGTAAGCTTTTAATCGCTTCTTCTTTTGAAGCATGTTTAAATACATAGCTGCCCGCAACAACAATATCTACACCAACATCTTTCAATTGATGAATGTTTTTATCGTTGACTCCACCATCAACTTCGATAAGACAGTTTGGGTTGATCTTGTTTCTAAGTTCACTGAGTCTTGCAGCTTTTGGAATTACGCTATCTATAAAACTTTGCCCACCAAAACCAGGATTTACGCTCATTAGAAGTACCATATCTAAATCTTCAAGTAAATACTCAACACTCTCAGGTGGAGTATGTGGGTTCAAAACTATTGCAGGTTTTATGCCATATGAACGAATTTTTTGAATTAGTCTATGTGGATGTTTTTCCTCTTCTATATGAAAAGAGATATACTCAGGTTTTAAAGGTGCAAAAAGTTCAACGAAAAAAGTATTGTTTTGAACCATTAGGTGGATGTCAAGAGGCTTTGTGGCACACTTAGCTATAGCTGATACAACAACTGGTCCTATTGTTAGGTTTGGAACAAAATGTCCATCCATAACATCCACATGAACTAAATCGCAGCCGGCCTCGCAGATGGACTCAACATCTCTTTGTAAGTTACCAAAATCAGCCGACAAAACACTAGGAGCTATTTTCACTATTTATCCTTTAATCTCTTTTAATTTGGAATTTTATCACTATAGTAGTTAGAGAAGGCTTTATATTTTTATCTTGTTAAGAAAAATAAAAATTTATCATTATTGAAGGAGAGATCTACTTGAACACCTTTTTTCTCAGAAATTACTTCTAAAACACTATCAACTGTAGAGTAGGTTCTTGGAAGTGTTATATTTACACTTACATCGTGATCTGCTAAAAGAGTTTTAATTTTTCCTCCAACAATGTTAACAAGTTCTGCTAGTGAATCTAAAATAAGTTCTATATCATCAGTCTTTTCACCTATTAGAAGTTCACAAGCGCTTTTGGCAATGGATGTAGGGAAAACCAAGACAATCATTCCATCAATATCACCATAAAAACCAATAGAGCTAGCTATTTTATTTGAATGGTCACTCACTTTTATGTCGCATATCTCCACAGCGTCTTTTTCTGCATTTGAGTTTGTCATCATTTCTATTGTTAATATTGCTGCATCTATAAATTTAGGTAGCTCAGAAACTAATGTTTTGTTAATTACTCGTTTATTTTTAGCATTACCTGCGCTACTTGCACCAAGTTCTTTTAAGAGCTCTTTATTTTGTAAAATGTCATCCATCTGCTCATAAAACATGATGCCAGAGTCTTCCATAGTCTCTTTTAAAGATTCAGGAGTTTTTTCAAAACTCATACCAACAAAACAAAGAGTAGCATTATATTCAGCTGCTGAACTTGCTAATCTTGAGAAAAAATTTAGTGCATGAACATTCATGGAAACAACTTTATATGCATCAAAAATAAAAAGTCTAAAACCAACATTTAAAGAGTTATTATGATAAGCAATATTAAAGGTGTTTCCAATCTCTGCATCTAAAAATGAATTTACAGTATAAATGATAGCATTTCCAGTTACGCGAGTAGCAACTTTCTGTCCCATTTGCCCTAAGTATGTATCACTAATTATTACATCATAGTTTTCTTTTTGTACGCGTTTTTCTATAAATTCACTTTTAGTTTGGGCAATAATAGGATTATGCCCATTATCATGTAATTCAATTGCAATGGCTGAGCGTTGTGATTTGTCTTCACTATAAAGCAAGGCTGATTTTTTTTGATTTTTAAAGCTGGATGCAAAAAGAGAGGCAATCTCTTCTGTTTTAAAAAGAGAAAAGTTTAATTCATCCGCATAAAATTTTTGAATCGCTTCATATTTTTTATGATCATATTCACAGAATCCTACGGTAATATTGTTAGCTGCACGGAGTTTTAAAAACATTTTTACAAATGCATCCAAGCCATTTTTATTAAAAAAAATAACTTTTTTAAGAGACACTAAAATCATATCAACTTTGAGTTTTTTTGTTGCTTCAATATCATCTATGCTTAAAAAAACAGTTGTTTTATTGCCATCTAAAAAACCTTGTGGCAAAAATACGCCAATGCCATTTTTAACTATAGCTCTCATTGAACATCCATTAAAGAAGCAAAATCTTCATATATATCACTAACGAAATCTATTTGAAAATCTATAAAGTCATTTAAACCAGCTTCAACAAAGGTTGGTTGAGAAAGTTCATAAAATAATAAGAGATGCATCCATTTTCCTAATATATTTATTGATTCATCACTTAAAGGCTTGATGCCAGAAGCAGCTTGAATTATTGTTGCAATTTTATTTGACATCTCCCATTTATTTGAAATTTGTTCACAAATATCAAATAAATCTACACCTGCAAGTCTAACAAGTATTGTATTGTAGTCAATACTTTTGGCACTTCTGATTAGTTGAACATCTTCTATTTTTTCACAAAAAAGAGCTTCTGAAACAATAATACTTGCAGGAAGTAGTGTGATAGAGTTTTCAATATCTTTATCTTTGATCTCCAAATGTTGCAGTATCTTTTTCCATTGGAGCGATAATGTATCTTGTAAAGAAGAAAATGAAGTGGCATTAAGTTTAAAAAGCAACCATTTATTTGGAGATAAAAGATTAATCATATAGTTATATACTGTAGTTTGTGATCCTGTTGCTCCCAGTATTCCAAAAATTTGTGAAATATCACTCACTTCATTTTTGAAGCCATAAATAGGTTTGTTCACAATACTTTTTAAGTATGCCGACAATGCTAAATCACTCTGTGCTACAACTGCTGCTTTGTGTAGTTCACCATTATTAAGTAAGAAAACAGTTTTTCTCAGTGTGTCAGGAGCAGGTGGGATTTTTTCTATATAATCATCTATCTTTTCTTTAGTAATCATCAAATAAGTCCTGAGTCAAAAATAACACCAACTCCAGTGAAGTGGTAGAGAGTTCTAGTTTTAGGCATCAATTTTAGCTATTTACATATTAAATAGATATAAATGTAATAAAGTTTTGAGAATTACTCTTTTTTGTTCTACAATATTTACATGAGCGACTAGCTTGTTTTGACTCTGGACTTAAATTATATTTTGATTTTTATTTGGCTTAAGTTATAGTTTTGCTTTAACTTAGTATAATTCGCAACTTTTAAACCTAAATATAAGGAGCCTGACATGGCAAGAAGATGTGCTATTAGTGGCAAAGGCCCAATGAGCGGAAACAATGTTTCTCATGCTAAAAACAGAACAAAGCGTCGTTTTTTATTAAATTTAAGAACAGTACGTATCACTTTAGAAGATGGTACTACTAAAAAAATTAAAATTTCTGCAAGAGAACTACGTACACTTAAGAAAAATTCGTAGTTAGGAAATTGACTTGAATCTTTTGCAAAGGATTCGACATTTCTTGCACTGGGAGTCTTCTCCCAAACCAGATAAAAAACTTCTTCCAGAAGTTTACCCACACCTTAAACCATTCCGTCTTCCATTAATTTTAACAGTTATTACAATGCTTGTTGGAACAGTAGGTTATGTAGTTATTGATGATTTTACAGTAATCGATGCTATATATCAGACAGGAATAACTTTTACTACAGTTGGATTTGGCGAGATATCACCAATCTCTGATGCTGGTAGATTATTTACTATTACTCTCATTATTGCAGGTTTTGCAGTTTTTTCAAGTGCTGTTGGTATTATGGTTGCAGAATTAAATAGAGGGAATATAGTTGCCGTTTTAAAGGAGCGAAGAATGCTATATAAAATTGCACGCTTAAAAAAGCATTTTGTTGTTTGTTATCACAATGACTACACAATTGAAGTGACAAAACAGTTAAGAAAAAATCATATCCCTTTTGTTGTTATAGACCCAAGACAAGAGATACATGAGTGGGCAAAAGAGCATAAATACCCTGCCTATCTACAGGCAGAACCACATGCCGAACTTACAATGCTTAAAGCTCATTTATCATCTGCAAAAGGACTTATTACACTTTCTAGTTCAATATCGGACAATATCGCTCTTATAGCATCTGTTAGACTTTTTGAAAAAGAGCATTTTTTACCTAGACCATATTATATTATATCCGCTGCTGAGAGTATGAGTGATGTTGAAAAACTTAAAAAACTAGGTTCTGATACTGTTGTCTCACCAACGAAGTTAACTGCACAAAGGGTAAGTGCAATGGCAGCGAGACCTGATATGGAGAATCTTCTTGAAGAGTTTTTATATCAAAGTGACAATCCTCTTGATATGGAGGAGATAGAAGTTCCAAAGTATAGCTGGGCAGTTCTTAAAAAATTAAAAGAGACACATATTAGACAAATAACTAATACATCTGTGATAGGTATAACAAAAAAAGATGGTAAATTTTTAACTATGCCAAAAGGGGATGTTCTAGTTACTAGTGAATGTAAGCTTCTTGTTATTGGAACTCAAAGTGGTATAAATATGACAAAAGATTTAATGAGAAAAAGAGATAAACCAAAGGAGCTAAAATTTGTATAACATAGTTTACAGGGATGGTGGTGTATGCGCTAGTGAAGGGTTTTATGCTGATGGTGTTAGGGCAGGATTAAAGCCAGACAATGCACATGATATGGCTTTTATCTATAGTGAAAATGAGTGTGAAATAGCATCTGTATTTACAACGAATAAAATGTATGCAGCACCAATTAAACATTTTAAAGCAAAAGGCGATTTTAAAACAAATTTTGTCCTCATAAACGCTAAGAATGCTAATGCGATGACTGGTGATGCTGGTATAAAAGATATTGATGAAATTTTAGAAACACTGAGTATAAAATATAAAGAGATTAAAAATCCTGTTATGAGCTCAACGGGTGTAATTGGAGTTCGATTACCAAAGCAGAAGATTATAGATGGGACAACTTTTTTTGATTTGACTAATAGAAATAATAAAGATGCTGCAAAAGCGATAATGACTACAGATACTTTCTCTAAAGAGATAGCTTATCGAGTTGAGTTAAAAGATGGAAAAAGTTTCAACATAGGTGCAATGGCTAAGGGCGCAGGGATGATAAATCCTGCTATGGCTACAATGCTGTGTTTCATCACAACTGATGCGGATGTTTCCAAAAATGTTATGCAAGAGATTTTAGATGAAGTTACGAAAACTACTTTTAATGCTGCTAGTGTGGATGGAGACACATCAACAAACGACACTGTAATGCTTATGTCTAATGCTAAAAGTAAAGTATTTAATAGAGATGCTTTTAGGGAGGCTTTGTTTAGAGTGATGCAATTTTTGGCATTAGAGATAGTAAGAGATGGAGAGGGAGCTAGAAAACTTGTTACTTATAATATAACTGGTGCTAAAAATGATAAGGAAGCTGAAATAGCTGCCAAAGCACTCTCAAATTCACTTCTTGTAAAAACTGCACTTTTTGGAGAGGACCCAAACTGGGGAAGATTAGCTTCAACGGTAGGAGCTAGTGGTGTAGAATGCTCTGAAGAGACATTAAAAATCTCTTTTGATAATCTTTGCGTCTATGATAGAGGCGAACTTCATTTTGATACACAGATGGAAGAGAAAGCCTCAAGGGTGATGCAATCTCAAAAATTTACAATATCTTGTGATTTGGGTATAGCAGATGGAAATTTTAAAGCTTATGGATGTGATTTAGGTTACGAGTATGTAAAAATAAATGCGGATTATAGAACTTAAGTTCTTTTCGTTTTAACTTTTAACAATCCCTCAGCACTACTATTATATACTTCGATTATTATTTTCCCCTAAAGGAATCACATGCGTGGTTATAAGATTTTCGCTGGTAGTTCAAGTGTTGGTTTTGCAAAAGAGATTTGTAAAATTTTAGATGTTCCGTTGGCTAATGCTGATACAAAAAGGTTTAGTGATGGTGAAATTTCAGTACAAATTGCTGAAAGTGTTCGTGGTCGTGATGTATTTATAGTCCAGTCAACTGGTGCTCCATCTAATGATAATTTAATGGAACTGCTTATCATGACGGATGCTCTTCGTCGTTCCTCTGCTCAAAGTATTACTGCTGTTGTTCCTTATTATGGATATGCTAGACAAGATAGAAAAGCTGCTCCTCGTGTTCCAATCACTGCAAGACTTGTTGCAGATATGTATGAGAGTGCTGGAATTGATAGAGTAGTTACTATAGATTTACATGCTGGTCAAATTCAAGGATTTTTTAACATTCCAGTTGATAATCTTTACGGTTCTATCACTTTTGAAACTTACATAAAAAGTAAAAATCTTAAAAATCCAATCATTGCTTCTCCAGATATTGGTGGAGTAGCTCGTGCGCGTTATTTTGCAAAAAGAATGGATTTAGATATGGTTATTGTTGATAAGCGTCGTGAAAAAGCTAATGAAGCTGAAGTTATGGGGATTATTGGTGATGTTGATGGTTACGATGTAATTATGATTGATGATATGGTTGATACTGCAGGAACTATGGTTAAAGCTGCCACAGCACTTAAAAATGAGGGAGCTACTTCGGTTATGGCTTGTGCTACTCATGGAGTGTTGAGTGGAAAAGCTTATGAAAATTTAGAACATGGCGAACTCGATGAGCTTATTATAACAAATACATTAGAAACAAAACCTCATAAAAATATAAAAGTATTAACTGTTGCTCCTCTTTTTGCGGAAGTGATTCGTCGTGTTTACCACAATGAAAGTGTTAATTCACTTTTTGCATAAAAGAATAAACTACAAATTTTTAGAAACAATATAGTGATTTTGCTATATTGTTTCTGTTCCACTTAATATTAACTCACTCTGCTACTTAGGTGGCAAAACTTCTGAAAAAAATCCTTTATAATTACAGCATAAATAAAAAATATTTAAGGAGTTAGCCATGTTAATTACAAGATATAATCCAAGCAATCAAATGAGAGAGTTTAGAAGAGGTTTTGATTTGTTAAATACTATGCTTGATGGGATAAATCAGGAAAAGGAAATAAGTTTTAAAGGTGATTTCTCTCCAACAATAAATACAAGAGAAGGGGAGTTTGCTTACCATATCGAGGTAGATTTACCAGGAGTTAAAAAGGATGATATTAAGATTCAAGTTGAAGATTCAACTTTAATAATATCTGGGGAAAGAAAACTTAAAGAGGAGATAAAAGAGGAAAATTACTATAAAGTAGAGAGTAGTTTCGGTTCATTTACACGCTCTTTTTCTATTCCAGAAGATGCAGATGTAGAAAATATACATGCCCAATCTCAAGATGGTGTTTTGGAAGTGATTGTGCCAAAGTTAGAAAGTGCTAAAGTTGATAAAGTTAAAAAAATAGAGATTAAATAAGGAGGCTGTTATGGATATTGTAAAAAGTGCAAAAAAAATAGGTTCTGAAATAGAAAAAGGTGCTGAGGTTGTTGCTTCTAAAGTGGTAGATACATTTGATAACTTAGCTTCTCACCTTCCATTTTCGAATCTTGCGAAAAAAGAAGATAGTAGTTTTCATTTAGAGGTTGATTTACCTGGTGTAAAAAAAGAGGATATCGACATAAAAGTTGAAGATGGAATCTTAGTAGTTAGTGCAATTAGAAAGTATCAAAAAGAGTTGAGCAGAGAGGACTATTATATCTGTGAAAGTTCTTTTGGGAAATTTGAGA
The DNA here is from genome assembly GCA_026988315.1 of Sulfurimonas sp. GTDB lineage: Bacteria > Campylobacterota > Campylobacteria > Campylobacterales > Sulfurimonadaceae > Sulfurimonas. The sequence goes on along the minus strand of JALSLJ010000056.1, from coordinate 33,919 downwards.
GAAGATATGCTCTTCCTGATAGTGTAGATACTGATAAAGTTGAAGCATCACTAGAGGACGGAAGACTCGTAATAGAGTTACAAAAAACAAAAAAAGCTAAAGCGAAAAATATATCCATAAAATAGGAGCGAGTCATGAAAGCTAAATTATTTTTATTGTTATCATCGATTTTATTAACGGGTTCTCTGAGTGCAAGTTCATTAGTATTAAATGATGACTCTCATGAAAGATTTTATAACGATTTTCAAAAGCAAATAGAGCATTTTTTTAACGATAGAAGCTTTAATGGATTGGGTATGAATAGGGTGTTCTCTGCCTATCCTAAGTTTGATATGATTGAGAGCAAGGATTCGTATATTTTAAAATTTGAATTGCCTGGAGTGGATAAAAAAAATATAAAAGTCACTCTTTCGCAAAAAAACATCTTAAATGTTAGTGGTGTTCGTGATGAATACAATAAAGAGGAAAAAGATGGCGTCATAAGACAGGAGCGTCACTATGGCTCTTTTAATAGAAGTATATCATTACCTGATGATATTGACAGCACAAAAATAGATGTTAGTTATAAAGATGGGATTTTAAGTATAAAAGTTGCAAAAGATATGAAAAAATCCACTAAAAATGGTGTAAAGGTTTTACAGATTAATTAAATTCATATATCATGCTATATGAGCAATTTAATACTGAAACAACCAAATGAACAAAATTTAATTTTTAAAGAAATTAATAAACTTCCCCAAGTATCTAAAAATCAAAAAAAGATACATTTCAAAAAAGGGGAAGATCCTTTAAATAGTGTTGACACAAACAATTTTTTTTATTTTATTATGAGTGGTAAAATTAAAATCTATCAGCTTGACTTCAACACCTCGAAGGAGCAGACTCTATACTTGTTGTCGCGTGGAGATATGTTTGATGTGGTATCACTGCTAGATGGCTCAAAAAGAGAGTATATTTCAGAGGTTTTAGAAGATGCAGAGCTTATTAGTCTTCCCTTAGAAGATGTTAAAACTATGATTTTAGAAGATAGCTCTTTTAGACAATTTTTTTATGCATATCTTGCAGGGCAATTAAAATCAATGGAAGCCTTAGCGGTAAGCCTCTCTTTTTATGATGTTTATCAAAGAGTGGTTCAACTATTTACAAATTATACATATATGAAAGATGGCAAAGCAACATTAAGGGTAATTGACAACTTAAAACATGATGATATAGCTGCGATGATTGGTACAGTCAGGAAAGTGTTAAATAGAAGCTTGCAAAAACTGAAACAAGATGGGATTATTGAACTCTCAAGAAAGAAAATACATATAAAAAATTTTAACAAACTTCTTGATAAGCTCAATATTTAGATAAGTTAACAACAAAAAAAGAACAATTTTTGTATAATCTCAATAATTATTTTAAATAGGACATTTTTTTGAAAAATATTAGAAACTTTTCTATCATTGCTCACATAGATCATGGTAAAAGTACATTAGCGGACAGAATAATCCAAGAATGTGGGTCAGTAACTGAGCGTGAAATGAGTACACAGATGATGGATACGATGGATATCGAACAAGAGCGTGGTATCACCATTAAAGCTCAGTCTGTTCGTTTAGATTATGTAAAAGATGGTGAGCATTATATACTCAATCTTATAGACACACCTGGTCATGTTGATTTCTCTTATGAAGTAAGCAAATCACTTGCCTCTTCCGATGGTGCTCTACTTATTGTTGATGCTGCTCAAGGTGTAGAAGCTCAAACTATCGCAAATGTGTATCTAGCTTTAGATAATGATTTAGAGCTTATCCCTGTTATAAATAAAATTGACTTGCCTGCCGCTGATCCTGATAAAGTAGCTGAAGAGATAGAAACCTCCATAGGGATAGATGCGACAGATGCTTGTTTAGTAAGTGCAAAAACTGGTATTGGTATAAGAGAGCTAATTGATGCTATTGTAGATAGAGTTCCCGCTCCAGTTGGAGATCCTGAAGCTACAACCAAGGCTATCATTTATGACTCGTGGTTTGACCAGTACTTAGGTGCTTTAGCATTGGTTCGTGTATTTGATGGGCAGGTTAAAAAAGGTCAAAATATCAAACTCATGAGTAATAATGAAGAGCATCAAATCTTAGACCTAATGTATCCCCATCCAATGAAAAAGATTAAAACAAATACCATAGAGTGTGGAGAGATAGGGGTAGTTGTTCTTGGACTTAAAGAGGTGAGCGTAGTAAATGTTGGTGACACAATTACAGATGCCAAAAATCCAACGCCAGAGCCTGTGGGAGACTACGAACCAGCAAAACCTTTTGTATTTGCAGGAATTTATCCAATAGATACAGATAAGTTTGAAGACCTAAGAGATGCTTTAGATAAGCTTCGCTTAAATGATAGTTCTTTGTCTTATGAGCCTGAAACATCGGTAGCACTAGGTTTTGGATTTCGCGTTGGATTTTTAGGGATGCTTCATATGGAGGTTATAAAAGAGCGACTTGAGAGGGAATTTAATCTAGACTTAATTGCCTCTGCACCCTCCGTTGTTTATGAAGTATATCTTACAAATGGGGAGATGATTTTAGTTCAAAACCCTTCACAGCTTCCACCCGTGCAAAAGATAGACTATATAAAAGAGCCTTATGTGAGAGCAACTGTAATCACACCTGCAGAATATCTTGGAAATATTATCACTCTTTTAGTTAGCAAAAGGGGTACTCAAACAAAGATGACTTATCTCAATGAAGATCGAGTTATGCTCGAGTACGAGATACCTATGAATGAGATAGTTATGGATTTTTACGATACCTTAAAATCTATCTCAAAAGGGTATGCCTCTTTTGATTATGATCCTATAGACTTTAAAGTTGGCGATCTTGTAAAGCTTGATATTAAAGTAGCAGGGGAAGCAGTTGATGCACTAAGTATCGTTGTTCCTCGCACTCAAGCCTTATCTCGCGGTAGAGTTTTGGTTAAAAATATGAAAGAACAAATCCCGAGACAACTTTTTGAAGTAGCCGTTCAAGCATCTTTAGGTTCTCAAATTATTGCACGCGAAACTGTAAAATCTATGGGTAAAAATGTTACAGCTAAATGTTATGGTGGTGATATCACTCGTAAAAGAAAACTACTTGAAAAACAAAAAGCGGGTAAAAAGCGGATGAAATCTATAGGAAAAGTACAGCTTCCACAAGAAGCCTTTATGTCAGTTCTAAAAATGGATTAAAATGAGATGTATGGTGTGTGAAAGCTTATCCTTTTGGCACATCTGCTCACCTTGTCAAGAAACCTTTTTAACCCCTTCTATCTACAAAAGAAAAATTTTTAATAATATCGAAGTTATCTCCTTTTATAAATATAGTGAGATTAAAGATTTGCTCCACACTAAACATACAGACTTGGGCTATTATATATATTCAATATTAGCCAAAAATAGTTTTAAAAAATTTATACAGAATTTTAAATTTCAATATTCCGTAGCATCTATCGCAGTGGATGACCATATTCATAATGGTTATTCGCACACAGCAATCTTAAACAGAGAACTAAAGAGTGAGTTTATAAAACCATATTTTAATAAATTACGAGCTAAAAATAGGATTTCATATTCTGGGAAAAGTAAGGAGTTTAGATTGCTACATCCAAGAGAATTTAGTGTAAACAAATTTAAAGAGCAAGATGTGATTTTAGTTGATGATATTATAACTACTGGTTTTACTTTGAATCAAGCGGTGGCATCCATGAAAGAGCAAAAAAAGAATCCAATTTTATGTTTAACATTAGCTGATGCTAGTTTAAAATAGTTTTTAAGCACATACTAAGTAGATTTGGATTAGAGTAAATTATATTTACAGCTAAAGGTGCGTTATTGAGAATTTTACTTTTATATATTTTACTTATAAGTGTCTTGTATTCAGATGAGGTAAAATTAGATAGTTTATTGCAAAAATATGAAAAATCTCAAGCACTTTACTTAAAGAGTAAAAAAGAGAGTGCTGGTAATGTGATAGTTTTCTCCCGCAGTGACTTAGATAAGATGCAAGCATACTCACTTAATGATATTTTAAAAACACTTCGTACTTATACTCTACAGGTGACGCCAAATGGTATGACAACTCTTGTAAAGTCGGGAAGTGATCAAGTGCTAGAAAGTAATGTTAAAATTTTTATTAATAAACACGAACTTAACTCTGCTACTTTAGGGAATGCTCTTACGCAATATGGTAAAATGAGTTTATATTTTATAGACCATATTGAAATCTATCAAGCAAGTAATTCGGTTACTTTTGGAAATGAACCAGCAAATACAGTTATAAAACTTTACACTAAAGACCCCTCCCGAGAAAATGGAACTTCTACTCAAATATCTTTTGACAGCATAGGAGGTGTAAATGCTCGTGCTATTGATGCAAGACAAAATGGTAAATACTCATATTTAGTTAGTGTAGATACTAGTAAAAATAGCTTTAAAAAATACACTCTAAATAATAAAGAATTATCTCGTGATGGCACACGAGGGCAGTTTAACTTTAGTTTTTCAAAAGACAAAAGCTATACTATAGAGATTGGAGCAATTGATGAAAGGTATGATATGTTTAAGGGTTTGGGCAGTTCACCTGATGATGGTGATGTTCAAAACAATAGTGCTCATATCTCAGTAAGTAAATATTTTGATAATGAACTTTCAGTTACCTTGAGTATATCCCATGAGAGATTAAGTTCAAACTGTGTAGATGATAATGGCATTGAATTATATGACAATAGCATTGCAAATAGTGTTGAAGCTAAAGTCAAAACAAGAGTTTATAATATAATGCTAGATAAAAAGTTTATTTTTGAATCAAATGAATTATCAATGGGAGTTCAGTATAAAAATGAAAATTTTGCAATAGATGATTTTACATTAGATAATATATACAAGTCTCTGCCTAGAGGTGTAAAAAAGAAAAATATGCTTATAGGATATGCGGAAAATTTATTGAACATAAATAATACAAATTTATTAACACTAAGTGCAAGAGTTAATTATACAAAAGATGACTACGAATCATCCATAAACCATATACTAAGAGCTGGATATATATCAACAATCAATGATAGTTTTTCAGTAAAAGTTTTCGCTATTGAAGGATATATATATCCAACATTTAGACAGACCACATTTTCTCCAAATTACAACATAAATCCAAATCTTAATAGTGCTACAACACAGACCATGACAGTTGAACTAGTGTATAAGTATCAAAATACAAAAATAAGCCTAAGTGGGGGCAACTCTACTAAGAAAAATGCAATTGTATTTGATAGAGTACAGAATCAATATGTAAACTCTAAAGATAATAAGCATTTATCAAGAGTATATACAAATCTAGAACATAGTTTCGATGTAAACAACAAACTTATAATAGATTTTTTTAAACTTTATTCAAAAAATAACTTTAGTCCAACAGAGGGCATGTACATTCAGTTGTTTAACAAGGTGGGAAAAGTTGACATATATAATGAATTGATTTATAGATCGTCGTATCGTAGTTTTGATGGGATAAATATGCCTGCAGGAAACAATTATACCATTGGTCTTATCTACCCTTTAGGCAAAAGAATAGATATAAAACTAAAGGGTGAAAATCTGCTAGATAAAGCAACACAGGTTCCAATCAGTAATGTAAAGATTCAAGCTATAGATAGGCGAGCGTTAGTCACTATGGAGTACACATTCTAATGAAATTTATGATAAGCTTTGTTTTTTCAGCATCAATGCTTTTTGCACTAGAGAGTAGCATTATAAAAGCTGAAATTATCAACAGTGTTTTTTCTGGCCTAGTTGTAGAAAAAGAGATGGTGATATGGAGCGATAATAAAGATATTTTAAAGAGCATAAAGAGCAATAAAATACACAAAACCTCTATAAAATGCATGGATGCAAATTTTATAATTTTGGAAACTTTTTCAGATATAGATAGAAGATGCTTAGATAAACATATCTTTGTGTTAAGTTATGAGATGTTAAATGAGTTACCTCAAAGTTTTGGCGCTTTGTTTTGGAAAAAAGGGAGAGTAAACATAATACTAATAGAACCAAGATTGAAAGAAAAAAGTATAGAGGCATCTAGTGCATTAAAACCATATATAGAGGAAAAAGTATGGTAAAACTAAAAGAGTTGCTTATCATGTCCTTTTTGATTCTTTTGGGAGTTTTCTTTGTTTATATATATTTTTATATAGACAAGGCTAAAGAGGATATTTTTAGCAGAATTGAGGACAATAGCATAGAGCAAATAGTATATGTTCTTAAAAATTTAGAAATAGATATAGTAAAATCAAATGATATTGGCTCAACTGATGAGCTAGTCACTTTGTTTAATCAAGAGAGCATTAGAAACGAGTATGAGCATATTTTGTCTTTAATGCTCACATCTAATGTTAAATATGTTTATATTTTGTATAAAGACAAAAAAGATAAGTTTAGATATATACTAGATGCTTCAACCGAAGATAAGAGTAGTTTTAACCAAAAGTTTGATGTAAATGACGATAAATACTTTAAGGTCTATAAAACTAAAAAAGCACAAGTAATAAAACAGCATGATATTGAAAATTTATATTTAACATATCTGCATCCAATTAGAAGCAATGGTGAGGTGATTGGTATATTTAATGTAGATGTAACAACAAATATACAAAAAATTATACTAGAGTCTATTAAACCCTTAGAGACTTTTTTTATAATTTTGATTATCTCTGTTTTACTTCTTGTAATTATGAATATTACACAGATTTTTCACTATTTCATCACAAGAAAAAAAATATTTACAGATTCGCTAACAAATACTTTTAATAGGAACTACCTCAAAGAGATCTCCCCTATGCTTAATCTTCAGCACTATAGTATAGCGATGCTTGATTTAGACAGGTTTAAATCTGTAAATGATACATATGGGCATAAAGCAGGGGACTATGTACTTTCAAAAGCGACAAAAATATTTAAAGAGCAGATTAGAGATAGCGATATTTTAGTGAGGTATGGAGGTGAGGAGTTTCTTCTTCTTATTTATAATCGTAACGAAAAAGAAGTTTCTATAGAGGTATGTGAGAGAATTAGAAGGGCGATTAGTGAAGAGGAATTTATCTATGATACCCATGAATTAAAGCTAAGCGTATCAATAGGGCTGAGTAAATATCCAGCTTTAGAAAAAAATCTTTATGAAGCTATAAAAACAGCGGATAAGATGCTCTATATAGCAAAAAAAGATGGAAGAAATAGAGTTGTATGTTTTGATGAAAAAGAAAATAGTACTTTTCTGAGTTCCGTTAAGAGTATTAGTTATGTAAAAGAATCACTTGAGGAAAATAGAATTATTTGTTACTATCAGCCTATATACAACCATAACACTGGTGAAATTTTAAAATATGAAGCTTTAGTGAGAATTATAGATAAAAATCAAACGATATTAACCCCTCTACAGTTTTTACCAGGTTTGAAACACACTAACATCCATTATAAACTTACACAAAAAATATTGACCATAATTTTTGATAAATTTAAAGATTTAAAAAGTTCTGTGAGCATAAATATTAACTTTAGTGACCTTACTAACCCTGATATAGAAGCAAGTATTATAAAAGCCTTACAAGAAAACAAAGATTTGGCATCAAGAATTACCTTTGAAATATTGGAGAGTGACGAGATTGATAATATAGAACTTTTTAAAGAAAAAATCAATTTGCTACATTCTCTTCATGCAAAAGTTTCTATAGATGACTTTGGAAGTGGTTATTCTAATTTTAAAACAACCATAGATATAGAAGCTAATTATTTAAAGATAGATGGAAGTTTGATTAAAAATATAGATACCAATGAGAAAGATTTTAAAGTTGTTAAAAGTATCATCCATTTTGCACAACAGAGTGATATGAAAACAGTTGCAGAATTTGTTCACTCAAAAGAGGTTTATGAAAAATTATTAGAGGTGGAGATAGATTTTATGCAGGGATACTTCATATCAAAGCCAGAAGCCTATTTAAAAACAAAAGATGAACTTTTCAAATAAATATTTTACTTTTTCATTAAATATTTGCATGCCATTCATTTCATTTTAGCAATAAAATTATTGACCATATGGGGATAGATACTATAGTTTTTCATACTTGATAGTAATAGACTAAAGTATATTAAGTGTAAAAATTAAACTATTACTTGACATTGTTACGCTCAATATGTATAATAGTGTTATCTTTTTGAAAGAAGGAGTTTATAAATAATTATGTCTAAAGAAGAATTAGAAAAAGAATCTCTCATAAATGAAGAGGAAAACATTGAAACAAATTCCGATGAAGCTGTGGCTGAAGCAGAAGCAGTTGAAAATGAGTTTGATCTTTTACAAGAGGAACTCTTAGCATTAAAAGATAAATATGCAAGAGTCCATGCTGACTTTGATAATATCAAAAAAAGACTTGAAAGAGAGAAATATACTGCTGTTGAATACTCGAATGAAAAGTTTGCTAAAGATATGATTCCAGTAATGGATTCACTTCAAGGTGCAATGAACTCAGCAAATGCTGATGCAGATAAGGCAGAACTTTTTGATAAATTAAAAGAGGGGATAGAATTGACACATAAGCAGTTTCTTACTGCTCTTGAAAAACATGGAGTGACGATGGTGTCACATGATGAGCCATTCGATCCAAATATTCACAACGCGGTTCAAACTGTGGATAGCCAAGATGTTGAGTCTGGACAAATTGTTCAAACTTTTCAAACAGGTTATAAATATAAAAATAGACCTTTGCGTGAAGCTATGGTGATTGTTGCAAATTAATTTTGCATCCGCTACTTAAGTAGCATAAAAAATTTTAAAAATAATATATAATTTCGCTGTAAAAAAATTAGAAATTATAAACAAAAGGAAAATAATATGAGTAAAGTAATAGGTATAGACTTAGGGACAACAAATTCGTGTGTGGCAGTTTATGAGGGTGGAGAAGCAAAAATTATCCCAAATGCAGAGGGGAAAAATACAACTCCTTCAGTTGTAGCTTTCACAGATAAAGGTGATGTTTTAGTTGGAGATCCAGCAAAGCGTCAAGCAATTACAAATCCAGAGAAAACAATTAGTTCTATTAAAAGAATTATGGGTCTTATGATGAATGAGGAAAATGCTAAGGCAGCTCACGACAAGGTTACTTATAACATTGTAGATAAGGATGGTTCTGCTTGTGTTGATGTTGCAGGCAAAATTTATACTCCTCAAGAGATAAGTGCTAAAATTCTTTCTAAACTAAAAGAAGATGCGGAAGCTTATCTAGGTTCAACAGTTACAGATGCAGTAATTACAGTTCCTGCATACTTTAATGATAGCCAAAGAAAAGCAACTAAAGATGCTGGAACTATCGCTGGTCTTAATGTTTTAAGAATTATCAACGAGCCAACTGCATCTGCACTTGCTTATGGACTAGATAGTAAAACTGAAGAGAATGTACTTGTGTATGACCTTGGTGGTGGAACATTTGATGTAACTGTTTTAGAAATTTCTGATGGTACTTTTGAAGTTCTTGCAACTGATGGTAATGCGTTCTTAGGTGGAGATGATTTTGACAATAAAATTGTTGATATGCTCAATGATGAGTTTAAATCTTCTCATGGAATTGAGCTTAAAAATGACAAAATGGCACTGCAACGCCTAAAAGATGCAGCTGAAAATGCCAAAAAAGAGTTAAGTTCTGCACAAGAAACAGAAATTAATTTACCATTTATCACTATGACAGAAGCTGGACCACAACACTTAGTTGTAAAACTAACTCGTGCTAAGTTTGAAGGTATGATTTCAGGGCTTATAGATGAGACTATTGACCATATTAAAACAGCAATGGATGAGTCCGACTTAGATACTAATGAAATTAAAGAGATTATCATGGTTGGTGGTTCTACTCGTGTTCCAGCAGCACAAGAGGCAGTAAGTAAATACTTTGGTGGAAAAGATTTAAATAAAGGTGTTAATCCTGATGAAGTTGTTGCAGCAGGTGCTGCTATTCAGGGTGGTGTTTTAAGAGGGGATGTTAAAGATGTACTTCTTCTTGATGTTACACCTTTAAGTCTTGGTATTGAGACACTTGGTGGAGTTGCTACTAAGATTATCGAAAAGGGAACTACTATTCCTGTTAAAAAGTCTCAAATTTTCTCAACTGCTGAAGATAACCAGCCAGCTGTTTCAATTTCAGTTGTTCAAGGGGAAAGAGAGTTTGCCAAAGATAACAAATCTTTAGGTCTATTTGAGCTAGGAGATATTCCAGCAGCACCAAGAGGTGTACCTCAAATTGAAGTAACTTTTGACATTGATGCAAATGGTATCTTAACAGTTTCTTCAACAGATAAAGGTACTGGTAAATCTCAGTCAATCACAATCTCTGGAAGTTCAGGATTAAGTGAAGAAGAGATTAATAAAATGGTTCAAGATGCTGAGGAGAACAAAGCAGCTGATGAAGAGAGAAAAGCATTAGTTGATTTAAGAAACCAAGCAGATGCCCTTATTGCTCAAACTGAAAAATCTATGACAGAGATGGGAGATAAACTAGAAGCAGAAGAAAAAGCTAAAATTGAAGCTGCTGTAACTGATTTAAAAGAGACTTTAAAAGATGAGTCAACTACTAAAGAGATTATTGAAGAGAAAGTTAAAGCATTAACTGAAGCTGCTCATAAGATGGCTGAAGAGATGTATAAAAAAGAACAAAATCCAGAAGCTGCAAAAGCAGATGCTAAAAAGAAAAAAGAAGATGAAGATGTAATAGACGCTGAAATAGAGTAGTTCTTTTTATTCCAAAGGAGTTCTTCTCCTTTGGTTTTATTTACTTTATAAAGCATCTTTGAGTAATTTTTCTATCGTATGATTTTTTCTTTTGTGAGTAGCATAATCAATAGCATTTTCACCATGAATATCTCTAGTTCTGATATTGGCACCTTTTTTTATTAATAATTTAACAACTTTTATAAGCCCTTTTTCGGCCGCATTCATAAGAGGTGTTACTCTATAAACATTTTGCTCATTAACATTAGCACCTTTATTTATTAATTCTATCGCAGTGTTAGAGAGCGATAGAGCTGTTGCATAGATTAAAGCTGAGTTTTTATCTCTATCTGATGCATTTATATTAGCACCCTCTTTTATCAGTAAAGTCGCTGTTTTAGTTTTTTTGTTCTCAACCGCAACAATTAAAGGAGTTTTTTCAAATTCATTTTCTTCATTTATATCAACATCCCTTTCAAGTAATCTAATGAGACTTTTATTTAAACCCTCTTTTGCAGCGAAAAATATAGGTGTAACTCCATTTGAAGTTTTTAAATCAATCTCAGCATTTTTAGAAATTAATTTTGAGAAGAGATTTGGTAGAGTATATTCCATTGCAAAAAATAGAGAAGTTTTACCATCTATATCCCTTACATTAACATCAGCACCCTTGTCTATAAGCTTAATAGCTACTTTTGGCATTGAACTTTTAGCAGCATAAAGAAGGGGAGTATTTCCCTCTTTATCTGTAATATTTGTGTCTGCACCTTTTTTAATAAGCAGTAATGAAGCATCGGCTAACCAATTTTTAGTAGTGTAAAGTAGAGGTGTCATCCCCTCATCATCTTTAATGTTAATCTTAGCACCCTTGTTGATCAACATAATTACAATATCTTCAAGTGCCCCTTGTGCTGCCGAGTGAAGCGCAGTTTCTTTATAGATATTTTGAAGATGGATTTTTGCACCTTTGTTTATCAGCAGTAGTGCTGCATGATGATTTCCACTGCGACTTGCAAGCATTAAAGGGGTGAAACCTTTGTTTGCTGTGTTGAGATCAGCTCCTGCTTTTATAAGGGCTTCCATAATATAAACTTGGTCTAAAGATGCGGCAGTTAAGAGTGGAGTGTATCCATCAGCATCTACACTATTTACATCAGCCCCTTTTTTAATCAAATTTATAATAATCCCTTTGACATCATCATTGAGATTATCGTTATCTAAGAGCCTAATAATTCTCTCACCATTTTCATCGGCTAAAACATGTTGAGGAGAGAACAGGCTTATAGAAACTCCTAACAGTAATGCATAGGTAAAATAACTTCTTTTTAACATTAATTATCCCTTATAGATCAAATTTAGTATATGTATTTTATCATAATTGTAATTTTAGTTTTCGTTAACTATATTTAAAAATTTAAGTAGCATTCCTGTGTTTTTCATAAGCTTAAAATTATTAATAATAAGATTTTTTTTGTAGTTAGCATAATCAAGCTCTGCACGATTAAGATTTCTTTGAGCAAGTTGTAGTGCTTGAAGATCTTGTGTACCATGTTTAAATGCTATCCAGTAGTTCTCAACAACTTTACGAGCAGCGATAACTTCACTTTGAGTTAGCTCTAAAGAGTCTCTCATTGAAGCGACAGAACGGTTGAGTACTTTTATATCAAAAGTGAGTTTTCTCATTTGGTCATCATAAGTATATTTTTGCTCATTCATGATGGATAATACACGGATGTATGCAGCTTCATCTTTTCCACCATTATAAAGATTGTAGTTAAAAGAGATAAGTGCATTTACCTTGTCTCTTTGTCCAAGCCCCTCATCATATTCATTTTTTGATTCAGCATTGAAAGATAAATCAATAGTTGGATGGTACAAAGCTTCTTGAGCTTTAAGAGCAAAAGAGGTTGCTTGTATATAAGATTTTTGCCTTAAAAGTTTAGCATTATTTTTTTCCATATATATAAGTGATTCATCCAAATTTGGTTCTTGTATAGTTATCTCTGTTTCGTACGGCATATTTGAGGTGTTAATATCTTGCATCAGATATTCATATTGAGCAATGGCATCGCTTAGTTTTGCTTGTGTGTTAATGTGGGATGTTTTTGCATTTTCAATATTTGCGAGTATAAAATTCACATCACCTTGTGTTGCAGCACCACTCTCCTCTTTTATTTTTACTATCTCTAATATTTTTTGATAGTCTTTCATGTTTTTGTTGGAGATATTTACGGCAATTTCCCCATAGACAACATCAAAATATGATTTGATAATATCTAGTGCAGCTGTCTCGATTTTTTCTCTATGGTCATAACGAGTTGCTTGAAGTCTGTTTTCTTGTTCATTTACTCTACTTTGGATTTTTCCACCGCTCCATAGATTTTCTTTAATAGTAAGAAAAAGTTCTGTTTTGTGATATTGGTAAAATTGAGTTTGTGGTGCTGATACTTTTACACCAGAAGAGTAATCTTCTTGGAATGTACGAGCCTCTTGGCCTGTGTTTCCTGATAGATCAATTATAGGTAAGTGGGAAGCGTTTTCCTCTTTTACTTTTTGTTGTGACTGTAAAACTTTTTGATTAGATGCTTTTATCTTTGGATTTTTATCTAAAGAGTACGTAATTGCTTCAGCTAATGTAAATCCAGATTTTCTATCTGACTTAAAGAGTAGATCCTCTTTTAAAGAAGTTGTATTTGTGGTTTTATTTGTTTCTTGTGTTGACAATAAAGGTGCTACTGATTTAGTAGTTTCATTGTTTTCATTAAAATTATTTATAGATGAATATAAGTTTTTATCTAAATAAGTTTCATTAGCAAAGAGTGAAAAAGTAAAAACTAGAGATAAGGATATAGTTCTCATGGGATGTAAGCCTTTATAACTAAGCTACCATACTTTGAAGGTACAGATACCTGCTCTTGTAGGTTTATTTTAATTCTTTTAGATTTGATGTTACTTTTTTTGATAATACTTTTAATATTTAGTACACGGCCTAGTGAAATTTGTTTTGCTAATGTTGCACTTATAATACCATCTGGGTCTCTTACAAAGATTGTAAATTTTGATTCTTTAGTCATTCTGTTGATGTCGCCAATAAATTTTTTAATTTTAAATTTTATAGCAGTGTTAATAAAAATCTCTTTATCTTCAAAAAATAGCTCTATACTTCGTTCCTTTAAAACTGCTGTTTGATTTGTAATTTTTCTCTCTTTTTCTCTAGCATACATCACGGCATTTCCCTCTGCAATGCCACCGCTAAAGAGAGAGCTATTTGATTCTGTACTTTGGGGTTCAGGAACTTTGTGAAATGAAATCATATCAATTTCATCTTTTTGTTCTTTAACTTCAGGTCTTGGGATACAAGTGGTAGGGGCTGGTGGCCCATCATCCACTATAACGGTGTCCACTTTCACGGTAGCATATGATGTGTAAGATTTTACAGATTTAAATTGAGCATAATAACCAATATTTACAATTGTTATGAGTAAAAATAGCATCAATACTAGAATAACAGATGCAAATATATCAACAAATGGTGGCCAAGGATTAAAATCTTCTGGACAGCGTTTTCCCATTCTTAGTTAGCCTACTTAAATAGTTTATCAAAAAAGCTATCGCTTTTTTTATTTTTATTTGAACCGCCTGGACGAAGTTTTGTTGTATTTTTTTGAATTTTATCTAGAACATTGCTACTATGCTTATCTGTTTTGAGTAGTTTATCTAGTGTTTGTGATTGTACATTTTCAATTTCTGTGAGTGTTTTAAACTCTTTTGCATTAGCTTCCATCATCTGCAAGGATGTTTTGTTTGTTTTAGCTATTTCTTCGTTAAGAGATTCTAGTTTTGAGGTTAGATTGTTTAGTTGTTTCTCTTGAGTATTTGAATATTCCTCATTTTTAAGTAAAATATTTTCTAGTGCTTGAAGCTCTTGTTTGTTTGCATCAATCATTTGAATTGAGTTGTTATTTGCTTGAGCAATTTGTTCGTTTACAGATTCTAGCTCTGTCGTGATTGTATTTAAGTGGTTTTGTGCTTCATTTGCATTTTTCTCACCTGTGCCAAGTAAATCTTTTAAACTTTCGTTTTGATTTTTCCCAACCTCAATAATGTTCTCTAGGGGTTTGATTGTCTCACCTAACATCTCTAAAGATTTGCCATGTGCTTGAGTCATTTGCTCTTTAAATGAGTCAATTTTAGAAGTTATCTCTGATAAATGTTCTTCTTGTTTTAAGCTTTGCATTTGTGATTCAAGTAAAGTTTGACGGATATCTTGTGAGCTTTTTGCATTATCTTTCATTATTTCAGATTGTTCTGTTTGTATCTCTTTTAAGGAGTTTAGGCTTTGTGTTTCATTTTGTAAAGTTTGAGATAGTGATGTAAGTGACGCAGTGATACCTTGAAAATGTTCTTTAGAGTTTTCGTTGTCTAACTCTAGCTCTTTGTGGATGCTTTGTAGTGCCTCATACTCTATATCTAGTTTAGAGCTTGAATCTTTAATTAGTAAGATTAACTGCTTTAGAAAATCTTCATTTATTTCTTGATTTTGTTTATTATCAAGTTGAATATCAAATAGCAGTTTTTGTTTTTCTATGAGCTGCGTATCAATTGCTCGCAATATTGTAACAATTGAATTTGTTTGCTCTTTGAGCTCGTCAGATGAGTGTTCAGATATATTTTGAAGCTTTTGTGATAGTACCTCTTGAGTTATTTGCAGGGAAGACTCTATTCTATCTATTAAAGTAAGTATAGATTCTTTTTGTGAGGCTATTAGTTGTTTGTGATTGGAACTGATAGTGTTTTGCAGAGCATCAAATTGCTGAATGGCAAGTTTAGTTGAATTTTGTGCATTTGTATCGATATTTTTAAGAGATTTATTAATATCCTCAAATAGGGTAACACTTATCTCATGTTCATCTCTCGCAGCCTGAATAGAAGCAATAGTGGCAGAATTTAATCTCTCGTTGGTTTGAGACATTTTTGACATTTCGTTTGATAAGGTAGAGATGTTGTCTATAAAGACTTCCATAAAAGATGCTTTGTGATCTGGCATATCACTCACTTCTGTGCCTATAGAAGTTGTCGATGTTATTCCCCCAGTATTAATGATACGACCTTTTAGCCAATCTTCAACACCCTCTACTAGTGTTTCTTGGTTTTTGTTTAATATATAGCCCATAAGACCAAGGATAATAGCAGCTATAACACCAAATAGTGAAGATCCGAACCCAACAGCCATACCACCAAGAGGACCAGAAAAGTCTGATATAACTTTTGCTAAGTCAATATCGCCAGATAGAGATAAAATAATTCTACCCATGTCATCAATTGCGATAAGAAGTCCAGAGAATGTACCCAAGAGACCAATCATCAAAACAGTACCGATAAAATAATTTGTATATCTGTTTTGGTGTGAAAATTTTTCTTCAATCCACTCAATAACATCACGAGACTCTTCAGTTGTAAAAAGCAGTACACCTTTTTCTGCACGAGCATAAAACATATGAGCAATATTTGCTGGCATAATTTTATCTATATCTTGTAGGTAAAATGCAAGATTATCTTTTTTATATGCCAAAATACCAAATGTTCCAGCTAGCATCACAAGGTTAATAGCTGCTTTCATAACCATAATAATACCAATAGTAAGCAGTGTTAAAACTGCAAGATTAAATGTTAGTGTAGCAAAGAAAAATACAGATATTGCTTCTATATTGGAGTGAACTAAAAAGTAAATAAATAGCCATAAAACCATATATGACTTCATTATTTTTAAGCGTTTCATACTAGCTGACTCCCTCTTAGAACATAAATAAGATTAGTGATATAACAAGACCCAGAGCTACCATAGTAACTGATTTAATCATATCTTCTGTAATCTTTACAAAGGAATTAGCATTGGCAGCACTTTGACCTATGAAAAACATTCCAATTTCTCTACCATTCAAATCGTAAGTTTCACTATAGGTTGTGTAGAAATTTTTATTGTTATTATATTTTTTTTCTCTAAAACTTTCAACATCTAATTTTTGAAGATTTGTATAAAACTTTGAATCATAGTTATGAAATGCCACTTTATATTGTTCGTCAATATCAGTATAGGTATCTGTTTTGTGTTTTATATCTAAAAATACTAATTGATTTTTGTTTAAAATAAAAATGAACTCTTTGCCAATACGCTCAAAATCTTCTTTAAGAGCATGAATACTTTGAGAGACCTCTATGGCTCCAATAGTGTCATTTTTATCTACAACGGGTGTAATAGAGATTAAGCGAACCCCATCTTTATTTACTGCTATACCTGTAATATTTTGCTTAGATGACATTACTAAATCTGCATATTCCTGATTTTCAGATATAGAAGCTTGATAATCAAGTGCATAATATTTAATACTTAGAGGGCTTATGTTTATTTTATCATTTATATTTTGAGATGTTTTGTTAAGTAGTGCTACTAAGGTTTCATCTTCTTGTTGGTTAATATGTGTGATAATTTTTGGTTCAATTGCTAAGATATTACCAACTGAAAGTAGAGAATCATAACGAGATGTAATGAAGCCATCAAGTAAACTTGTATCAAGACGGTGTTGTTCTAAAAATGTTTTCTTTGCAACATCGCTTGTCATCATGTTTATAAATAGCATAGATATTAAAACACCAGCAGCCGAACCAAAACTTAAAATACTAAACCATAACCATTTTTTTCTTTTTAAAAAAGCTGTTAAAGACTGAAAAAATTTGATAAAACTGAACATATATAACCTTAATTGAAAGATGCCAAACTATTGAAATTGTAGCAAAAATTATTCCATTTGTTATGTTATAACAATAAAATATCCTATTTTAAGGAAATTCCAGTAAAATACCATTGTAAATTAATACAAAGGTTTATTGAAGATGGAAAGAGTACTTAAAGATAGTGACTTTATTGTATCTAAAACAGATTTAAAGGGAAAAATAGTTTATGGCAATGAGATTTTCATTGAGATGTCTGGCTATTTGGAAAAAGAGATTTTAGGAAAACCTCATAATATTTTAAGACATAAGGATATGCCGAAAATTATTTTTAAACTTTTGTGGGATAGAATAAAAAATAAAGAAGAGATTTTTGCTTTTGTTAAAAATAGAACAAAAAATGATGACTATTATTGGGTTATAGCAAATGTAACTGCTTCGCTAGATTCAAGAGATAATATACTTGGATATTTTTCAGTTAGAAGGAAGCCATCGACGCAAGCAATAGATGTTATAGAAGATTTATATAAAAAACTACTAGATGCTGAAAAACAGGGTGGCATAACAAAATCAGAAGAACTACTAAATTCAATACTAAATGAAAAGGGGATGGACTATGACGAATTTATCACATCTATTTCGTAACTATCAAGCACTTTACTCTCTAGTAATTGCAGCAATAGCCTCAGTTGTATTTTTATTTATGGGTGAGTATATAATTGCATTGGTTCTTATTGTACTATTGTTGCCAATCTTATCTGTACCATCAAATACAACTCAAAATTCAAAGCTTTTAGAAGAGTTTAGTAGCTTGATTGATGATATGTCAAAAGGGCTATTTGAAAAAAGAGTTACAAATATAGATAGTAGCGATCCTTTGTCTAAATTAGCATGGAAAATAAATAATACACTAGACCAGCTAGAGACATTTATGCGAGAAGCTTCAACAAGTATAGAGAAAGCTACTAAGGGGATACCGCGTCAAGCTCAGACAAAGGGTTTGTATGGAGCTTTTAGTGATAATCTTAAAAAAATAAACCTTGGTGTAAGCTCAGTTTATGAGGGCATTGCTATGAAAAATAAGGGGGAGCTCTCTTCTAAATTTCACTCCTTAGGTGGTGGAATGGCAAAAAGCTTAGAAGTTATTCAAGAAGACTTGAAATCAAATAGTGAGAAAATTGACAAAATTTTAGATGATTCTATATCTATACTGAATGAAGCAGATGAAGGATTAACGAGTGTATCTGATGTTAATGAACAGTTTTCCGGTTTAAGTGAGTTTATTGAAAACTCTTCATCAGCGGTAAACAGCTTAGCTGAAAGCTCACAAGAGATATCCTCTGTAGTGAGTCTTATTAAAGATATTGCTGATCAAACAAACCTACTTGCTTTAAATGCTGCTATAGAAGCGGCAAGAGCAGGTGAGCACGGGCGAGGTTTCGCTGTAGTTGCAGATGAGGTTAGAAAACTAGCAGAGAGAACAACAAAGGCAACTCAAGAGATCTCTATAACTATCCAAACATTACAGCAAGAGACAATGACAATACAAGACAACTCAATTCAGATGAGTGATATTGCAAACACAACAAGTAAGCATCTAGAGAGTGTATCTAGTTTGTTTAAATCATTTAGCAAATCAGCTTCTCAAAATGCACAACTTTCGGAACTTATAAATAACAAAATATTTATTACATTAGTGAAAGTTGACCACATACTTTTTAAATCTAGTGCTTACTCTGCAATTATTAACAATATAGATATTCAAGTAAGTGATCATAAGAATTGTCGTTTTGGAAAATGGTATTTAAATGAAGCAACTCAAAGCTTTTCAAGTATGCCAAGCTATCAAAAGATAGATATACCACATGCATCAGTGCATGATAATGTTTACAAAAACATGGAGTTTGTTAAAAACAATACTGTTTATAAAGATAGTTCTAAGGAGCAAATAATTAATAACTTTGAAAATATGGAAAAAGATAGCGATAAATTATTTGAATTATTAGACTCTTTAGTTTATGAAAAATACTCTAACAAAGCAAAGTGATAAACTTTTGCTTTGCTTCAAAGGCTTCTTAGTATCTTACTAGCACATAAATGGCCACTTGCCCAGGCATATGCAAAGTTAAAACCACCTCGTCGCCCTAGAACATCTACAACTTCACCACAAAAATAGAGATTTTTTTGTTTTAAAGACTCCATTGTTTTTGAATTTATCTCATTAGTATCCACTCCACCACCACTAACTTCAGCATGTCGGAACCCATGTGTATTTACAACTTCAAATCTCCAGTTTACTATAGAATTTGCAATTTTTTTAGATAATTTTGTGTTGACATTTTTAGCTAATAGCTTAGGTGAAATATCAATACTTGTAAGTAAAGTATTTGCAATTTTAATAGGGAGTATCCCTATTAAAATATCTAATAAAGTAAACTCTTTATGTAAAGCAGAGAGTTTAATTATGTGTGAAGAAAGTTTTTGAGAGCTAAAATTGGGAAGAAGATTTATGGATAAATCAACATTTTCATAGTTCATCAAGGCAACACTAGCTCTCTGAGAGATGTCAAGAATAGCAAAACCAGAGACACCATAACTTGTAAAAAGTATATCACCTTTTGTAATCATATCTTGTTTGTGATTTATAAGTAGTGTAACTTCACCCTCTATTTTTGTTCCTGACATTTTAGAATGTATGTTTGAGTTTAGATGTAGTTGAACAAGTGATGGGTATGGAGGAATGATGTTGTGAGAAAATTTTTTAGCAAAAATATATCCATCATCACAACCACCAAGATGAGAAGCTGCTTGTGAGCCTGTAGCAACTACTACAGAATGAAAGTTTGTGTATATAGTTTTTTGTGTAATTAATGAAAATAAATCATTATATTCTATATCCAAAACTTTTGTATTAGTGTGAAATATCACACCGAGATTTTTGGCATACTCTACTAAAAGCATAGCAACTGATTTTGCTTCATTGCTTTGTGGATACGCTCTGCCATCCTCTTTGACATTAAGTAAAAGCCCTATGCTTGTAGTAAATTCTTCAAAATCTTTAAATCCAAAACTATTGAGTGCAAAGGCAACAAAAGAGGGGTTGTTTGAGAAATAATCATTGCTACTTAAGTTCTTATTTGAAATGTTACAACGACCGTTGCCAGATACTAAAATTTTTTTTGCACATTTATCATTTTGTTCAAATATTTCCACTTTTAAAGAGGCTTTTGCACAAATAATTGCACACATAAGTCCAGATGCTCCAGCACCAATTATTGCTATTTTATTCATAAATAAAATTTTATCTAAAAAGCTCTTTAGATGAAGTAAATATTTCGGGCTGTTAGAGGCACTCTTTATTTAAAGAGTTACTATTTTTGCGCCATAACCACCAAGATATTGTGGTGCATCATCAAATTTTTTAACACTTGGATGTGCGATTAAGAAGTTTTTGACTGCAAATGATAATTTTCCCGTACCAATTCCATGGTAGATGATAATCTCATCCCAACCAGCTATAAGTGCATCTGAAATAAACTTATCAAGTACTTCTATCGCTTCATCAGCTCGCATTCCGTGCAAGTCACACTTCAGTCCAGCGCGTTTTTCAACATTTACTTTTACATTTGTAGTGGGATTTGCTTTAATGATTTGTGTGGGTTTTAAATGAGAAGTTTTCACACGAATTCTCATCCCCTCAACTTCTATAGTAGCCTCTTTTTTACTCTTCATAGAGATTATAGTGCCTTTTTTACTATGGTATTTAACACTGTCTCCAATCTTGAAATTAATATGCTCTGGTTTAGGCTCTTTACTTGCTTCAGGCAGTTTTTTATTTGCTTTATTCATAGCTCTATGGATTGAAGCACTATCACCCTCTCTAGCTGCTTTTTTTGCTTCATTTATTGCTACCTCATAACTTCTTTTGAGTGCATTTTTTTGCTCTTGTAGTTCAGCAAATAATTTTTCTTTTTGCTCTTTTAAATATAACTCTTTTTGTTTTAATTCTTCAAGTTTTTCATCAACTTTTTTATGTTTTTGTTTGAGTTCACGCTCGAGTTGAGAACCTCTTTCAATGAGAAGATTTAACTTCTCACTGTTATCCCCGTAAACATTCTTTGCTTCACTTACTATTTTATTGGATATACCATATCTACTAGCTGTTTCAAAAGCGTAACTCTTACCAATGATACCTTGCATAAACTCATAGGTAGGGACTCTTAACTCTTCATTGTATAGAGCAGCCATTAACTCAACATCATCTCTATCTGCCATCAATGCTGCAAGGCGTTTATGGTGAGTAGTTACTATAATCTTTTGATTTTTTTGTACAAGCTCTTCAAGCATAACTTTAAAAAGAGCCGCAGCTTCATCACTGTCAGTTCCTAGCTCTATCTCATCTACACCAACAAGAGCTGATTTATAAGTAAAGATATGTGAGAACTCTTGCATCCGACCTGCAAAAGTGGAGATGTCGTTTTTTACATTTTGGGGATCATCTATAATAGCGAGTACATTTTTAAATGAGCCAATATGTGACTTACTCTCATTTAAACCCATAGGTATAATATATTTTGCCATAAATGCAGATGCCAGGATAGATTTTAACAACATCGTTTTACCACCAGCATTTACACCGGTAATCATCAGTATATTTTTACTAAAGTCAACATTTATCGGCTTTGCTTTATGAAGGGCTGGATGTATAAAGTTGCTGAGGATTATTTTAGAATCATTTTTTGATTTGATAAGTTGCAAGTTTTTACTCTTTGCAAAAAGAACTCTCGCTTGATAATTATCAAATCTAGCAAATTCCTTGTCTATAAAACCGATAAATGACTGTAGTTCAGCTAGTTTTGCAGAAAAGGATTTAGCATAAGAGTAGAAAATAGTTTCTCTTTCTTGTTCTATATAGCGTATCTTCTCTTTAGCCTTTAAAATACTGTCTGGTGATACATAAAAGAATCCACCACTACTTCTAGCTATTACAGCTCCACGAAGAACATGGTTAAAACCACCACGAACTAAAAGACACTCCTCATCATTAACAAAATGTATCTGTGTATCTACTAAATAGCCAGAAAGTTTTGAGCTTGACATGAGTCTTTTTAATGAGCCACTCATCTCATTTTTATACTCTTTTATTCTTGCACTTAGACCAAAAAGAGTCTCATCGAGAGTTTCATTAAATCGACCATCCTCTAAAAAGTATTCTTCAATCTCTAAAAATTTATCATCAATTATAAACTTATTCATCCAATCGCCGATGATTCCATCAATTTCACGATTTTTAAAGTATCTGAAGTATCTTACAACTTTTATAATTTCAAAAATTTGTTCAAAGTTTAATACACCTCTTTTTTTTAAATGTGCCTTAATAGTACCAAAGTTAGCAGTTTTAGGAGGTGCTTTAAATTCGATTTTGTCAAGCGCCTTGATATAACGAAAGTGTAGTTCTTGATCACCTTCAATAAAAAGGGAACTCTCACGCGCAAAAAAGTTTTCAAATTGTTCTATGTGTTCATTTAAGTCAAGTTGATTTATTAATATGTTTAGTTTAGAAGTTTTATCTGTTTTCATATGATGTATGCAAAGTTATTATTTTATAGATATTAGTGTACTCTACTTACAAGTAGAAACACTAATCATTTGACCATAATTTGGAGTATTTTTCTTCCCTATGAAAGTATATGTACCAATACTAAGTGTATAGTTGGTGTTGTTTACATCCACTCCATTGCATTGTACTGTTTTGTTTTGATTAAATTTCATTGCTACATTAAGCATGTTGTCTCTTTGTGCGTAAGCATAACTATTGTATGTAATAGCTCCAGCAATAATTGCAAGTACGATAGCGGTTATGCCAGCTTTTTGAGATGTTTTTAAGTCTGTAAAGTAGTGAAGTGCTAGAAAGAAAAGCCCTACAACTACTAGTCCAATAATATATGCCATTAAGCTGTTCCTCTAATTTGATATGTGATATCTCCAGCACCAAATCCGATGATGAGACCTTTGTCTAAAGTTTTTAAATCTTTTTTGTCTTTTATAACGGTGATAGAGTTATTTGCCCTTTTTATTGTATCTGCCATAGTGAGATTATACCCTTTAAATTTCTCTTTAAAGTTAATCTCACGAATTGTTTCACCAGCAGGCCAAACAGGAAGTATAATAAGCTCTTCTGCTCCCTCAAAACACTTTATAAATGCTTCAAGATTATCAATAGTACGAGAATACTTATGAGGCTGCCAAATAGCTGTAATCTTATCAAAACCTTTTAGGTTTGCATACTCTTTGACCGATTCAAATGTTGCTTTGATTTCAGTTGGATGGTGACCATAATCATCAATAATGACACTTCCGTTTTCAGATCCAACAATATCAAAGCGTTTTTTGATACCTTTGAATGTAAGTAAATTGGTTCTAATAGCTTCAATATCCATAGATTCATGTGCAGCTAAAATTGCTAAAGAGGCATCAATAGCGATGTGTCTTCCAAATCCCCATACATCAAATGAGCCGAAATTTTTGAGCTTAAAACGAGTATGTGGCTCATCATTTATAAGCACAAATTCCATATTTGAAATATCTTCACTTGGATACAGCCAAATAGCATCAATAGTGTCTTTTAAGGTGCTTAAAAATTGGTCTTCAGCATTGAGAACACGAATTTTAGCTGATTTTATAAAAGTACGATAAGAATCATAAAATCTTTCAAAATTATAGTCATAATATTCCATATGTTCAGGTTCAGCATTGATTACTAATGCACAGTATGGATTAGAATTTATAAAGCTTCCATCACTTTCATCCGCTTCAAATAGCATAACATCTGTTTTATCGTTATATCTTACATTTGAGCCAAATGCTTTTGATTCAGCACCTATAATAGCTGAACCACTCATGATAGCAGTTAGTATTGCAGTGGTAGTACTTTTTCCATGTGCACCCGCAACAGAATACACTTTTGAGTCGTGAAGAATTTGAGGGAGTGCTTCACGACGAGCGAGAACTTCAATCCCTTTAGCTTTAGCTGCTACAACTTCAGGATTTTCTGGGCTGATGATAGCAGAGTGGATTATGAGGTCTTGGTTTGTAATAGCACTTTGAGAATGAGGAACGGTTACTTTTATCCCTAAGTCACATAAATTTTTAGTGATGCTTGTGTCAGATATATCTGATCCACTCACCTCATGACCTTTAAAGTGCATATATTGTGCCAGTCCTGAGATACCAATGCCACCAATTCCAATAAAATGAATTTTCATACTATTACTCCCCACCATTTTGGGATTTATTTAGCAATTTTTGTGCCTCTTTAGAAAAACAACTTATATAAAAAGTACCAGCACTCTGAGTTGCGTCAACATCTGCTATTTTAGATATAAAATCATCTAGAGTGAGATTTTCTGAAGAAGCGATCCAGTGAAGCTTTAGTGCTGATGAGAATTTTTCATCATTTGTAAGTCCGCTTAGCACTTCAAATAGTGCGCTTGCATCTGCAATTTGTCCTGCACTATAGTGCTCTATTGCGTATTCGTAAAGAGCACGAGTTGTTGCAAAATCTTGAATTTCATTCATATCCATAACTCTATGTGTTTCTAAGGTTTCAGTTAATTTTTCTAGTGCTAAATCAAGTATATTTGCATAAAAACCGTGAAGTGTCTCTTCATCAAATATCTCATGAGCTCGTTGTTCTAGTACATAAAGTGAGGCTATATCAGAATTTTCTTGAGCTTTTAATACTTCTTCTTTTAACTCGTCAGCTTTATCCATTTAAACACTCCTTGATTCTTAATAATGCATTTTTTGTTTTTTCTTCGTCTTCAACTAAGGCGATACGGATAAAACCTTTTCCTGGATTTATTCCATTTTTATCATCTCTTGCTAAGTATTCACCAGGAAGTACCTTTACATTATACTCTTTATAAAGTTTTTGAGTAAATTCTATAGCATTTTGAACTTTTAACCAGATATAAAAAGTAGCTTCTGGAATTTTTATACCAAGTATCTCATGAGCTAATTCAAAGTTTCTTTTATAAACTTTTCTTGAAATTGCAACATGTTCTTCATCTAACCATGCAGCTGCAGCTGCACTTTGAAGGGGAAGAGGGGAAGCACATCCAACATAGGTTCTGTATTTTAGATATTCTTTTAAAATTACTGCATCACCAGCAATGAAACCAGAACGAAGGCCTGGAGCAGATGAACGCTTAGAGATAGAATTAATCACTAAAATATTTTCAAATGTAGTATTTCCAACATGGAGAGAAGCTTCAAGAAGAGAAGGGATAGGCTTATCTGTATAAATCTCACTGTAACACTCATCATTGAGTAAAACAAAATCATGCTTTAAAGCTAAGTAAACCCATTCTCCAAGCTCTTCTATGCTCAAAACAGATGATGTGGGATTATTTGGAAAGTTTAATATTACTAAGTCACATTCGCTTAATTCATCTTCATGAATCGTAGGTTTAAAGTTATTAGCCTCATCAAGATTTAGGTGAATTATTTTTGCTCTTGATGCTATAGCAGCACCCTCATAAATTTGGTAAAAGGGATTTGTAAAAGCGATTGTTGGATTTTTTGTATCAAAAAGTAAAAACTGAGGAAAATTAAAAAGCACTTCACGAGTACCAAAAGTAGGGATGATTTGCTCATCATTCAGTTTTATATTGAAGCGATTTGAAACAAATTTACGCTGCGCTTCTCTTAGAGTTGCTTCACCTGAAGTTTTAGGATATTTTTTGAGTAAGGCTGAGTTTTCACATAGGGTTTTTTGTATAAAGTCTGGTGTTTCAAATTGGGGTTCACCTATAGTTAAAACAGCCGCTTGATATTTTGTAGTTGGTGTGATATTTTTTAGTAAATTGTTTAGTTTTTCAAATGGATATGGTTCAAAATTCATAGTTTTAAGTAGTGTCCTTATAAAATCGTGATATTATATCTAAAATTTCATTGTATATTATTAGGTGATTTGTTATGAAAATATTTATTACAATATTATTGATTTTAATTTTAGCTTTAAGTCTTAGTTTCGCTCTTGATGAAAGTGCAATGCTATTGCACGACAAAGCTTTCGAGAGGGCTATGGTTGCTTTTGGTTTAGCAAAAGGGTTGAATGCTGTTATCTCTCTTATTCAAGGGACTGAACTCTCTTTTGCCCCAGTTGGAATAGGCTTAAACTTTAGCATTGGAGAGGTCTTAGACCCTTTTAACGATATGGTTGAGCGATTTTCATGGGTGATGCTTGCAGCTTCCATATCTTTAGGTGTTCAAAAGCTTCTTTTGGTTTTAAGTTCAAAAATTTTCTTACAAGTTGTTTTTACTGTAAGTATAGGTGTTTCTCTCATTTTTATTTGGATGAAAAAGTTACATAATAGCAGTTTTTTTGTTTTTAGTATGAAAATATTGTTGCTTCTTATAGTTCTTAGGTTTGGAGCGATACTCTCTGTTTACACATCTGAGCTTCTCTATGATGAGGTGCTTTATGAAGAGTATGAAGCATCAAGCGCAGTGTTAGAGAAGACTAAAAGCAATCTTGACAATATACATACAAAAAATAAAAATATAATGAATTCAAAAAAAGAGAGCGCTTGGTATCAGTTGGATGTTACATCAAAGTATAATGATATTAAAGAGCAGTTAAACCTCTCAGCAAAACTTGAGGCAATTTCTCAAAGTATAGAGGATGCATCAAGAAAAATAATTACGCTTATTACTATATTTGTCATACAAAGTATAGTGATGCCGCTACTATTTTTATGGTTTTTTATTGTTAGTATAAAATTGATTTTTAGAATTAAACTAGAAAATGAAAGAGTAGCCTTATTTCTAAAATAGTTATAAGGCTTTTAGTATGCTATGCTTTAGGAAGTCCAAATTTCTGAGTGATCATCTCACCCTCATCATTGAAAAACAGATAATAAAGCATATCTTTTTTAACACTCAGACCTGCTAAATATCTTAGTGCTAAATTTGCTTGAAGTGAAGCTATATGCATAACAATAGGAGCTGCAATTCCTGCAGGTGTTTTTTGTATGATTTTAAAAGCATCTGTAAAAGATGATTCGTTAATAAAACATACTTGACCATGAAAAGCTTCAACACTTCCATATAACCATGGCATATTTTTAACTTTTGCATACTCATTTATCTCTGCACGACTTGGTAAATTATCAGTAGCATCTATAATAAGGTCAACTTCAATATTCTTCTTTGAGAACTCTTTAAAGTTACACTCATGAGCTATAGCTTTTACATAGGGGCATCTTTCTTCTATAGTTTGAGCATTTATAACAGCTTTATTTTTACCCTCATCACCAACTTTAAAAGCAATTTGACGGTGGATGTTATGTAAACTTACTGCATCAAAGTCAATCATGTGAATTTCACCAATACCACTTGCACCAAGGGCAAATGCCAAAGAGGAACCAAGCCCACCTGAGCCAACAATAGCTATTTTTTTATCTTGTAGTAGAATTTGTGTTTCTTCGCCCCAAAGTTGTACTTGGCGGTGGAAATATTTCATCATAATTAAAGCCTTTATAAAAAAATAATTATATCATAAAATATTATGCTTAAACTCTTTTGTTTACTATATCCTTAAATCCCCAATTGCGACGCGCTTGAATCACTTCACTATGGCTCATATCTACAATCATAAGTTCCTCTTTGTTTCCTAAATGGGAAACAATATCTCCATTTGGAGAGGCTAAAATTGAGTCACCATAAAATTTCCAACTAAAATCTTTGTCTTTAAATTCGCCGATTCGGTTTGCTCTTAGTACATAACAATTGTGTGTAAATGCGCGAGTGACTATTATGTTTTTCCATCTTTGATAGGAATCAAATGTTGAAACACTCGGAACTAAAACAGCATCTACATTTTTAGTGTTTATATAACTCCAAAGTTGATCAAAATGAAGTTCAAAGCCACTCATAACAGCAAACTTAAACCCATCAACCTTGAAAATCATAGGAGACTCTAAAGCTTTGATTTCATTTGCAAAAAACTTCTCTTCATTCCAATGGGGATAATTTATAAGGATTTGTTGTTGATAATAAGATGTAGATGATGGAGAAAATTTGACTATTGTTTTGTAAGCCAAAGATTTTTTAACTATTACTAAAGGGGCAATTATTGTCATATTGTAAGTAGTTGATAGTTCTTTAAGAACTTTTATTTGGTGCTGGGCTTGTTCTTTTAACATACTTACTGACATGTTCTGTAGTTCTTTGAAAAAGGGATTTAAAACATATTCACCTAAAACTAAAACTTTGACATTTTTCGAATGAGCAATTCGAATATATTTAAACAGCCTTGTGCTACTAAGTCCCTGTGCACTGAGTTGTAATACAGCAGTACGCATTAAGAGGTTTTTATCTCATTAATCTTTATTTGAGCATCTTCGAGTATTTTTTGAGCTTGACTCAACTCTTTCATCCCTTTTTCATACGCTTTTACACTATCTTGAAGTGTTATTTCAGGATTCATAAGAGTTTCTAAAATATTTTTTGCATTGTGTAGTTTTGTTTCAAAATCTTCTTTAGCCATTGTAAGTACCTCTCCATAAATAACCCCAACTTCAGCGAAAAGCAAATAGCTCTAGTCCTGCAGAAATCTGCCTAGCACTAGAGCTATTTGCTTTTCGTCCGAAGGGAAGTTTAAAAAGAGAGCTACTACTTCGTTGAAAACTCTTGAAACTACCAGTAGTTCCTACGAGCTTTCGCCTTGTATTAGCCCTCTTTTTAAGCTTCTGAAGTTGGGGTTATTTATGGAGAGGTACTT
This sequence comes from Sulfurimonas sp., assembly GCA_026988315.1. Lineage (GTDB taxonomy): Bacteria > Campylobacterota > Campylobacteria > Campylobacterales > Sulfurimonadaceae > Sulfurimonas. The sequence goes on along the minus strand of JALSLJ010000056.1, from coordinate 4,636 downwards.
AATACCTCTGTTATATAGTTTTCAAATTTTTCGAGCTCAACTAAAAAAGCATCATGTCCATAATCACTATCTATCTCTAAATAATTGTGATTTTTATTTTTGACCTCTTTTAAGACTCTATCTAACTCTTGCATTTCAGAACTTTTAAATAGTAAGTCATTGCTAAAGCTTACTAGATGTATCTCTGCTTGAATTTTTTTCATTGCATCTTTGAGTGAATCAAAACCACGCGCAAGATCAAAAATATTGATAGCTTTTGTGATGTAAAGATAAGTGAGTGGATCAAACCATTTTGTAAAATTATAGCCGTTGTATTCTAGGTATGATTCCACTTGAAATTTTCCAAAAAGCTCATAAAGTCCATCTGTTCTTTTATACTCTCTGCCAAATTTAGTGCTCATAGATTCATGAGATAAAAAGCTGATGTGTCCAGCCATTCTTCCAACTGCCATCCCTGAGAGACCTTGCTCTTTTATGATGCCACTATCATAATAGCCCTGTTTAAAATCAGGGTCTTTTAAAATTGACTCACTTGCGACTTTGTTAAATGCAATTGCCCATGGTTGGGTTGCATAGGTTGTAGCCATAGCTATGATTTTATTGGCAAAGTTAGGGTAGTGGATGGCAAACTGAAGAGCTTGCATCCCACCCATAGAACCTCCAACTATCGCATGAACACGATGGATGTCTAGTCTGTCAAAGAGGATTCGCTGTGCTTTTACCATATCTTTGATGGTTACAACTGGGAATTTGTAGCGATAAGGTTCGTGGTGTGGATGTTGTGGACTCATAGGTCCTGTGGAGCCAAAACAGCTTCCTATTACATTTGAGCATATTACAAAATATTTGTCAGTATCTATGGCTTTACCTGAACCTATAAGACCATCCCACCATCCAGCTTTATTTTCACCTTCGTAAGTTCCAGCACAGTGATGGGAACCAGTAAGTGCATGACAAATTACGACAACATTACTTTTGTCTTCGTTTAAGTTACCATAAGTTTCATAAGTGATATCATACGGTTCTAAAATACGCCCACTTTCTAAATATAGTGGATTTGTAAAGTGCACAGTATGTGTTTGTAAATTTAATGACAATTATTAGTACCTTCGAGAATAAACTATTTTTGTAATTTTAGCGAAAATGACTTAAAATATCTAATTTTCATGTATAACTACAGTTCCTGCTAAAAGGTCATGCAAACCTCGTTTATCTTTTCTAAATGCTACCATTAAAAAACCAATAAGAAATGCTAAAGTAGAAACTATATAGCCAAATGAACGAGTTAGAGCTTGAGTATTGTTCACATCTTTTAGTGTTTTAGCATCTACTATCTTGATGTGAACAAACTTTTTTCCAGGGGTAGCGCCCTTCCATCTTCTCCAAAAAACAACTGTTACAAGTAAAACTGAAAATTCAAAAAGAAGTTCCCATTTCAATGACATCTGAGGTTGGTTTGATAGTGCTTTATCTGCATTGCCACTCATCGCATACGCTATGTTTTGCTGGTATTTGGAAAAGTCAAACCAGTTGCCATCGCTTAGGAAGTAGATGACAATTGCAACTGGCAGAGCTAGAAAAAGGGTATCTAAAAATGAAGCAACAAAACGAGTCCAAAAACCTGCATATCTTACTTCATCTTTAATATTATTCATTATACATGGTAATTAGGCGCTTCTTGAGTGATGATAACATCGTGTACATGAGACTCTTTAAGTCCAGCACTTGTAATCTCAACAAATTCTGCTTTATCCCAGAACATCTCAATAGTTTCACTACCACAGTAACCCATAGATGCACGAAGTCCACCCATCATTTGGTGAACGATTCCTGCGATGCTTCCACGAAAAGGAACACGACCCTCAATCCCCTCAGGAACTAACTTGTCAGCAGCAGTTCCCTCTTGGAAATATCTGTCATTTGAGCCTTTTTGCATAGCACCAATACTACCCATACCACGGTATGATTTGTACTGACGACCTTGAAACATAATAGTCTCACCAGGAGACTCTTCAGTACCTGCTAGAAGTGAACCAGCCATAACACATGAAGCACCAACAGCTAACGCTTTAGCAATCTCTCCAGAGTATTTGATACCACCATCAGCGATAACAGGAACACCATGAGGTCTTGCAGCTTCAGCACACTCATCAATAGCAGAAATTTGAGGAACACCAACACCTGCAACTATCCTAGTTGTGCAGATACTACCAGGTCCAATTCCAACTTTTACACCATCTGCTCCAGCTTCTATAAGTGCTTCAACGGCTTCTTTAGTAGCAATATTACCAGCAATAACATCTACTTCCATAGTTTCTTTGATTTTTTTCACAGTATCAAGAATCCCTTTAGAATGGCCATGAGCAGAATCAAGAACTAAGACATCTACACCAGCATCCACAAGAGCTTTTGCACGATCAAATTGACCAACACCGATGGCAGCACCAACAACTAAGCGACCAAATGCATCTTTATTTGAGTTTGGATACTCAATACGCTTTTTAATATCTTTAATTGTAATTAGACCTTTTAAGAATCCTTCCTCATCAATAATTGGAAGTTTTTCTATCTTATTTTTATGCATGATATCTGCAGCTGAGTCAAGAGAGATACCTTTTGTTGCAGTGATAAGAGGCATCACAGTCATAGCTTCACTTGCTAGTTTTCTCATATCTTTTTCAAATCTCATATCACGATTTGTTAAAATTCCTAAAAGTTTATTGTGTCCATCAACTACTGGAACACCAGAGATTCTGTATTCGTTCATAAGCTTTTCAGCATCTGCTAAAGTTGCATCTGGATGAACAAAAATAGGATCAATTATAATTCCACTCTCACTTTTTTTAACTTTTTTAACTTGTTTGCATTGAGTTTCTATATCCATGTTTTTATGGATAATCCCTATCCCGCCAAGTCTTGCCATTGCAATAGCTGCTTTAAACTCTGTAACTGTATCCATAGCAGCAGAAACCATAGGTATTTTAAGAGTGATGTTGCGAGTGAGTTTACTCTCTAATGAAACCTCTTTTGGTAAAACTTCAGAATATTGTGGTACTAACAATACATCTTCAAATGTGAGAGCGCGTTTACGAATTTTCATGGTTATCCTTTGGTACTAAGAATATAATATGCTTATTTCTTTATAATTTTTCGATTATATCTTTTTTGTGGTTAAAAAAAGGTAAAGTGTTGGTAAATTTTAGTTTACAAGCCTTATAAAGCTTGTAACTCTGTGCTTTTTATAAGAAAGCTATTGGTGACTTTTTTGCTTGTTCCATCAGAAAAAATCTCTACTATTTTTAAATATAAGTCTTTGTTCTTATCAGCCATAGAGATAGCTCTAGTCCATCCACCTGAGAGTGTACTTGCATCTTTAAAGTAAGTTTTTATGGTTTTGTTTTCAACATAAAATTTAGTCTGAGATGAAAGTAAGAAGTATGTTTTATTAGCGCTTAGTGACATAGTAAAGGCTGGAGTAGTTGCTGTATAATTGTTCTCTAGTGCAAAAAGGGTTGTGTAGTCATCTGAGATTTTAAAAGGTTGCGCTAAGGTATTTGCTAGTTTCATCCCATTGTCTAAGGTATTTAAAACACTTTGACTCATTTTATCAAAGGCTTGTAGTGTTTTATTTATATCTTTATACATTTTAGATGTAGTATCATAAGTGTTTTGATCTACTTTGAGTGTAAGGTCGTTAATCTTCATAGCTGATACTTTAACTATCTCTGCATCTACAGAAATCTCATTTGCGGATGTGGTATCTGAATTGTCATCTTTAGAGCACCCACTAAAAAATATAGAAATGCTCAGTATATATAAAATTATTATTTTACTCATTATTTAGCCTTTTATTGCCAAGTTAACTTAACTCCGTTTGAGAGAGAAGATATTTGATTGTTTGCATCTATGCTTTTAACAGCTATATATACATCAGTGTTTGTTCCAGAAAAATTTACTACTTGATTCCAAGATGTACTAAGAGAAGCTGCTGAAACTATGTAAAGAGAGATAGTCGTTGCATCACTAAAAGTTGGTTCATTTGAAGCATAAAGTAAGTATGTAGTAGCTGAACTGGAGAGTTCAATAGTAGGTGGTGTAGTTTTACTCACACTAGAGCCATCAAGTGGACTTGTTAAAACGACACTATTTGTTGAACTGCTTGATGTTCCTAAATCTGCATTTCCTGTTAAAACAATGAGAGTGTTTGCAAGTAAAGTCTCTGTTGCAACAATTTTATCAGCCATTGTTCCAATTCTATCAGCCATTACCCCTATGTCATCAGAGAGCTTAGAAACTAAAACCTGTTGTCCTTCAACTGCAGTGGTTAGAGATGTAATACTCGTATTTACAGTGTCAACTGCATCACAAGTTGTAGTCTCAGCATATATGTTTGTAAGCAATAACATTGTTGTTATTGTAGATGTAAGTATTTTTTTCATTTTTGTAATTCCTTGTAAAATTTCAAGAATACTACAATATTATCAAATAAATATCAAATTATAATTATATCCCAAATAATTCCATAACATTTCTCACACCTCTAAATCCATAAAGTCTCATCTTTTTTTTGAGTCCAGAAGCACCTAAAAAGGCTAAAAAATTAGAGTTTACATATTTTGTGACTCCACTTGTAGTG